>DDKN01000118.1 GCA_002339725.1 Thiobacillus sp. UBA2597
GGGTGGCGTTTTCATTTGTGGCGTCCCCACGGGGATTCGAACCCCGGTTACCGCCGTGAAAGGGCGATGTCCTAGGCCTCTAGACGATGGGGACCTGTTACCAGGTCGCGGGCGCCGGGGCGCCCGGTTTTGTGTCTGGTGGAGGTAAGCGGGATCGAACCGCTGACCTCTTGCATGCCATGCAAGCGCTCTCCCAGCTGAGCTATACCCCCAAACGAAGCCCGCGATATTAGCGGTGCGGAAAAGGTTTGTAAAGCCCCTGGTGGTTTAAAGCCGTTTGTGGCGCTTCAGGTGCTGCAGCACCAGAGTGGCCACCTGCACCCGGTTGTGGAAACCGAGCTTCTGCATGATGTTGGCCAGGTGGTTGCGCACGGTGTTGTCCGACAGGTTGAGCTTGGCGCCGATGACCTTGTTGCTGTGGCCCTGGGCGACGTATTCGGCGATCTCCATTTCCCGTTGCGACAGCTTGGCCAGCGGGTCGGCGCTGTCGCCGCGCGAAAGCTTTTGCAGCACCTGGGGCGGGAAGGCGCCGGCGTCCTGCAGCACGATGCCGATGGCGTGCAGGATCTGCTCCATGTCGGAGGACTTGAGCAGGTAACCGTCGACCCCGCTGTCGATGGCGGCGCGGATCTCCTCGTCGGCATCCTCCACGGTGAGCACGATCACCTTCATGCCGGCCTGTTTCAGCGCCGGCACCAGGCTCAGGCCGTCGCCGTCGGGCAGCGAGCGGTCGAGCAGGGCGACATCGGCGTGCTGGCTGCTCTCCAGCCAGGTCTGGGCGCAACGCAGATCGGCGCATTCGCCCGCCACCCGGAAGCCTTCCTGCGACTCCAGGGCCTGCTTCACGCCAAGGCGCAGCAGGGGATGGTCGTCGATGATGAGGACGCTGATCGGGTTCATGGATGAGGTCTGCTCTGTGAAACCGGGCCGGACCAATGATAGCGCATGGCCGATCTTCAACGGCCTGGCTTCGCGCGCTTGGCGTCCTGCTCCATGCGGATCAGGCTGTCCAGGGCGGCGAACAGGGCTGGATTGCTGCCGGTCATGTAGGCCGAGGTGATGTATTTGCCATTGACGGCGAAGGCGGGCACGCCGTCGATTTTGTATTCCTGGACAAGCTGGCGCGCGCGCTGCACCTTGCTGTTGACGCTGAAGGAGTTGTAGGCCTGGGCCAGCTTGGCGCGGTCGGCGCCCTGCTGGGCGGCCCAGTCGAAGAAGATCTCCGGCTTGTTCAGTTTGATGCGCTCGATGTGGATGGCGTCGAACACCTTGGCGTGCAGCTGCTCGAGCTGGCCGGTCGCCTCCAGGGTGTAATAGACCCGGGTGAGCGGTTCCCAATCGGGATTGAGCGTGGCGGGCACGCGGCGCAGGACCACGTCCTTGGGCAGGCGCTTGGCCCAGGCATTGAGCTCGGGCTCGAGCCGATAGCAGTGCGGGCAGGCATACCAGAAGAATTCCAACACCTCGATCTTGCCCCGGGTCTCGGTCGCGCGCGGCTGCGCCAGCTTCACGTAGTCCACGCCTTCGAGGATGGCATGGGCGAGGGGTGTCACGAGCAGACCAAGGGCGAGCAGCAAACGGGCAAGGTAGCGGGGCATGGCGTGTCTCCTGTTGTTTATCGTGGGCTGGCCGCCTCTTTGATCAGACGCGGCTCGAATTGGTTCGCCGCCAGCGTGTCCATGGCGCTGATGGCGGCATCCTCGGTCTTGAACGGACCGACCCGGACCCGGTGCAGGGTGGCGCCGGCGCTGTCGATCTTCTGCACGACGACGTCCATGCCGAGCAGGGCCAGCCGGGCCTTGAGCCGGTCGGCGTCGGCCGGGCTCTTCAGGGCGGCGACCTGGAGCCAGTATACCTCGCGCCGCGGTTCGGCCACCGGCGCCTTGGCGTCCGGTCCGCCTTGCAGGATGTGATAGAAGGTGTAGTCGGGCGCCGGTTTGCCGCTCGACTCCACCGGGGGCGGCGGGCTGGGCGCGGGCTTTTCGGCGACCACGGCCGGGGCCGGCCGCTCGCGCGGGCTCTCGCTGCCCTTGTACACCATCGGGGTGAGGTAGATGTAGGCGGCGACGCCGGCGGCGATCACCAGGCCGAGCAAGAGGCCGAGCATCACCCCGGTGAACAGGCCGCCGCGCTTGTGGCGCGGCCGGGTCTCGGCATCCGGCTGGGCGCGCGAACGATAACGCGCCATTACATCTTGTCCGGCGCCGAGACGCCGAGCAGGGCGAGGCCGCTCGCCAGCACCTGGCGCGTGGCGGCAATCAGCGCGAGACGGGCGAGCTTGAGCGCCTCGTCCTCCACCAGGAACTGGCAGCTGACGTAATAGCCGTGCAGGTCGGCCGCCAGGTCCTTCAGGTAATAGGCGATCAGGTGCGGCGCCAGCTCGCGCGCGGCGGCATCGCAGATCTGGGGGAACTCGGCCAGGCGACCGAGCAGCGCCAGCTCGCTCGGGTGCTCCAGGCGCGCAGGATCGGCCTCCATGAGGTCGGCGACAGCGCCGCCCCAGCCATTGAGCACGCTGGCGATGCGGGCGTGGGCGTACTGGATGTAATAGACCGGGTTGTCGCTGCTTTGCGATTTGGCCAGATCGAGGTCGAAGTCCAGGTGCTGTTCCGACTTGCGCAGCACATAGAAGAAGCGGGCGGCGTCGTTGCCGACCTCGGCCCGCAGCTCGCGCAGGGTGACGTATTCGCCGGCGCGGGTGGACATCGAGGCCTTTTGGCCGTTGCGGTAGAGCACGGCGAACTGCACCAGGGCCACGATCAGGCGGTCCGGATCGGCGCCGCCGGCCTTGAGCGCGCCCTTCACGCGCGGGATGTAGCCGTGATGGTCGGCGCCCCAGACGTCGATCACGCGGGCAAAGCCGCGCTCGAACTTGTTCAGGTGATAGGCGATGTCGGCCGCGAAATAGGTCCAGGCCCCGTTCTCGCGCCGCACCACGCGGTCCTTCTCGTCGCCGAACTCGGTCGAGCGGAACCAGAGCGCGCCGTCCTGCTGGTAGATGTGGCCGTTCTGCTGCAGGCGCTCGACCGCACGGTCGATCAGGCCGGCCTCGTGCAGCGATTTTTCCGAGAACCAGTTGTCGAAGTGCACGCCGAATTCGGTCAGGTCGTTGCGGCAGTCGCCCAGCTGTTCGGTCAGGGCGTAGTTGTGGATGTAGGCATAGTCGTCGCCCAGCAACTGCTTGGCGCAGGCGATCAGGTGATCCAGGTGTTCTTCCGGCGCCTCGCCGCGATCGGGCGCGCCGGCCAAAAGCTCGGCCGCCGGGCGTTTGTAGCGCTCACCGTGCAGGGCGAAGATCCCCTCGGCCATCAGCTTCACGTAGCCGCCCTGGTAGGCGTTGTCGGGAAAGGGCACGAACTCGGCGCACAGTTCCAGATAGCGCAGCCAGGTCGACAGCGCCAGGATGTCCATCTGGCGGCCGGCATCGTTGACGTAGTACTCGCGCTGCACGTCATAACCGGCAAAGGCCAGCACATTGGCCAGGCTCGCGCCGAAGGCGGCGCCGCGGCCGTGGCCCACGTGCAGCGGCCCGGTTGGGTTGGCCGAGACGAACTCGACCTGCACCTTTTCATTGCGGCCCAGTCCGGTACGGCCGTATTCGGCGCCCAGCTTCAGGATGTGGCCGGCCAGGCGCTGCTTGGCGATCGGCTTGATGAAGACGTTGATGAAGCCGGGACCGGCGATCTCGATCCGGTCGATCAGATCCGAGTTGGGCAGGACGGCGATGAGCTCGGCCGCCACCTCGCGCGGGTTGCGCTTGAGGCCCTTGGCCAGCTGCATGGCCAGGTTGCAGGCCCAGTCGCCGTGGGTCGCCTGCTTGGGGCGCTCGAGTTCGATGGCGCAGGCGCTGCCGGGCGCGATCTGCGCCAGGGCCTGGCCGAACAGATCGCTCAGATGGGTTTTGGGATCGAGATACGGGGTGCTCATGACGGCGGGTTCGGAAAATTCCGCGAATTATAGCCGCATCGGGCCGCCGGAGCCGGCCTAGAAATCCAGCGGATCGACGTCGATGCTCCACTTCACCGGCCGCAGCTGCAGGCCGCGCACCGCCTCGAGCCAGGCGGTGAGGAAGCGCTGCAGCGGGCCGCGCGCGCGGGACTGGATCAGAAGCTGGGCCCGCTCGCGCCGGGCGACGCGGGCGAGCAGGGCGGGGGTGGGGTCGTACAGGCTGACGCCGTGTTGCCGCGCCAGGGCCAGGCCGGCCTGCCGGGCCTTCTCGAGGAAGGCGAGGGCATCGTCGATCCGCTCGGCCTCGGCCCGCAGCAGGGCCTGATGGCTGTAGGGCGGGAACTCCGCCTCGCGCCGCTCCTTCAGGGTCTGCGCCGCGAAGCGGGCGAAGTCGTGCGCCTGCAGGGCGCGGTAGAGGGGATGGCCGGGATACGCGGTCTGCACCAGCACCTCGCCCGGCCGCTCGGCCCGGCCGGCGCGGCCGGCCACCTGCATGAGCTGGGCGAACAGGCGCTCGGTGGCGCGAAAGTCGGGCGACAGCAGCGCCTGATCGGCCCCCAGCACGCCGACCAGGGTGAGGTGGGGAAAGTCGTGGCCCTTGGTCACGATCTGGGTGCCGACCAGGATGTCCACCTCGCGCGCGTTCACCGCCTCGCGCATGGCGGCGAAGGCGCCGCGGCGCGAGGCGGTGTCGCGGTCGATGCGCAGGATGCGCGCCTCGGGAAACTGCGCGGCCAGGGTCTCCTCCAGGCGCTGGGTGCCCTGGCCGGCCGGGCGCAGGTCGGGGCTGCCGCAGTCGGGGCAGATCTCGGGCGGGCGCGACATCAGGCCGCAATGGTGGCAGCGCAGCTCGAATTTATCGCCCTTGCGATGCAGCACCTGATGCGCCGAGCAGCGCGGGCAGGGCACGACGTAGCCGCAGGCGTTGCAGTAGAGCGTGGGGGCATAACCGCGCCGGTTGATGAAGAGCAGGCTTTGCTCGCCGCGCGCCAGCCGGTCCTGCAGGGCGCGGACAAGGCTGGCGCTGAGGCCCTGGCGCGGCCGGTCGCTCCGGGTGTCGATCAGCTTCACCGCCGGCAGCTCGGCCTCGGCATGGGCGCGCTGCGGCAGCTCCAGTTTGCGGTAGCGGCCGCGCGCGGCGTTGTGCCAGGTCTCCAGCGCCGGCGTGGCCGAGCCGAGCACGATCGGGATGCCGAGCTGACGCGCGCGCCAGACCGCGACGTCGCGCGCCGAATAGCGCAGGCCCTCCTGCTGCTTGTAGGAGCTGTCGTGCTCCTCGTCGACCACGATCAGGCCCAGATGGTCGAGCGGGGTGAACACCGCCAGCCGGGTGCCGAGCACCAGATCGACCCGGCCCTCGAGACAGGCGCGCCAGGCGCGCAGGCGCTCGCCCTCGGCCAGGCCGCTGTGCAGGCTGAGCAGGCGCGCGGTGGGAAAGCGCCGGCGGAAGGCCGCTTCGGTCTGCGGCGTGAGGTGGATCTCGGGCACCAGCACCAGGGCCTGGCGGCCCGCGGCGAGCTGGGCCTCGATCAGATGCAGATAGACCTCGGTCTTGCCGCTGCCGGTGACGCCGTGCAGCAGCCAGGCCGAAAAGCCGGCCGGCGCCCCGCGCACGGCGGCGACGGCGGCGCGCTGATCCGGCGTGAGCTCGGGCCGGGGCGGGGGGACGACCGGGCCGTGGGCGGCGGCCTCGACCGCCTGCACCCAGCCCGCTTGCAGCCAGGCGCGCAAGCGGCTGCGCCAGGGCCCGGCTTCATCGCCGGCGAGCGGGCCGGTTAAGAGGCGCTCGGCGAGCTGGCGTTGGGCCTTGGCACGGGGGCTGAGGCGGGCGACGCCCTCCCGGCCCAGCTCGGTCAGGGCATAGGCCGCGGGTGGCTCGGCGCGCGGCGGCTTGACCCGCTTCAGGGCGGGCGGCAGCAAGGCCAGCAGGGTGGCACCCAGCGGATGCTGGTAATACTCGGCGGCAAAGCGTGCAAGCTTGAGCCAGTCCGCCGGCAGGGCGGGCAAGCTGCGATCGATCGCGATCACGGGCTTGAGCTGCGCCTCGGGCACCTCGCTGCTGCCGGGCAGTTCCAGGATCAGGCCGACCTGGCGCCGGGGGCCGAAGGGCACGATGACCCGGCGCCCGATATCCCCGCCCGTCGCCGCATCGGCGCGGTAGTCGAACACTTTGGGCAGGGGGACGTCGAGCGCGACGCGAACCAGGGGCATGGCGACTTGGGGCCGGAAGTTAAAGTGAAATCTGCGCGAATGGCAAAAAACCCAATGCGGACAAGGGAGTTTTCCAGTTGTCCACGAAACCTGTGGATAAGTATGTGGAGAAGGTGTCGTATAAATGCAAAAAAGGCTTGTGGTTGCGGCCTTTTCGCCGTTCAGCCCAGAAAATGCGCAAAGTTTTAATCATTTAATTTCAATGGCTTAGAGTTTGTTTGAAAACCGGGGGCGAACTCTTGACAGGAAGCGCGGCCTTTTGCTGCGCAATGTGCATAAGTGACTGCTGAAATGCCCGGGAAATGGCGTATTCACGGGGCCGGCACCTGGACGGCCAGGCGGATCAAGGCTTCCTGGACCGGTCCGGCCGCCTCGGCCTTGCCGTGGTTGATCAGCAGCACCAGCACCTTGCGTCGGCCCTGGCCATCGAGCACATAGCCGGCCAGATTACGCACCCCGTTCAGGCTGCCGGTCTTGAGCCAGGCCTGGCCGGCGAGCGGGCTGTCCTTGAGCCGGTTTTTCAGGGTGCCGTTTTGGCCCAACACCGGCAGCGACGCGGCAAAGGCGTAAAAGGCCGGGCTTTGCGGGGCCCAGGCCAGCAGCCGGGCGAGCGAGGCGGCCGAGAGGCGCTCGATGCGCGAAAGCCCGGCGCCGTTTTCCAGCACCAGCTCGGGAAATTTCAGGCCCTTGTCGGCCAGCCAGGCGCGGACGGCGCGCTCGCCCTTGTCCCAGGTGGCCGGCGCGCCATAGCGGGCAGCGCCCAGGTTGAGCAGAAGCATCTTGGCCATGACGTTGTTGCTGTGGGTGTTGATGTCGCGCGCGATCAGGGCCAGCGGTTGGGAGTCGAATTCGAACAGCGGCAGGGCATCGGCCGACGCCGGCTCGACCCGGATGCGGCCCTGGTGCCGGCCGCCCAGCTCGCGCCAGAGGCTGGCGAAGACCTCGGCCACGGTGTCGTCCGGTGGCAGCAGATTGAGCCAGAGCGTGCGCTCACCGCAGGCGGCCGGATAACGCCCCTGCAGGCGCAGGCTGCCCCCCTCCAGGCTCAGGCCCAGGCCGTCCTGCCAGCCGTTGCAGGGCGCATTGTCGAGCTTGAGCTGATTGACTATGGCGATGCCGGCCAGGGCCGGTTCCAGCGCGGCGCGCACCTGGTCCTCCTCGGGCGCCAGGCGCAGGGCGAGCGCGTTCTGGCTCACCATCAGCGCCGCGGGCGCGGCATTGTAGGGCCTGAGCGGCAGCTGATCGAACCGGGCCGGGTCGCCCGGCTCGATCTGATAGAAGGATTGATCGAGCAGGATGTCGCCCCGGATCTCCTGCACACCGCGCGCGCGCAGCTCGCGCAGGAGCAGCCAAAAGCGTTCGAGCGAGAGCGAGGGATCGCCGCCGCCCTGCAAAATCAGGTCGCCGTGCAGAACGCCGCGCTGCAATTTGCCCCGATAGAGCACGCGCGTCTGCCAGGTGCGGGCCGGGCCCAGGCTGTCGAGCGCGGCCAGGGTGGTAAGCAGCTTCATCACCGAGGCCGGATTGAAGGAATGCGTCTCGCCCCAGCTCAGTTGCGGCGCCGCGGCATCCAGCGGTTGCAGCACCAGGCCGATGTGGCTGTCGGGAATGCCGGCCTGCCTGAGCGCGGCATCGAGTTCGGCCGGCAGGGGACCGGCCAGCACGGGGCCGGCGCAAAACAGACAGGAGATGAAAAGGCGCTGGGG
>DDKN01000135.1 GCA_002339725.1 Thiobacillus sp. UBA2597
CTGTTCGAGTATGCGCTGGAGCGCGCCGGGCGCGACATCAACATCCTCGGTGCCACCTCGGGCGACACCGGCTCGGCCGCCGAATACGCCATGCGTGGCAAGAAAAACGTGCGGGTGTTCATGCTTTCGCCGCTCGAGGGCATGACCCGTTTCCAGCAGGCGCAGATGTACAGCCTGCAGGACGCCAACATCCACAACATCGTGGTGCGCGGCGTGTTCGACGACTGCCAGGACATCGTCAAGGCGGTGTCGAACGACCTCGAGTTCAAGGCGCGCTATCGTATCGGCGCGGTCAACTCGATCAACTGGGGTCGGGTCTCGGCCCAGGTGGTCTATTACTTCAAGGCCTACTTCGCCGCCACGAAATCGAACGACGAAGAGGTCGCCTTCTCGGTGCCCTCGGGCAACTTCGGCAACGCCTGTGCCGGCCACGTCGCGCGCATGATGGGCCTGCCGATTCGTCAGATCATCGTCGCCACCAATGAAAACGACGTGCTCGACGAGTTCTTCCGCACGGGCGTCTACCGGCCGCGCAGCGGGGAAGAGACCTTGCATACCTCGAGCCCGTCGATGGACATCTCCAAGGCCTCCAACTTCGAGCGTTTCATCGCCGACCTCACCGGCCGCGATTACGCCAAGGTGGCCGAATTGTGGCGTGCGGTGGATCGCGGCGCCAGTTTCGATCTCAAGCCGAGTGGACTGTTCAGCAAGGTGAAGGATTACGGCCTGAGCTCCGGCCACAGCAGCCATGCCGACCGCATGGCCACCATTCGCCGGGTGTGGGAGCGCTATGGCGTGATGATCGACACCCACACGGCGGATGGGCTCAAGGTCGGTCTGGAACAATGCGCAGACGGCGTGCCGCTGATCTGCCTGGAGACCGCGTTGCCGGCCAAGTTCGAGGATGCCATCCGCGAAGCCCTGGGCCGCGCGCCCGAACGCCCGCGCGCCCTGGAGAATCTGGAGGCCCTGCCCCAGCGCTACGAAGTGCTCGATGCCGATGTCGACGCGGTGAAGCGATTGATCGCGGCCCATGCCAACGATTAAACTTGCACGCAGCTCATGGGCATAGACCTTACAGCTGCCCAAGGATTGAGCAGCTGATCGGGCGATCCGTCACGAATAAGTAATCATACGGACGGTTTTTTGCCCCCAATAAAATCAGCCACCTAGAGCTGATATCGAGCACCGGCGCGGGATTCGCCGGGCTTCAAATGTCCTCTGACTCGGATTAAGTTAGAGGCGAGAAAATAACAACGGGATGGAAGACCAAGTGGAGCTTTTCAGACAGAACCTGGCGGTTGAGCCGGATGTGCAGCACTTCATCCGGCTGTCCCTCACCGCCATCAGCGAATTGGGGGGCAATCCCTTCACCGCCTCGCTCGCCCTGCTCGAGATCGGGCGGCGCCTGCGTCAGGCCGGGGCCGGCACCGGCTATCCCTTGCCGGTCGTGCTGGAGCTGCATGGCCAGGATGTCAGGATCAAGTGCGACACCGGCCACGATATCCCCCTTGCCAAACTCCGGGAGAAGCCGGGCCAGGATCAGATCAAACAGATCAGTCGCAAGCTGCAGAAATCCACCGAGATCATCGACCCCATGTTGCTGCTGCGGCGCAATCAGGAAATGGCGCGTTACCTGGATGAAACCCGTGCCCGCACCGAACGCGAGCTGGCCGAATTGCAGGCTTCGCTTGACGCCCGCCAGCGCGAATTGCACGAGACGTTGCGCCAGGCCGAGACCGACCCCCTGACCGGGCTGTGCAACCGGCGCGCCTTCGACATGCGGATCGGGATGGCCTTCCGCCGCGCCATGCGTCAGCACGACGAGCCGCTCTCCCTGCTCCTGTTCGACCTCGATCACTTCAAGGAGGTCAACGACCAATACGGCCATCAATACGGCGACGCCTACCTCAACAAGATGGCCCAGGCCATGCTGAGCGTGATCCGGCAGGACGTCGATGGTGCCTTCCGCTTTGGCGGCGACGAATTCGCCATGCTGCTCATGGCCGACAACGCCACCGCCTGCGACAAGGCGCGCCAGGTTCTGCGCAGCATGGCGGGCAAGGTCAGCGTCGGCATCGCTTCGATTCGGGCCGACACACCCCCCTCGCTCACGTTGGAGGACTTCGTGCGCCAGGCCGACGAGGCACTGTATCAGGCCAAGCGCGCCGGGCGCGGTCGGGTCATCTGCTGTCCGCAGAATCAGTTGGGCTGCATCAGCGAGTGCCTGATCAAAGCCGCTGCGACATGAGCCTGCTGATCGATAGCGCCAACACCTGCCGCCTCCAATACAACAATGCAGTCCAGCACGAAGCCGCCGGCATCCTGGTGCGATCCAAGTTGTTCGCCATCGGCCAGCGCCTCGGTTTCAGCGACCATAAGCGCGAGAACATGGCGCTGGTGGCGTCGGAAATGGTGACCAACCAGGTCAAATACGCGGGTGGGCGCGGCATGATCCAGATCTGGGAGCAGCCCGGCCCCACCCTCGACATCCTGGCCCTGGATTACGGGCCCGGCATCGGCGACCTCAAGCAGGCGCAGCAGGACGGCTATTCCAGTACCAATACCCTGGGCAAGGGCCTGGGCAGCATCCAGCGGCTGGCCGATGAAATCCACATCTATACCCGGCCGGCGGGTGCCAGCCAAAGCAAATCCTGGACCGGCACCGCGGTGCTGGCCCGGTTTCGCAAGGGCAAGGGCGCGCAGGAACCGTGGCGGGCCGGCTTGGGGCTGTATGCCCGGGCCCTGACCGACGAGCGTTTCAACGGCGATCACCTCTATCTTCAGGCGACGCCGAACGGCCTGCGCTGGCTGCATCTGGACGGACTGGGCCATGGCCAGACCGCCCAGGCGGCGACGGCGGATCTTGGCACCTGTCTGACCGGGCAGGATCCGCCCGACGCCGTCCTGCGCGCGCTGGACCAACGCCTGCGCGGCACGCGCGGTGCGGTCGCCATCCTGGCCGACCTGAACCTGCAGACCCGGCAGCTCACCCTGCACGGCGTGGGCGACATGCAGGCCTATGTGGTGCAGGACGAGCGGCTGCAACGCCACGTCTTTCCCCCGGGCATCCTGGGCAAGGAATACAAGCTGCCCGTGGCCCAGTCGGTGGGGTTGGTGCCGCGGACCACGGTACTGACGGTGAGCGATGGCATCCGGCGCAGCTGGAGTGAAGACAGTTTTCCCGGCCTGTTCCAGCAGCATCCGCAATTGATTGCCTATGTGTTGGGCAATATCATGGGCCGGATTTCCGACGACCAATCCATTTGCGTAGTCCGCCTGCCCTGAACGGCCGGCATGAGGGAGAGAAAAACGATGGCAAAAAGCAAAACCAGCAGCATCCTGATCGAGGTGCTCAAGCTGCAGATCGGCAGCATCTCGGAGAGCATCGAGCGCGAGGGCAAGAATGTCCTGGGCGAGAGCAATCTGTTGAGCCAGGAGGAAATCACCGATTTCTGCCTGGAATTCCTGCAGCTGCTGATCGAGCTGCTGGAATCGAAGGACCCGCACGACAGCGGCTCGGC
>DDKN01000034.1 GCA_002339725.1 Thiobacillus sp. UBA2597
GTCGACAAGGACTACGAGGGCGAGGTGCAGCGCCTGCCCAACATCTCCATCGGCTACCTGCCGCAGGAGCCCGAGCTCGACCCGGCCAAGACCGTGCGCGAAGAGGTCGAGGCCGGCCTGGGCGAGGTGATGCAGGCCCAACAGCAACTGGAGGCGATCTATGCCGCCTACGCCGAACCGGATGCCGATTTCGACAAGCTGGCCGAGGAACAGGCCCGGCTGGAGGCGATCATCGCCGCCGCCGGCAACGACACCGAGACCCAGCTGGAGATCGCCGCCGACGCCCTGCGCCTGCCGCCCTGGGATGCCAGGATCGAGCACCTGTCCGGTGGCGAGAAGCGCCGGGTGGCGCTGTGCAAACTGCTCCTGTCCAAGCCGGACATGCTGCTCCTGGACGAGCCGACCAACCACCTCGACGCCGAATCGGTCGAGTGGCTGGAACAGTTCCTCACCCGCTTCCCCGGCACCGTGGTCGCCGTCACCCACGACCGCTACTTCCTGGACAACGCCGCCGAGTGGATCCTGGAACTCGACCGCGGCCACGGCATCCCCTGGAAGGGCAACTATTCCTCCTGGCTGGAGCAGAAGGAGGCCCGGCTGGAGCAGGAGCAGAAGCAGATCGACGCCCACATGAAGGCGATGAAGCAGGAACTGGAGTGGGTGCGCCAGAACCCCAAGGCGCGCCAGGCCAAGTCCAAGGCCCGACTGGCCCGGTTCGAGGAACTCAACTCGGTCGAATACCAGAAGCGCAACGAGACCCTGGAGATATTCATCCCGCCGGGCGAGCGGCTGGGCGACAAGGTGATCGAGTTCAAGGGCGTGTCCAAGGGCTTTGGCGACCGCCTGCTGATCGACAACCTCTCCTTCCAGGTCCCGCCCGGCGCCATCGTCGGCATCATCGGCCCCAACGGCGCCGGCAAGTCGACCCTGTTCCGGATGATCCAGGGGCGCGAGCAGCCGGATGCCGGCGAGATCGTGATCGGCCCGACCGTGAAGATCGCCTCAGTCGACCAAAGCCGCGAGGGCCTGGAGGACGACAAGACCGTGTTCGATGCCGTCGCCAACGGCGCCGACATCCTCACCGTCGGCAAATTCGAGATGCCGAGCCGGGCCTATCTCGGCCGCTTCAACTTCAAGGGGGCTGACCAGCAGAAGATCGTCGGCAAGCTTTCGGGCGGCGAGCGGGGCCGGCTGCACCTGGCCAAGACCCTGATCCAGGGTGGCAACGTGCTGCTCCTGGACGAGCCTTCGAACGACCTGGACGTCGAGACTTTGCGCGCGCTGGAGGATGCCCTGCTGGAGTTTGCCGGCTGCGTCCTGGTCATCTCGCATGACCGCTGGTTCCTCGACCGCATCGCCACCCATATCCTGGCCTGCGAGGGCGATTCCCACTGGGAATTCTTCGCCGGCAACTACCAGGAATACGAGGCGGACAAGAAGCGGCGGCTGGGCGAGGAAGGCGCCAAACCGAAGCGCATCCGCTACAAGCCGATCAGCCGCTGAGTGTCTCCCGCCGCTCAGTAATGCGGCGGGATCTCGTCGCGCAGGCTGCCGCCTTCAGGCGGGCTCATGTCCTGAAGCTGCTGCTGCAGGTTCAAAATTTGCCGCTGCAGGCTCTCGATCTGTTCCTGCTGGCGGAACACCGTGCGGTTGATCTCCTCCAGCAGATCCTCGGCGTAGCTCAGCTTGATTTCCAATTCGGTCAGGCGCGATTCCGTCGTCATGGCTGATCCTTGCTCCCTGCCGGCCGACAGCCGGCCTCAGGCCGGCTCCGGCGCGGTGATCTCCTGCACCAGCACCCAGGGGGCGACCACCACGGCCCAAAACGTCGACTGGCGGCCCTGCCAGGTCACGGCATCCTCGGTCGAGGCCCGGCCGACTTGGCCCGCCTGAAGCCAGGCCGCGATCGCGGCGGTGTCATCCCGGGCGAAACGCACGGCCACCGCCACCAGGTCCATGCCGGGTGCGACCTTCACCACCGCGCCCCGGGCGAAATGGCGTTCCAGTTCCCGCCAGTGCAGCCGACCGGTCTCACTGTTCAGCTTGGCGTGCAAAAGTTGTCCGGGACTGAGGTTCATGGCCTGCGCAACAAAACGAAAAGCCGCATTTTACCCGCGTCGGCAGTCACGCCACATGGCTGTGAAGACGTGCCGCCAGCGTGGACGAAACCCGGCCGCTGCCGGCGAATCCGATTAAGATAGGCCCATCTCGACTCTGCCTTCAGCCATGCCACTACCCTTGGAACGCGAAGCCATCCAGAATCTGACCGAAGAGTTGGAGGTGATCATCGCGGCCCATTTGGCCTGGTTCAAGCAATTGAACCGCGCCCTGGTCTGCGCCTGCGAGCCGCCTGCCGCCGACCTGGCAGCGGACGCCTACCTGCGTTCCCCCTTCGGTCAGTGGTATTACACCCATGAAGCCCATCCCTTGGCGGAATATCCGGCCTTCCAGGAACTGGCCGAGGTGCAGCAGGCCATGCACAATGCCGCCCGGCTGGCCCTGCTCGACATCATTCAGGGCGCGCGGCCCTTCCCCGACACCTACGACAACTTCATCGACCTCAGCCTGCGCCTCAACACCAAGCTGCGCAAGCTGCAGCTCGACATCATCGGTGAACTGCTGACCACCGACCCGTTGACCGGCTGCGCCACCCGGCGCGGCATGCTGGCCAGGCTGCGCGAGGAACAGGAACGCGCCGTCCGCATCCAGCGCCCCTGTTGCATCTGCCTGATGGACTTCGACCGCTTCAAGCGGATCAACGACGAACTCGGTCATCCGGCCGGCGATGCCGTGCTGCGCCAGGGCATGAAGTTCACCCTCGGCCTGCTGCGCAAATACGATTCGATCTACCGCTATGGCGGCGAGGAATTCCTCATCTGCCTGCCGGGCACGCCGCTCAAGGATGCCGCCATCGTGCTCGAGCGCATCCGCAACGGTCTGGCCCATCTGCCGATCGACCTGCCCTCGGGCGAAACCCTGCGCGTCTCCGCCTCCTTCGGCTTGGCCGAGATGCACCCGCGACGCCCGGTGGAAGAGGCTATCGCCAACGCCGACATGGCCCTGATCCGGGCCAAGGAAAACGGCCGCAACCGCATCGAGATCTGGCAGCCGGAATGAAACCCTGAGGCGTGAGACACGCGCAGCGATGCGGTAAAGTACGCACACTGCGCATTCAACGCCCGGGACTCATGGATTTCTACCCCCTGCTTCGCCCGCTCCTGTTCGGTTTTGACGCCGAAACGGCCCACAACCTCACACTGGGCGCACTGAAAATCGCCCGTGCCAGCGGCTTGCTTGGCTTGATCGCCCAACCGGTGCCGGCCGGGCCGCGCCGGGTCATGGGCCTGGACTTTCCGAATCCGGTCGGCCTGGCCGCCGGGCTGGACAAGAACGGCGAATGCATCGACGCCTGGGCCGCCCTGGGCTTCGGCTTCATCGAGATCGGCACCGTCACCCCGCGCCCACAGCCCGGCAACCCCAAGCCGCGTTTGTTCCGCCTACCCCGTGCCCAGGCCATCATCAACCGCATGGGCTTCAACAATGCCGGGATCGATGTTTTGTTGGACAACGTCCGCCGCGCCAACTACCGGGGTATTCTGGGTATCAACATCGGCAAGAACTTCGATACCCCGATGGAAAACGCCGTCGACGACTATCTCATCGGCCTGCGCAAGGCCTACCCGGCAGCGAGCTACGTCACGGTCAACATCTCCTCGCCCAACACCAGGAATCTGCGCAACCTGCAACAGGGTGATGAACTGCATCGCCTGCTCGGCGCCCTCAAGGCGGAACAGGCCCATCTGGCGGACCAACACGGCAAATACACACCGATCGCCGTGAAGATCGCACCGGATCTGGAGCCTGAACAAATCCGGGAAATGGCCGCCCTGTTCCGCCGCCACCAGATCGATGCCATCATCGCCACCAATACCACCCTGTCACGCCAGGGCGTCGAAGGACTGCCCCATGCCGACGAGGCCGGCGGCCTGTCCGGCCTGCCCGTGCGCGAGCGATCGACGGCCGTGTTGGCGGCCCTGCAGCGTGAACTGGCAGGCGAGATCCCCCTGATCGGGGTCGGTGGCATCCTGAGCGGTGATGATGCCTTGGCGAAAGTGACTGCCGGCGCCAGCCTGGTTCAACTCTATAGCGGCCTGATTTACCGCGGCCCGGCCCTGATCGCCGAGTGCGCCCGGGCGCTCAGCCAGGCGCAATGAGGCGGCCCAACGCGGGCGACCAAACAAAAAGCCCGCCACCAGGGCGGGCCATTTCTCAAAGCAGGCAGGTCAAACTTTGATATAGGTCCAACCGGATTTCAGGCTGTTCACCACTTCGTCGAACACCGCGGGTACCACCCGCACCTCGGGCAGCAGGCGGGCATCCTGTTTGTACTCTTTCAAGCGCCGAATGGTCTGGCCGCAGGCGATGAAGGTCAGATTCGGATAACGCGCCTGCATGTCGTGGATCCGCCCGGCGTAAGGCGAGGTGCTGGTACGGAACAGGTCCACGCCATGACTGTTGGCCGCCAGATGCAGCTGGATGGTGCGCCCTTCACGCTGGGCCTGGCGCAACAAGCGCTCGGTGCGGTCCAGGGCACGTTCGAAACGCTCCGGCGAGGCCGTGTCCAAATGCAACACCACCCGATCGGCATCGGCGATCACATCCTTCAGGGAGGCGACCCTGAGGTCGGGGTCTTCAACCAGCATGAGCCCCCGGCTCAGCCAGCCGGCAGCGACCCCCAGCAGGATCAGACAGCAGGCGGCAAGGCCGTAACGCAAGGCGGTCCTGGGGCGCCCGGCGCCCCGCTCACCCATCGGGCGATCCGGACTACGGTAGCCGGACCGAACCATCTCCTTGAGGAGATTGAGTTCACACACCTGTTTTTTCAGGAGCGGATCGGCGCTGATCCGCTCGATCGCCTCGGTGCGTTCGAGCGGCGACAGCTCGTCATCGACGAAGGCATTGAGGTATTCCTCCGAGAGTGGCGGCTTGTTCATTTCACTCTCCTCAACTGGCCGCTGCCGTTCGCGGCCGACAGATCGAATTCGATCAGATCCTGCTTCAAGGCCTGGCGCGCCCGGCACAGGCGACTCATCACGGTGCCGATGGGGATGCCCAGAATGCCGCTCACCTCGGCATAGCTGAACTCCTCCAGATCAACCAGGGTCAGGACCTCACGCTGCCCGAGCGGCAGACGGGCCACCGCGGCGCGCACCCGGTCCACGATCTGGCCCCGTTCGCCCGTCCGCTCCGGGCCGGGCGCCGGGTCGAACAGGGTTTCCTCGAGATTCTCGATGTCCTCTTGGGGCCGCAAACGACGCAGGTGATCACGCCAGCAATTGGTCAGGATGGCAAACAGCCACGGCTCCACCTGCTCGGCTTCCCGCAGCTGGTCGCACTTTTCCACTGCGCGCGCCAAGGTCTCCTGGACCAAATCCTCGGCCAGCGCGTGGTTATGGCACCAGGCATAAGCCACCCGCAACAGCTTGGAGCGCTGCTGCTTGAGGCGGGCGCAACATTCGCGCGAACCGGAGAAAAAGGAAAGTATGGCCATCGACAACCCTTATCTATGGCGATCGGGTCCGTGCCCGTTCTCACAGGAAGACGGGCCAAATGGTGAATTTATTCCATTATCCCCGGAAATATTTTTGGAATAAATCCACACGCCGCCACGTCTAAACCTACAGGTCGAGCTCGAAGATCCCTGACCCGACCCCCTTAACCCAAACACTTATATAGCTATCAAAGGAGACTGATCCATGAAATTCGCTTCCCTCCTGGCTGCCGCAGCCGTCACCCTGTACCTGGCCACCCCCGCCTTCGCCGGCGATGGCAACGCCGATGCTCCGGAAAAAGTGGTCTACCACGTCAACGACAGCGCCAACGCCAGCGCCGCTTTGCAGAACATCAACAACCACCTGGCGGCCAGTCCCAAGGCTGCGATCGTGGTGGTGACCCATGGCAAAGGCATCGATTTCCTGCTCGAAGGCGCGCAAGACGCCAACGGCAACCCCTATGACATCCGGGTGCAAGCCCTCAAGGCCAAAGGGGTCGACTTCGCCGTCTGCAATAACACCCTGAAAGGCCGCAAGATCGATCCCAAAACCGTCCTGCCCGAAGCCACAATCGTGCCGTCTGGTGTCGCCGAAATCGGCAAGCTCCAGGCCCAGGCCGGCTACGTTTATCTGAAGCCTTAAGATACCCCCCCGCAACGGGGGTCTTTTTCGCATAGGCCTCAGTAGGCTTCTCCTCCAGGATGAGGCCTATGCTTTTTTCGCTTGTTTTTTTCGCTCACCGCCTTACCTGAACCCCAGCCGATTCCCTGATGCAGTCAGGGTTGGGAACTGCCCGCCCAGCCGGGTAATATGATGATGCTGTCATTTTAGCGACCCGCATCATGCGCATCGGCATTCCGAAAGAGACCAAGAACCACGAATACCGCGTTGCCGCCCCCCCCGCCAGCGTGGCCGAACTGGTGCGGGCCGGCCATCAGGTGTTGGTGCAGAGCATGGCCGGCCATGCCATCGGCTACGACGATGAGGCATACCGGACTGCCGGCGCCATGATCGTGACCGATCCTGCGGTGCTCTATCGGGACTGCGATCTCATTTACAAGGTCAAGGAACCTCTGGCCGACGAGCTGCCCTTGTTGCGCCCAGGCCAGATCCTGTTCTGCTATCTGCACCTGGCGGCGGTGCCGGAACTGGCCCATACGCTGCTCGAGCGCGGCGTGACCGCCATCGCCTTCGAAACCGTGACGGACGCCAGGGGGGCCACCCCGCTCCTGGCACCGATGTCGCAGATCGCCGGTCGTCTGGCACTGCAGATGGGCATGCAGGCCCTGGAGATGAAAAACGGCGGTCGTGGCGTATTGCTTTCGGGCGTGCCCGGGGTCGCCCCCGGCCGGGTGGTCATCCTGGGTGGGGGCAATGTCGGCGGCAATGCCGCTCGCCTGGCCGTCGGCATCGGTGCCGATGTCACCCTGCTCGACCGCAACCCCGACAAGCTCAAGGTCTATGACGACCTGTATCAGGGCCGGCTGAAGACCCGGTTTGCCACGCCCGCCAACATCGAGGAATGTCTGAGCCAGGCCGACCTGACGATCGGCGCGGCCTACGTGCCGGGGCGCCATGCGCCGCGCCTGATCGACCGGCGACTGTTACGCCGTATGCCGCGCGGCAGCGCCCTGGTCGACGTCTCCATCGACCAGGGGGGCACTGCCGAGACCTCCCGGCCGACCAGTCATTCCGAGCCCTTCTTCCTCGAGGAAGGCGTGGTGCACTATTGCGTGCCCAACATGCCCGGTGCCGTGGCGCGCACCAGCACCCTGGCCTTGGCCGAGGCGACCCTGCCTTATCTCATGAAGCTCGCCGGACTGGGTCCACGCCGCGCCTTCGAGCAGGATGCCGGCTTTGCCGCCGGCCTCAATCTGGCGCAGGGCCGGCTGGCCCACCCCGGCCTGGCGGAAGACCTGGGCCTGGTGCCAGCCGATTGGCGCGAACTGGTTTGACCCGGACTAGACCAGGGTAAACAGGTAGAGCACACCGAAGTGGGACACGAGGAACAGTGCGAACACCACACCAACCGCCGCGTTCTCGCTTTTTTCGAAAATTTTCTGCAGGCTCATGACTTGCTCCCAAGTGGTTGAAGGAAGTGAACTGAAACGCGCATCAGCATATCCGGCCGGCCGCCGCCCGGCCTTGATCGGGGTCAAAACAATCACGTCCCGTCCAACAGGCGGCACATCCTGTTTATTGTGAAGAGAGGAAACAACATGAGCGATCCCGTCGTAGCCGCAAAAAGCCCCATCGGCGTCGAACTCGAGCCGGGCGAATACTGGTGGTGTACCTGTGGCCGGTCCAAGAGCCAACCCTTCTGCGACGGCTCGCACGAGGGCACCGATTTCCAGCCGATGAGCTTCAAGGTGGAGCAGAAGGACACCTATTGGCTGTGCGCCTGCAAGCACACGGCCAACCCCCCATTCTGCGACGGCGCCCACGAACTGCTCGACTGAGCCATGATGCCGTTGGTCGGCCTGCCATGAGCGACGGCCTGCTGGCCGATCTCGTCCTGCTGGCGCACCTGGGTTTCATCGCTTTCGTCGGCGCCGGCGGCCTGCTGGTCGCCCGCTGGCCGCGCCTGGCCTGGCTGCACCTGCCGGCGGTGGCCTGGGGCGCGGCGGTGGAGATCGCCAATCTGTCCTGTCCGCTCACGCCGCTGGAAAACCGTTTGCGCCAGGCGGCGGGCGAGGCCGGCTATGCCGGCGACTTCATCGGCCACTATCTGCTTGGCCTGATCTATCCCGAAGGCCTGACCCGCCCGGTCCAGATCGGTCTGGGCCTGCTGGCGATCGGCCTGAACCTCGTGATCTATGCCTGGCTGATCCGACGCTCGCGCCGGCAGCGCGGCGCAGACCAATAACGACGCCCTTCGCAGGGTTGTCACCCCCCTGCCGCTAGCCGATAATTCGCCAATTCCAGCGATCGCGCCATGCAAGACTACCTCCTCCTCCTGATCGGCACGGTGTTCGTCAACAACATCGTGATGAGCAAGATCCTCGGCCTCTGCCCCTTCATGGGCGTGTCCCGGAAGCTGGAAACCTCGCTCGGCCTGGGCGCCGCCACCGCCTTCGTGCTCACCCTGGCCTCCGGCGCCAGCTACATCATCGACACCTACCTGCTCGGGCCCGAACTCGGCTATCTGCGCACCCTGTCCTTCATCGTCACCATCGCGGCCATCGTCGGCTTCACCGAGATGTTCATCAAGAAGACCAGCCCGGTGCTGTTCCGCGTGCTCGGCATCTACCTGCCCTTGATCACCACCAATTGCGCCGTGCTCGGCATCCCCCTGCTCTCGGTCATGCAGGGCTACAACTTCGTCGAGGCCCTGCTCTTCGGCCTGGGCGGCGCCCTGGGCTTCTCCCTGGTGTTGATCCTGTTCGCCGCCATGCGCGAGCGCCTGGAGGCGGCCGACGTGCCGCCCGTCTTTCGCGGCACCAGCATCGCCATGGTCACGGCCGGTCTGATGAGCCTGGCCTTCCTGGGCTTCTCGGGGTTGATCAAATGAGCGGCGTGGGCAGCCGCAGGTCGGCAGTCGGCAGTCAAAGGCATTCCTCTTTCGCTGCCGACCGCCCGCCGTCAGCTGCCGGTTTTCCGCGGAGCGGGAAATGATTACGGCCATTTTGATCATGGCCGGCGGCGGCCTGCTGCTCGGTGCCGTTCTGGGTTGGGCCTCGGTGCGCTATCGGGTGCAAGAAGACCCTCTGGTGGAAAAGATCGATGCCATCCTGCCCCAGACCCAGTGTGGCCAATGCGGTTTTCCCGGCTGCAAGCCCTATGCCGAGGCGATCGCCAAAGGCGAGGCCGACATCAACCGCTGCCCGCCGGGCGGCGAGGATGGTGTCAAGCGCCTGGCCGAGCTGCTCGGGGTCGACCCCAAACCGTTGGACGAAGGGCTGGAACACAAACCCAAGGCGGTGGCGGTGATCGATGAGAACCTGTGCATCGGCTGCACCCTGTGCATCCAGGCCTGCCCGGTCGACGCCATCGTCGGTGCCGCCAAACAGATGCACGTCATCATCGCCGATCAGTGCACCGGCTGCGAGCTGTGCCTGCCGCCCTGCCCGGTCGAGTGCATCCACATGGAAGTGATCCGGGAGGACATCAGCCGCTGGAAGTGGCGCTATCCGGTCATCCCCCTGCATCCGGTGCGGCAAGCCTGACCATGCGCAAGCTGTATCCCTTCCCCGGCGGGGTCCACCCGCCAGAGCACAAGAGCGAATCGAACGGCCGGCCCATCGCCCAGGCCCCGCTGCTGCCGCGCTATGTCGTGCCGCTGCGCCAACACATCGGCAACCCGGCCAAACCCGTGGTCAAGGTCGGCGACCGGGTGCTCAAGGGCCAGATGATCGGCCAGCCCGACGGCTATGTGTCGACCGCCGTGCATGCCCCCACCTCGGGCCGCGTGGTGGCCGTGGCGCCGCAACCGGTGCCGCATCCTTCCGGCATCGCCGATCTTGCCATCGCAATCGAGGCCGACGGCGAGGACCGCGCGATCGAATACCAGCCGCTGCTTGACTGGCGCAGCATGGACCCGAGCACGCTGCGCAACCGCATCCGCGACCTGGGCCTGGCCGGCCTGGGCGGTGCGGTGTTCCCCAGCTACATCAAGCTCAACCCCAAGGCCGCGGCCAGGATCCCCACCCTCATCCTCAATGGCGCCGAGTGCGAACCCTGGATCACCTGCGACGATCGGCTGATGCGCGAGCGCCCGCACGACATCCTGCGCGGCATCGCGGTGATGCAGGCCCTGTTGCATGCCGAGGAGGTCCTGGTCGGCATCGAGGACAACAAACCCGAAGCCATGGCCGCCATGCAGGCCGCGGCCGAGCATTGCGGCTTCCCGCTCGAGGTGGTGGCGGTGCCCACCCAGTACCCGGCCGGCGGCGGCAAGCAGCTGACCTATCTCTTGACCGGCAAGGAAACGCCCTCCGGTGCGCTGTCGACCGATATCGGCGTCCAGGTGTTCAACATCGGCACCGCCTACAGCCTGTATCGGGCGATCGAATTCGGCGAGCCGGTAATCTCGCGCGTGGTTACCGTCACCGGCCATGTTGCCGAGCCACAGAACATCGAGGTGCGTATCGGCACCCCGATCGCCGATCTGATCCGTCTGGCGGGTGGCGAGCTGGCCGGCGCCTCGGGCCGACTGATCGGCGGCCCGATGATGGGGTTCGATCTGCGTGACGACGCCGCACCGGTCACCAAATCGGTCAACTGCGTCATCGTCAAAAACCCGATCCTGTTCCCGCCGCCGCCACCGCCCATGCCCTGCATCCGCTGCGGCGAATGCGCCCGCGCCTGCCCCGCCCTGTTGCAGCCCTTCGAGTTGTACTGGTACGCCAAGGCGCGCGACTTCGGCAAGGCCCAGGGCTACCAGTTGTTCGATTGTATCGAGTGCGGTTGCTGCAGCTATGTCTGCCCCAGCCACATTCCGCTGGTGGATTATTTCCGCTACGGCAAGAGCGAGATCTGGGCGCGCGAACGCGAAATGCAGGCTGCCGAGCAGGCGCGCAAGCGGCACGAGTTTCATTTGTTCCGGGAAGAACGGGAAAAACAGGAGAAGGCCGACAAGCTCGCGGCCAAGGCCGCCGAGCGCTTGAAGCAGGGCGCTGCCGCGCCAGCCACGGCCGACCCCGAAGCCGAACGCAAGAAGGCCATTCTCCAAGCTGCCATCGAGCGGGCACAAAAGGCCAAGGCCAACATCCAGCCCAGGAACGTCGACAACGTGCCGCCCGACGTGCAACACGAGATCGCGGAAATCGAGGCACGGCGCGCCAGACTGCGGGAAGCCGCCCACGCCCAGGACGAGGACAAGGCATGACCGGCTCCCCTTACATCACCCAGCCCAGGCGCGAGACGCCACGCATCATGCTGCTGGTGTTGCTCGCGCTGCTGCCCGGCATCGTCGCCCATTGGTGGCTGTTCGGCCCCGGCATTTGGGTCAGCCTGCTGCTTTGCAGCCTGTTCGCCATCGGCTTCGAGAGCCTGGCCCTGCTCATGCGCAATCTGCCGATCGGCTTTTACCTGCGCGACAACACGGCCCTGGTCACCGCCTGGTTGCTCGCCCTGTCCATGCCCACCCTGGCGCCATGGTGGCTTTACCTGGTCGGGGTGTTCTTCGCCATCATCGTGGCCAAACACCTTTATGGCGGCATGGGGCAGAACCTGTTCAACCCGGCCATGGTCGGCTTCGCTGTGCTGATTTTGAGCTTTCCGGTGCAGATGACCCAATGGCCGGCACCGGCAGCCCTGGCCGCGCACGTGCCCAGCCTTACCGAATCCTTCGATCTGGTCTTCGCCGGCCAGGGCAGCTTGAGCATCGATGCCTACACCTCGGCCACGCCGCTCGACAGCCTGAAGACCCAGCTGCGGGCCGGCACCGCCTTCGACGACATCATCGGCCAGGCCATCTTCGGCCACGTCGGCGGCACCGGCGGTGAACTGGTCGCCCTCATGTTCCTGGCCGGCGGCCTGCTGCTTCTGGCCCTGCGCCTGATCACCTGGCACATCCCGGTCGCCTTCCTTGGCGCCATGGCCCTGACCGCCGGCCTGATCCAGTTGATCGAACCCGGCCCGCAGGCCGGCATCCTGTTCCACTGGGCGGCGGGCGGGGCCATGCTCGGCGCCTTCTTCATCGCCACCGATCCGGTCAGCGCGGCATCGACTCCGCGCGGCAAGCTGATCTATGCCGCCGGCGCCGGTTTCCTCACGGTGATCATCCGGGTCTACGGCAATCTGCCGGACGGCGTCGCCTTCGCCATCCTGCTGATGAACATCGCCGCGCCCCTGATCGACCGTTACACCCAGCCCCGGGTGTTCGGCCATGCCGGCAGGAAAGGCAAAGGCAGCCGATGAAGGCCGTCGCCCGTGCCGCCCTCAGCACCGGCCTGGCCTTGCTGGTGTTCAGCGCCATCGGCACACTGCTGCTGTCGGGCACTTATGATCTGACCTATGACGCCATCACCCGTAGCGAGCAGGCGACGAAACAGGCTCTGATCGCGCAGACCCTGCCACCGGCCAGCTTCGACAACAACCTGGTCGCCGACGCCCGGCCGCTTGCGCCCGATGCCCTACTCGGCACCCGAAAGCCCACCCTGGCCTACCCCGCCCGGCTCAAGGACAAGACCGTGGCGGTGGTGCTCGAGGTCACCGCCCCGGATGGCTATGCCGGCGAGATCCGGCTGTTGGTCGGCATCCTGGCCGACGGCCGCCTCGGTGGTGTGCGCGTGGCCCAGCACAAGGAAACCCCGGGCCTGGGCGACTATATTGAAGTCCAGAAGAGCCCCTGGATTCGCCAGTTCGACGGGCTGTCGCTGGCCAGCGTGGCGCAAGACCAATGGCGGGTGCGCAAGGACGGCGGGCGTTTCGACTACATGGCCGGCGCCACCATCACCCCACGCGCCATCGTCAAGGCCGTGCACAATGCCCTGCGTTATTTCGATCGGCACAAGGCCGAACTACTCATGCCAGCCACGGAGGTGAAGC
This sequence comes from Thiobacillus sp. UBA2597, assembly GCA_002339725.1. Lineage (GTDB taxonomy): Bacteria > Pseudomonadota > Gammaproteobacteria > Burkholderiales > Thiobacillaceae > Sulfuritortus. Next base: position 13,044 of record DDKN01000034.1, read on the forward strand.
CATGATTTCCAGCGAAACGCGCGACATCATCGTCAATGGCCTGTGGAAGCAGAATCCGGGCATCGTGCAACTGCTCGGCCTGTGTCCGCTGCTGGCGATCAGCAACAACGTGGTCAACGCGCTGTCGCTCGGCCTGGCCACCACCCTGGTCATGGCCATCTCCAGCGGCGCCGTCTCCGGCCTGCGCCACTGGATTCCGCATGCCATCCGCATCCCGGTCTTCGTCCTGATCATCGCTGCCCTGGTCACCGTGGTGCAGTTGCTCATGAACGCCTATGTGCATCCGCTCTATCTCGTGCTGGGCGTGTTCATTCCGCTGATCACGACCAACTGCATCGTACTGGCGCGGGTCGAGGCCTTCGCCTCCAAGCGCTCGACCTGGCATTCCACCCTGGATGCCATCATGATGGGCCTGGGTCTGACCCTGGTCCTGGTCGCACTCGGCGCCGGCCGCGAGGCGTTTGGCAAAGGGACTCTGCTGGCCGGCCTGGATCTGGTGTTCGGTCCTCAGGCGGCCGGCTGGACCATTCACCTCGCTCCCGATTACCAGGGCTTTTTGCTCGCCATCCTGCCGCCGGGCGCCTTCATCGGCCTCGGTCTGTTGATCGCCCTGCGCAACTGGCTGGACCTGCGGGCCAAGGCGGCTACCGGTGCCATCCAGGCCCGGCATCAGGTCGCATGAACCCGGCCAGGCGGCGCGCCATTTTCGAACGCCTGCGGGCGGCCAATCCCAAGCCGACCACGGAACTCCACTATCGCAACCCGTTCGAGCTGCTCGTGGCGGTGGTGCTCTCGGCCCAGGCCACCGACGTGAGCGTCAACAAGGCCACCGCCAGCCTGTTCAAGCTGGCCGACACCCCGGAGAAACTGCTTGCGCTGGGCGAAGACGGGCTCAAACAGCATATCCGCACCATCGGCCTGTATCGGACCAAGGCGAAAAACATCATCGGCTTGTGTCGGCAACTGCTGGAGAAGCATGGCGGCCAGGTGCCGGCCGAACGCGAGGCCCTGGAGGCCCTGCCCGGTGTTGGCCGCAAGACCGCCAACGTGGTGCTCAACACGGCCTTCGGTCAGCCCACCATCGCGGTCGACACTCATATCTTCCGGGTCGCCAACCGCACCGGCCTGGCCCCGGGCAAGACCGTGCTCGAGGTGGAAAAGAAACTGCTCAAGACTACGCCGGACGAATTCAAGCACGACTGCCATCACTGGCTGATCCTGCATGGCCGCTATGTCTGCAAGGCGCGCACGCCGGATTGCGCGCATTGCCTGATCGCCGATCTGTGCGACCATCCGGTCCTCCCGGTGCCACAAGGCAGCACGCAAAAACCCGTGGCGGCGAAGACCAGGGCGCGCCCAGCGCCGGCCAAACCGGCACAGGCGGCCGGTCGCCGCCAGCTGAAAACCCAGCCGCGGAAGGCAAGCGCATGAGCATCGCCACGGCCCTGGTGCGCAGCCACCTCGCCCGGACCGAACTGGTGCACGAGGCGGTCGAGAGCGCGCTCGACCGGGCCGGCCTGCATTACGCCAATGCCGTGCTCCTGTTCCTGTCCGACCATTACGCCCAGGAGCCGAATGCTGCCCTGCACGAAGCGGCCCGCGTCGCCGGCTGCCTGCAGATCGACGGCTGCTGTGCCGCCGGTCTCTTTACCGAAAGTGACCAGGCCATGGGCGAACCGGCCGCGGCGGCCATGGTGTTCGGCGGCGACATCCAATTACGACATGCCATGCCGGGCGATGCGCCCGTGCTGTCGTTTGCCGCCCCCGGCGGTCTCGATCTTAGCTGGCTGGAAAGCGGGGAGGCACGCTTCGGTGCCATCGCCAGCGACAGCGACGGCCAAGGGCCTTTTCGGGTCTGGAGCAGTGGCCGGGTACAAGCCAGCGGCCATTGCAGCCTGACCTTCACCGGCACCCGACTGCGCATCGGGCTGACGCAAGGGGCACGTCCGCTGTCCGAGCCGCGTCCGATCACCCGGGTCATCGGTCACGACATCATGGCGGTGGGCGGCAAACTGGCCCTGGGCAGCCTGGCCCAGGCCCTGCCCCAACTCGGCCGGGCGATCGATGGCATGCCGCTGCACCTGTTCATGGCCGGCATTCTGCACGGCGCGCCCGAGCATGCCCTGGCCGAAGGCCGCTATCAGTTGCTGCCCATCCTCTCGGCCAATCCCGACAACGGCGTGGTCACCGTGCCGGCCCAGCTCGCGGAGGGCGATCAGCTGTTCTGGGCGGTGCGCCAGGCCGAGGCGGCCGAGCAGGAACTGCGCGCACTGCTCGACCGGCTGGGCAGCGAGACCCTGGAGCCGCCCGCCTTCGGCCTGTTCTTCCCTTGTCTCGGTCGCGGGCCGGGCTTTTACGGCGGCGAGGATCGCGATCTCGCCCTGATCACCGAACGTTATCCCGGCCTGCCGCTGATCGGGTTTTACGGCAACGGCGAGATCGCCCGGCTCAATGGCATGAACCGGCTGCTGCAATACAGCGCCGTGCTGGGTTTGGGCTACTGCTGACATGTTCGACCCGAGCCGGGAACAGGCACGCCGTTTTTTGATCGAGGCCTGGCGCAAATACCGGGAACGCGCGGTGCTGACCGAACTCGAGGCATTGGCGGCGGACCACATCGCGCGCCACCCGGAATATCACCCGGTGCTGGAGGCCGGCGAGGACAGCCTCGAACGGGAATGGCTGCCGGAGATGGGCGAGACCAATCCTTTCCTGCATCTGTCGCTGCACCTGGCCATTTCCGAGCAACTGGCGATCGACCAGCCACCCGGCATCCAGGCGGCCTACCAACGCCTGTTGCAGCGTACCCAGGACGCCCACGCGGCGCAGCATGCCATCATGGATTGCCTGGCCGAGGTGGTCTGGCAGGCGCAACGTCAGCGCAGCCAACCCGACGGGCAGGCCTATCTGGATTGCCTGGAACACAAATCACGCTAGCGCCCGGCTAGCCCGAACCAAAAGGAGAAGTGCGCCATGGGAAACCGTGTGAGCAAGGTCGTCACCCGCACCGGCGACGATGGCAGCACCGGCCTGGCCGACGGCCGCCGGCTGCCCAAGCACGCCACGCGCATCGAAGCGGTCGGCGAGGTCGACGAACTCAACAGCCAGATCGGCCTGTTGCTGACCGAGCCCCTGACCGAAAGCGTCAAAGCGCTGCTGCTGGAGATCCAGAACGACTTGTTCGACCCGGGCGGTGAATTGGCCCTGCCGGATCACTGCCAGGTCGGGGAGAGCCATATTCAGGGCCTGGACTGGGCCATCGGCCGCATCAATGCTGAACTGCCGCCGCTCAAGGAATTCGTCCTGCCGGGCGGCAACCGGGCCGCCGCCCTGGCCCATGTCTGCCGCACCGTCTGCCGGCGGGCGGAACGGCGTGTCACCGAATTGGCGGCAAGCGAGGCGATCTCGCCCCGGCTGATCCAATATCTGAATCGTCTGTCGGACCTGTTGTTCGTGCTGGCGCGCCACCTCAACCGCAGCGCCGGCAACCCGGAACCGCTCTGGCGCGGTCCCAAGCCGGCCTGAACGCGCGCCCGCGCCGGCTCAGGCGTTGTCGAGCTTGCGCAGCAGGGCCAGCACCCGGCGCTTGAGAAAATCGACCTCTTTCGCCGCCATCTGGGCACGGCTGCCCATCCCCTCGATGCTGTGCCCTTCGGTCGCGCATTCCTTGTAGATGGTGCGCTGGCGCAGGGTGGCCGAGAGCAGGGGAATGCCGAAGTTGGGCAAGAGCCCGATCACCTCACGCGAGATCAGCGTGTTCGGCTGCAGCTGATTCATCACCAGGCGCGCCTCGAGCGTCGGGTTTTTCGCGCGCGCCTCGAAGATGGCCTCGCGGATCCGCTCCGAGGCCCAGAGGTCCAGGGGCGAGGGGATCACCGGGACCAGGGCAAGCTGGGCCAGCTTGAGGGCACTTTCGGTGACCGGCGCCGTGGCCGCGGGCGGACTGTCGATCACGATGTAGTCATACTCTTCGACCCGCTTGCGCAAATGCTTGTGCAGCTTGCCTTCCTCGCCCGACACGTCCTCCACGTCGGCGGGAAAGACATCGCCGGCACTGGCCCAGCGCAAAGCGGTGTTTTGCGGATCGGCGTCGGCCACCAGCACGCGGTGGCCGGCATCGCCCAGGCTGCCGGCCAGCAGCATGGCCAGGGTGGTCTTGCCCGCCCCGCCCTTCTGGTTCACCACCGCAATCACTTTTGCTGCCATGTTCAATCCATCCTTTCGCTATGCCAACCCAGCAAAGACAGGCCCCGGGCCAGCGCGGCGTCCCGGGCGGCGTCGACGAACTCAGCCGGCCCCGCCGCATAGATGTCGAAGCGCGCCAAATCCGGGTGATCGGCAAAGATGGCTGCGATCACCCCGGCCAAGCCGGACTGGGCTGCGAGTGGACGGTAATGGAAATTGTCCAGGGCATCGACCCAGGACCGGCACAGGTTTTCCTGATAGTGTACCAAGCGGTCGCTCACCCAATACAAATACATGGCGTCGGCCGCCTCCAGCGACATCACGTGCTGGAGCAGGCTCTTGATCGGGGCGAAGCCGTCGTCCCAGGCCAGGAAAATGACCGGCCGGTGGGAATCGAGCTTGACCACGAAATTGCCCTCCGGCCCGGTCAGGGTCACCATGTCCTCCTTGTGCAGGCCCGTGAAGGCCTTGCGCGCGAAGTTTCGGTTGTCGCGCCGGACATGCACCTCGATATGACGATCCTCGCACGGACAACTGGCGATGTGGTAATCGCCCTCGGCGCCGTCGATCGACAGCCTGACGCGCTGTCCGGCCAAAAAGCGCAGACGCTGGCTGCGCGGCGTGAACAGGTGCAGGGCCAGCAGATCCTCGGTCAAGGGCTCGATGTTGCGCACGCGGGTTTGGATGATCTGTTGCGGGATATCGGCCGCCCCCGCCACCTCGGCCTCGATCACCACATCGGTCACCGCCGTGTAGGAACAGAGCAACAGGCCGCCGTTGGCCTTTTCCGCCTCGCTCAAGACATAGTCGTAGGGGTGCACCTTCTTGACCTGGCCCGAGACCAGGCGCGCCTTGCATTCCCCGCAGTTGCCACTGCTGCAGCCATAGTTGAGCGGGATGCCGGCGCGCAGGGCGGCCTCCAGCAGGGTATCGTTGCCTTCGACGAAAAAGTCGTGGCCCGAAGGTTGCACCGTGACATGGACCGACATGATGCGCATGACGCTCTCCTCGGCCAGCAGTGAACGCGCGCGGCCGGCCTCCTCGGGTCCGGCATTCAGTTGCTGGCGCAATTGATGTTTGAGGGCCAGCACGGCCGCCGCCGGCTCGCGCCCCATATCCTTGGCCACTTCACTCATCTGCTGGCAGAGCCAGTCGAATACCTGGTCGTAATGCAAGAGCAGGGATTTGGCCGAACCCAATTCCTTGCCCAGTTGGTACAGCCGTTCGGCCAGGACTTCCTTGTCGGGCAGGGTGCGCTCCAGGATGCGCTTGGCGAAGGCGCGCTCCTTGATGGCATTGACGTGCTCGAGTTCGCCCTCGTCCTGCCACTGGATATCGGGAAAGACGCGTAAAAGCTCGTCCAGCTCGACCATGCCATCGAAGGTAGCGAGCTCGCCCTGCTGAATCATCTTCTGCAGGGCACTGCGGGTCACGCCGACCAGACGCGCCACACGGGAAAGCGGGAGGTAATGCGCCATGGAGGTATCATAACCATCTCGGCCACAGTTCCCAAGCAGCACCGAAGCTCAGGTAAATGCTCAAACTCGTTTCCCGCCCCTGGTCACCCGCTGTCGCGCAAAAACTGGAGGCCGCTGGCCATCCCCCCCTGCTCGCCCGGCTCTACGCCGCCCGCGGCATCCGGGAGCCCGGCGAGATCCGCCAGCACCTGGCCGAACTCGAGCCGCACGAGCGCCTGCGCAACGCCGATGCCGCCGCCGCCCGCCTGGCGGACGCCATCGAGCGCGGCGAAAAACTCTTGGTCGTCGCCGACTACGATGCCGACGGTGCCACCGCCTGTGCCGTGGCGATGCTGGGTTTACGCCGGCTGGGTGCCTGGGTCGATTATCTGGTGCCCAACCGGTTCGACTACGGCTACGGCCTGTCGCCCGAGATCGTTCGTCTGGCGGCCGAACGTGGGCCCGATCTCATCGTCACCGTGGACAACGGCATCGCCGCCCACGCCGGGGTGGAGGAGGCGAAGCGGCTCGGCATCGAGGTCATCGTCACCGACCATCACCTGCCCGGCGACACCCTGCCCGAGGCCCTGATCGTCAATCCGAACCAACCGGGCTGCGCCTTTCCCAGCAAGCATCTGGCCGGCGTCGGTGTCATGTTCTACCTGCTCGTCGCGCTGCGCGCCGAGCTGCGCCGGCGCGGCCGTTTCGCTGCCGGCCAGGAGCCAAATTTGGCCGAACTGCTCGATCTGGTCGCCTTGGGCACGGTAGCCGACGTGGTGAAACTCGACGCCAACAATCGCCTTTTGGTGGACCAGGGCCTGGCCCGGCTGCGCCGTGGCCTGGCCCGGCCGGGCCTCACTGCGCTTTTCCAGGCCGCGGGCCGCCGCCCGGAGCGCGCCAGCGTGTATGACCTGGGCTTCGTGCTCGGCCCGCGGCTCAATGCCGCCGGTCGGCTGACCGACATGAGCCTGGGGATCGAATGCCTGCTGGCCGATGACCCGGGCCAGGCCGAGCGGCTCGCCCGGGAGCTCGATCAGCTCAACCGGGAGCGCCGCGAAATCGAGGGGCAGATGCAGGAACAGGCGCTCACCCTGCTCGACGGGATCGACGTGACCGAGGGCGCCAGTTTGTGCCTGTACGATCCCGCCTGGCACCAGGGCGTCATCGGCCTGCTCGCCTCGCGCCTGAAAGAGCGCCATCATCGGCCAACCATCGTGTTCGCCGACGGCGGGGACGGTCTCATCAAGGGCTCGGGCCGCTCCATCCCCGGCCTGCATTTGCGCGATGCCCTGGATCTGGTCGATCGCCGCCATCCCGGCCTGATCGTCAAATTCGGCGGCCATGCCGCGGCCGCCGGCCTGAGCCTGCGCGCCCGGGACTTTTCCCGTTTTGCCGACGGCTTCGAGACCGTGGCGCGGGAACTGATCGCGCCGGCCGACCTGGAACGCCTGATCGAAACCGATGGGCCGCTCAGCGCCGAGGAATGCACCTTGACCAATGCCTTGGCGATACAGCGGGGGGTGTGGGGCCAGGGTTTTCCGCAGCCAAGCTTCCATGGCTCGTTCATTGTGCAGGCGCAGCGCCTGATCGCCGACAAGCATCTAAAGTTAAAAGTGTTTGACGGTGCGCTCGGGGCGGAGGCCATGCTGTTCAACCATGCCCAGCCCCTGCCGGAGCGAATCGAAGCGGTCTATCGGCTGGACGTCAACGAATACAACGGCAGCCGCACGCTGCAACTGACTCTGGAGCAATGGAGCCATGGAGCACAGCGGGTATGACTGACCTCACCCAAGCCATGTGGCCTTGGTCGGCCTTCGTCATCAGCCTGGCGATCGGCCTTTTGATCGGTCTGGAGCGCGAGCGCTCGCCCGCCGCCAAGGCCGGCCTGCGCACCTTCTCCCTGGTCGCCCTGGCCGGCACCATCGGCGCCCTGCTCAGCGACCAGACCGGGCAACCCTGGCTGCTGGCGGCCGGCTTGTTGGTGTTGGGCACCATGATGGTGGCCGCCTATCTGCGCGGCCAGGAGGCGGAAGACCCGGGCACCACCACCATCGCGGCCGTCGTCGTCTGCTATGGCCTGGGCAGCATGGTCTGGTATGGTTACATCGAGATCGCGGTCGCCCTCGCCATCATCACCACGGTACTGCTCTACTTCAAGACTGAGCTGCGCGGTGCCAGCCAGCGTCTGAGCCGAAAAGACCTGGTTTCGGTGCTCCAGTTCGCCGTGCTCTCCTTCGTGATCCTGCCCATCCTGCCCAACGAGAATTACGGCCCCTACCAGGCCATCAACCCGCACAACATTTGGTGGATGGTGGTGTTGATCTCCGGCCTGTCGTTGCTCGGTTACGCCGCGCTGCGCATCGGCGGCGACCGCTACGGCACCCTGCTGACCGGCTTCTTCGGCGGCAGCGTTTCCAGCACCGCGACCACCCTCGCCTTCGCCCGCCACAGCCGGGAAAATCCCGAGCTGACCGGCATTGCCGGGCTGATCATCCTGATCGCCAACCTGGTCGTTCTGCTGCGCCTCTCCATTGTCATCGCCGTGGTCATGCCCGGCCTGTGGCTGTCGTTGACCGGCATTTTCCTGGGCGGCGCCCTGCTCGGCTCGCTCTTCGTCTATCTGCTTTGGCGCCGGCAGGAGGAGCATCCCGCCCCGCCGATCCTGGAAATCGCCAACCCGGCGGAGATCCGTTCCGCGCTTGGCTTCGGTGCGCTTTACGCCTTGATCTTGTTCGCCGCGGCCTGGCTCAGCGACGTCGTCGGCCAGCAGGGTATCTACGCCGTGGCCCTGATATCCGGCCTGAGCGATGTCGATGCCATCACCCTGTCGAGCTTGCGTCTGTATCAGTTGGGTAATCTGCAGGCTGAGCAGGCAACCGTCGCCATTTTGATCGCACTGCTCGCCAATATCGCCTTCAAGTGCGTGCTGGCCAGCAGCATCAGCGGCCTCGCCCTCGCCCGCCGGATCATTCCGGGCATGGCCGCCGTGGCGCTCGGCCTGGTCTCGGCGTGGTGGCTGATCTAGTGCCCTGACGCGTACCCCAACAAAAAACCGGGCGCCAGCCCGGTTTTTTGTTGGTGAAATACTCCGCTTAGCCCGCCACCTTGAACTGCCCGACCAGGTGTTGCAGCTCGTTCGCGGTCGCCGAGAGCTGCTTCGCCGCGGCGTCGACTTCCTGGATCGAGAAGCTGTTTTCCTCGGTGATGCTGGTAATGCGCTCCATGTTGCGGGCGATCTCCTCGCTCGCCAGGGATTGTTCCTTGACCGCCGTGGCGATCTGATGCGCCGAGTCGGAGACCTTGACTGCGGACTCGACGATCTGGTTCAGGCTCTCGCCGGTGAGCCGATTGAAATTGGCTCCTTCATGCACTTCCTGTTCGATCCGATTGATGGCGCTCACCGCCGCGGCCGAGGAGTTCTTGATGGTATCGACCATATTGGTGATGTCCGCGGTGCTCGCCGCCGTGCGTTCGGCCAGCTTGCGCACCTCGTCCGCCACCACGGCGAAGCCACGCCCCTGTTCGCCGGCCCGGGCTGCCTCGATCGCGGCATTGAGCGCCAACAGATTGGTCTGTTCGGCGATCTCCTTGATCACCTGGGTGATCTCGCCCACCCGGTTGATCGCATCGGACAGGCCACTGATGGTGGTGCTGGAAGAACTCACCGCCTCTTCGATCCGGCGCGTGGCCTCGATGCTCTTGACCATGTTGGCATTGCCGCTCTGCGCCACGGTCTTGGTGTTCAAGGCCGCCTGTTCCACGCCTTCGGCATTCTGCGCCACCTCGTTGACCGAGACGCTGCTCTGCTCCATGGCGGCACTGATTTCCATCACGCCATCGGTCTGCTTCTGGGCCCGGCCCATCACGGTATCGGCCTCGGCCGACAGGCGGGTCGAGGCATCCGCCACCGAATCCGCCGCCTGTTTCACGCCGCCCACGATCTGGCGCAACTGGCTGACCGTGCGGTTGAGCGAATCGGCCATCTGACCGAGTTCGTCCTGCTGGGTCAGATTGACCTGCACCGTCAAATCGCCTGCGGCCACCTGATCGAGTGCGCCGTTGAGCTGGGCAATGCTGTGATTGATCATGCGGGTCAACTGCACCGTGATGCCGATCAAAACCGCCAAGCCGACCAGCATCATGCCCCCCTGGATCATCAGCATCCGGCGCGCGCTGGACACGCTGCCCTGATAGGTATCCTTGGCCGCGGCCTCCTGGATCGGCAGCAACTGGGACAGGGGCTTGACCACGCCGCCCTGCACCACGGGCCACTCGTCCTCCAACAGGCTGGTGAGCCTGGCCTTGTCGCCCGCGGCATAGGCCGCGATCAGGCTGTCGAAAAAGGGATTGAGGCTGGCCATCTTGCTGTCGATCTTCTTGATCAGTTCCTGGCCTTCCTCGGTGAACTGATTGCCCTTGGTCTGCTCATGGAACTGGGCCCAAAGCTTGGGCAGTTCTTCCTTGGCCTCCTTGGCGTGGTTCATGGAACCCACCGTCGGCATCTGATCGAGCAGCACCCCGGCCATGCGGAAGCGCACTTCCTTGAGCCGGGAATCCATGGCATTGAGAGAACTCGTTGGTACCACCTGGTTCTCGTAGACCGAGCCCAGGGCCGAGATGCTCTGCTGGCTGGAGACGAAGCTCAGCCCGGCCAGGCCCAGGATAATCACTACCGCCACGGCGGCATTGGCCAGCAGCTTGGCCCGGATCGACAGGCTATGCAACAGCTTCATCGTCTCTCTCCTGCATCGTTATCATTCAATACCATCCAGCGCCGAGCCTTCTTTAGCCCATAACGACACTGCGCCGGCAGACTTGAGTCTGCCGGCGCAGTGTAGCCGATCCGGACAAAGCTGGATTACTCGGTCGGGAAGCCCTTGGCTTTCCACTCGGGGAAACCGCCGCGGAACCAGTGGATCTTCTTGTAGCCGGCCTTGGACGCCACCGCCGAGGCCTTGTAGCTCTTCCAGCACTCGCCGGCATTGCAATACATAATGATGACGGCATTCTTGTCGGCCGGCAGTTTGCTCAGGTCGAAGCTGTCCTGGCTCGCATCGAAGTCGGGCGCCTTGGCGCTCTTCTCCTTGTAGGGCACGCTGATGGCACCCTTGATGTGGGCTTCGGCATATTCGTTGGCCACCCGGGTATCCACCATCACGCCCCCCTTGGCCTGCAACTCCTTGGCCTTGTCGGCATTCACCAGGGTGACGCCAGCCAGCGACTCGGGGGTCATGGCAGCAACGGCATGGGTGGCGGGCAAGGCGAAAGCCACGGCGGCGACAAGACCGAACATCAGGTTTTTCAGATCAATTGATTGGGTTTGCATCGTTTCACTCCATCTTAAAGCACGCATTGGAATCGGCGCCTCGGCTCTCCCCCACGTTCTCGGCAAACCCGGTGGTTACCTGTGCACCAGCCTATGATGACGCGGCCTGCGTCGTCAGATGCCAGTATCGTTCAATTCCGTGCCCGGCAAAATCGTCTTGAATACTTACTTCTGCCGTGCGTAGAAACCCTTAAGCTCAACGCTATTGCTCGGTGCGTTGCGCGCGCATTTGGCAGCCCCTGCACGGCTGGCCGACTAGGGCTGATTTCGCGCAGAACCAAGCCACGCCAGCCAGCGTAGTCAAACCGGCGGCCGATTCCCATCGATTGAGTGGGACGTGCTGCAGCCAAACCGACGCGTGTTGCCGGCCCGCAACAGGCCGGCGCTCGGGAATTGAGCCTCAGACGAGCAGCTCTTCGGCCCAGATCAGGGCCTCGACATGCGCCAGATTGACCTCTTCGGCCGAGCGGCCAACGCTGTCCGCCAAGGCCTCGATGGCCGGCTGATCGAAGCTTTCGCAGGCCTCGGCCAGCTGCAGATAGGGGGCGAACGGGCCGCGCCGGCGCAGCAGGGCCTCGACCACATCCTGCGGCAGGTTGAGACCCTCGATAGCCCGTGACATGGGCAGGTTGAGCAGGGCATCGAGCAGCGACAGCATGCCGACCAGGAACAGCCGCCCCCGCTCGGCGGCCGGGATCTTGCCCTGGCCGAGGTTTTCGACAAAACGCGCACGCACCACGGCGTGCTTGAGCAATGCCAGGCTGCGGGCGTCCGCCTCGCCGCCGGCGAACAACAGCAGGGTCAGCCAGCGATAAAGCTGCTCATGGCCCAGGTACATGACGGCATGGCCGATCGACTGGATGGGCTGATTCAGCATCAGGGCGGGCGAGTTGAGATAGCGCAACAGCTTGTAGCTCAAACCGGCATCGGTCTTGAATTTCGCTTCGAGCACCGCGATCTCGGCCCCGCCCATCACTTCGTTGAGCAGTTCCATGATGCGCAGCCGGCTGCCGTAGAGACGATGCACCGCGGCCGGCTGCAAGCCGGTCAGGTGATAGCCCTGAAACAGCTGGAACCCGGTCTTCTTGCAGGCCCGGAACGCCTCATCGCTATCCACGCCGGTGGCGATGAGGCGGGCCGCGGGGTAACGCGCGCGTGCCCGGTCGTAGCGCTGCGCCAGGCCCAGTGCATCACTCTGATTGACATCGATCCGCACGTAACGCCAAAGCGCAGCGGGCACTGCGGCCGCCGCCTCGCCATCGCTGTCGTTCAGCGCCAGGCGCGCACCCAGGCTGGCCAGATCCAACAAGCGATCCCTGCCCGCCTCCGACAGCCTGGCCAGATCGCGCGGCACCAACACCATGCTGGACGGCAGCTGTTGCAGCGACAGGTTCTCCAAAGTCGCCGACTCGACGGCGAGGAAACTCAGGTAGCGATCGCCCAGCGCCTGTTGCAGGCCCGAGGTGCGTACGCTGGCCAGCAGCCATTCGTCCCGCATCTGCTGCAGGCTTTCGGCCCCGGCTGTGACCGGCACCGGGATGTTTTGCTGCATGCCGAATTCATAGCCGATCAGGCGATAGCCGACATCGAGGATGGGCTGACGGGTCAAAAACCGCAGCGGACCGGCGCCGCGTCGGCCATTGACGGCCTGTGTCCCTGAACCGGTGTGCTTGAGCAGATGCAGATGCTTGGCCGATGCCGCTTTTTCCCTCATGACTCAGGCTGCCTTGCTGTCGGATTTGGTTTTATGCCCGGCCGCCGTCGCCTGCATCAACAGGGCATGGCATTTGACCAGGTCGGTGAAAAACTTGTCGCGCACCTCGCCGGCAATCCCGGCCTGCTCGATGAGATGCTTCAGGCGCTTAAGCAGATTGGGCAGCGAAGCGGTCAGATCGGCCCGGCGCTGGCTCCAGGTCGTCGGCTCCAGGCTGGCGATCAAATCGCGCAGTACCGCCTCGGCCTCGGCCGGCTCGGCCTGGCGCACCACCCCGGCCCAATGCTCGGTGAGAAAAGCCACCATGGCACCGGGAATCCGGTGGCCTGCCAGGGCAGCCTGGACTTGGCTCGGGGCAGCCAATGCGCTTTTGTCTGCAGCCTGGCCGGATGTTGGCGTCGGCACCGGCAGATCGGCCAGGGCCGCAGCGAATGCCGCGACCGGATCGGCGTCGGCCGCTTGCAGGGCTTCGATCAGGCCGGCGACCTGGGCTTTGACCAGCACTGTCTGGCCCGCCTCGCTGCAGGCGAGCACGCTCAACCGCTCCAGCAGCAGGCGCACCGGATGCGTTGTTTGTCGCAAGACCTGCTCGGGTGCCTGCAGCGCGGCCTGCAGGGCCGGCAGTTGCAGACGGCCGAGGCGCGCCTGCCAATCGGCCGCCAGCGCCGGCACAAAGACCTTGGTCTCGAACCAGATGGCCAGCCAATCCAGCACCACCTTGTCGGTCGCACTCAGAGATAGCTGCGCCGCCTGGCCGATTCGACGCAGCAGGGAATGCGCCGGCTCCAAACCCGTGGGGCCCAGGCCGAGCCGGGCAGCGGCCCCGGCATCGCCCTGGCGCAACCGGATCAGTGCCTGCTTAAGATCGAGTTCGGTAGCCGGCGTGTCGATCGGAAGCGGGGCGGGCTGGGCCAGGCTTTGCCGCATGAGCCAGTCTTGGCAGACGCTGGCCACGGTGCCGACCGGGTTTTTGGCCGGCAGGCCCAGCTTCAATTCGGGCAGGACCTGGCGTTCCGCGAGAAACTGGTTGAGAGTCTGATAGACCGGCCTGATCTGAGATGGCAGATATTCGGTCAGCAGGGGCAGCAGGCTTTGGCGGATCGGCCGGGCCAGCCCGCTGCCGCGCATGGCCTCGACCACTGCGCGCGCCACGTGCTGCGGACCGAACGGCAAGTCATGCCAGACCCGCCTGCCAAGGAGCGATTCGCAGCGCCGATCCAGGCTGTAGAGTTCACCCTTGCAGGCCAGGGCGATGGCCTGGGCCAGGGTGTCGGGCGCCGCGAAGTCGTAATGCATGTCATCGTCCATCAGGCCGGCTTGTGCCACCCCCCTGGACTGGACGGCCGCATTGGGCTCGGCCGGCTGGCCGGCGGGATGCAGCGCGGCCGCGAGTCGCTCCCGGAACGCGGTTTCCAGGTCGCCATGCCGATGGCGTAACACACCCAGGGTTTGCTCATACAACTCGAGCGCGCTATCCGGACCGACCCACGGCCGCGCCTCGAGCAAACCCTTGAGGGCATCGGCCAGGGTGGCGGAAAAGGCTGCCGGCAGGCAGGTCAGCGCGGCGTCGCGGCAATGCCCGATAGGGATGAAAAGATTGGATGCGACGAAGTGAATGAGACAAAAAGGTCGCGGGAAGAGGCGGGATGTAGCGGGAAATAGCGGTAAGCTGTTGATTTATACGGGAAAATGTCGCTGTTGAACGGCGAGCACAAGGTGGGGCGGGCGTGCTCGCATTGCATGCGACAAAAAACGCGCTGAAACCATGCGCGCAGCGTCCGTCAGGGCGCTTTTTTGTGGGCGATGTAGGACTTCGTGCGGGCGAGTTCGGCTTCATCGAGGTCGGACAGGGAGGTCTTGCCGAAGGTGCGTTCGATGTAGGGCTGGTAGCAGCGCTCGTCGCCGAGCTGGTTCTTGCAGCGGGCCTTGATGTAGGCGATCTGGCGGGCTCGCCAGGCTGGATCGCGCATCGGGGCGGTCTTCATGCCGTCGATTTGAGCGCGCTTCTGCATGAGCCACTGGAGCGCCTCTTCATAGCGGGCGGAGGGCAGGTAGTGGTAGCTCGTGACCTGAAATTTCCTTTTAAATGAAGACCATGCAGCGGCATGGGTGAGCGGCTTGGCGCGCACGCGGATGGTGTTGTGGGCGCTGATCCAGGCGTTGAGGAGCTCTGTGAGCTTCCGCGGATTCAACCACGAAGT
>DDKN01000101.1 GCA_002339725.1 Thiobacillus sp. UBA2597
TGGTATGAAGTTGGCCAATGCCCCCGGCCTACTGCACAGCATGTACGAAATGCTATACGTTGTTTGTAGAACAATCCATGCGGTGGCTTGCTACGCGAAGCCACCCTACGCGCTCTGCCTTGCGGTATCCCGGAGGGAGAGGGGAGAAACTAAACCTGCCGCTCCAACGCCTCGACAAACCTCCCCGCCACATCAAACCCTGTCTGCTCCATGATCTCGCGGAAACAGGTCGGGCTGGTGACGTTGACCTCGGTCAGCCAGTCGCCGATGACGTCCAGGCCGACCAACAAAAGGCCGGCCGCCTTGAGTTGCGGACCGAGCGTGCGGGCGATTTGCCAGTCGCGTTCGGCGAGCGGCCGGGCGACGCCGGTGCCGCCGGCGGCCAGGTTGCCGCGCGTCTCACCCGGGGCCGGGATGCGCGCCAGGCAATAGGGCACCGCCTCGCCGTCGATGATGAGGATGCGCTTGTCGCCGTCCCGGATCTCCGGGATGTAGCGCTGGGCCATCACCGTGGTGGTTTCATGCCGGGTGAGCGTTTCGATGATCACGCCGATATTCGCATCGCCCGGCCGCACGCGGAAGACCGAGGCGCCGCCCATGGCGTTGAGCGGCTTGATTACGATGTCGCCCTGTTCGGCCAGGAAGGCACGCATCTCCTCGGCCCGGCTGCTGACCAGGGTGGGCACCGTGAATTCGGGGAAGCGGGCGATGGCCAGCTTCTCGTTGAAGTCGCGCAGGGCGGCCGGCCGGTTGAACACCCGGGCGCCCTCGCGCTCGGCCAGTTCCAGGAGATAGGTGGCGTAGAGATATTCCTGATCGAAGGGCGGGTCCTTGCGCATCAGCACGGCATCGAACGCGCTCAGCCGGCGCCATTCGTGATTGCCCGCCGAGAACCAATCGGGGCTGCGGCCGGTGAGTTCGAGCGGAAACACCCGGCCCATGAGTTTGCCGTCACGCCAGGCCAGATCCTTCGGCTCGCAGGCCCACAGCTCGTGGCCGCGCGCGGCGGCCGCCTGCATCATGGCGAAGGTGGAGTCCTTGTAGATCTTGAAGCTGGCCAGCGGGTCGGCGACGAAGGCGAGCTTCATGCCTGCCCCTCCGGCGCCGGGCCACCGGCGGGCGCAGTCTCCTCCAGCTCGACCGCCGCGGCCAGGGCCGCCAGACGTGCGATCACGCCGTAGGTGTAGAAGCGGTTGACCGGCGCATCGGGCCGGTCGGTCTCGTCCGGCAGGCTGCAGGGCTCCTCGAAGGCGAGCGGCACGAAGTGCATGCCGGGGGCATTGAGGTTCTCGTCGGCGCCGCGCCCGGTGTGCACCCGGTAGAAACCACCGACCACGAAGCGGTCGATCATGTACACCACGGGCTCGGCCACCGCCTGGTTGATGCTCTCGAAGGTGTACACCCCTTCCTGCACCAATACCCGGCTGACCTGCAGGCCCTCCTTCACCACCGCCATCTTCTTGCGTTCCTTGCGGTTCAATTCGCGCACGTCGTCCGCGCGCTTCACGGTCATGATGCCCATGCCGTAGGTGCCGGCATCGGCCTTGACGATGACGAAGGGCTCGCGGTCGATGCCGTACTCCTTGTACTTCGCCTCGATGTGGCTGAGCACGGCGCCGACGTGGTAGGCGAGGCACTCTTCACCCTGGCGCGCGAAGAAATCGACCTCGCCACAGGTGGCGAAGAAGGGATCGATCAGCCACGGGTCGATGCCGACCAGTTCGGCGAACGCCTGGGCCAGCCGGGCATAGGCGCGGAAGTGGTTGGATTTGAGCCGGGTCGACCAGCCCGCGTGCAGGGGCGGCAGCACGGTCTGTTCCGGCTCCAGACCCTTAAGGATGTCGGGGATGCCGGCCGACAGGTCGTTGTTGAGCAGGATCGCGCAGGGGTTGTAGTCGGCCAGCTTGATCCGGTCGCCCACGCGCCGCATGGGTTCGAGCAGGAGCGTCGCGCCGTTGGGCAGTTCGATCGGCGTGGGCGCGGCGATCTCCGGGATCAGCGTGCCGATGCGCACCTCCAGGCCGGCATGCTTGAGGATGTCGGTCAGGGCCGCGACGTTCTGCAGATAGAACGCATTGCGGGTGTGGCTTTCGGGAATGAGCAGAAAGCGGCGCGCCACCGGGCAGGCGTTCTCGATCGCCACCTGGGCCGCCTGCACCGCCAACGGCCGGAACGCCGGATTGAGGTTGTTGAAGCCGCCGGGGAAAAGATTGGTGTCGACCGGGGCCAGTTTGAAGCCCGCGTTGCGCAGATCGACCGAGCTGTAGAAGGGGGCGCTGTGGTTCAACCACTGCTGGCGGAACCAGAACTCGATCTTGGGCATGGCGTCCAGCACATGCTTTTCCAGATCGAGCAGCGGGCCGGTCAAGGCCGTGGTGAGATGCGGGACCATGCAACCCCAGCGTTGTGTGATTTTGATGTTGGAGTTTACCGCGCGGCGCCGCGCTGAACCATCAGCCGCCCAGTTCGGCCAGCTTCTGGCTGACGAAGTCCTTCAACTCGGGCGCAAGCCGGACGCGATAGGCCTGCTGATAGGCGGTGTGGGCATCGGCCCGGTGGCCCTGGCGCTCCAGGGCGACGGCCAGGCCCACCCACCAGGTGCCGTTGTCCGGCTTCATGCGCACCGCCTGGCGATAGGCCTGCGCCGCCTCTTCCATGCGCCCGAGCTTGTTGTAGACGCCGGCCAGGAAGGCCCAGTATTCCGCGTCGGCACCGCCATGGCTCAGGCCCTCCTTCAGCGCCGCCGCAGCGCCGGCGTAATTGCCCTGGCGCACCATGAGCTGACCAGCGGCTTTGGCAAACCAGATCTCGCCCGGATGCAGGGCGGCCCCCTCGCGGATCAGCAACTCGGCGCGCAGCACTTCGCCCTGGTCGATCAGGAGCGCAATCAGGGTCTGCCGGGCCAGCAGATGTCCTGGCTGCTGGCTCAGCACCAGGTTGAGCTTGTCCTGGGCCTCGCGCAGACGGCCCTGTTCGATCAGGCGTTTGGCGTCATGAAAGGCGGCGCTGGCGATCTCCGGGGGCGTGGCGAGGCTCGGCTCCTTGATGATCTTGGGCCGGCCGGTGCCCGCGTGGGGCTCGGCGACCTGGGCGGCGGGCGCAGGTTTGGCCGCCGGTTTCTGTGCCGCAGACTTCTCCGGCATGGGCGCTGGCGCCACGGCGAGCGCGGACGGCATCGGCATGACCATGCCTTCCGGCGGCTCTGCCTCGGCCGGCGTCGCCTCGGCCGGGGGCGCCGGCGTCGGGGCAGGCGGCGTCACCGCGGTCAGCGGCTGGGCGGGCGGCGTCGGCGCCGCCGCGGGCACCGGGTAGCGCTTGAGCAGGAAGGCCGCGGCCGAACCCAGAAGCAGGATGGCCAGGATGATCCAGACCCAGACCGAGCCGACGCGCTGGCTGGCCACCGCGCGCACGCCGCTCGGCGTGCCGGACAGCGCCCGGTTGCGATCGAGATCCTTGAGCACGCGGTTGATCACGCTCATCGCAGGCGATCCCACCAGGACAGGCGCACGCCCGGGGTGTCCTTGCCGGCCAGGCGGACGTGACGGACATCGACCTCGTGCCGGCCTTCGCCGAAGGCAAGCATCAGGCCCTTGTGCGCCAGGATGTTGATATAGCGCGGCAGACCATGGCTCATCTTGTGCAGCTTGCCCATCGCGCCGGCGCTGAACAGGGGACGGGCCGCGCCGGCCCGATTGAGCCGGTAGCTCAGATAGGCCGGCAGTTCGCCGGGGTTGAGCGGCGTGATGTGGTCGTGGAAGGCGATGCGGCTGCGGATCTGGCGTACCGCCGGATCGGCCAGCTTGTCGTCCAGCTCGGGCTGGCCGAACAGCACGATCTGCAAGAGCTTGCTCTTTTCGGTTTCCAGATTGGTGATCAGGCGCAAGGCCTCCAGGCTCTCGATCGGCATGGCCTGGGCCTCGTCGATCAGGGCCACCGCCCGCCTGCCCTCTTGGGCCATCTCCAAAAGCCGCGCCTCCAGGGCCTTGGTCAGGCCATAGCTCAGGCTGCGCCGGAAGCCGCCGCCGAATTCGTTGAGCAGTGCCTGGGTCAGGGCCGCCGGGGAGAGATTGGGATTCGGTATATAGGCCGTGGCGAAACGGCTGCCCTCCATGCGGTTGAGCAGATAACGGCAGAGGATGGTCTTGCCCGAGCCGGGCTCGCCCACGATCTTGATCAGACCCTCGCCGTTTTCCAGCGCCACCAGCACGGTGTTGAGCGCCGCCTGGGCACCGACGCCGGGAAAGAAATAGCTGGTGTCGGGGGTCAGCCCGAAGGGATATTCGTGCAGTCCGAAATGCTCGAGATACATCAGGGTTTCGGCGCCACGATCATCTGGTCGATACGCTGCATCGCATCCCGTGCATTATCCACCCAATCGCCGCTGTTGCGGATGATGGTCGGCTTGAGCAGGATCACCAGCTCGCTCTTGACGCGGTTGAGGTTGGTGTTCTTGAACAGGGCCTTGGCCACCGGCAGGTCGCCCGCGCCCGGCACCTTGCTGCTGTTGTCGCGCGACTCGACCTTCATCAGGCCGCCGATGGCGGCGATCTGGCCATCCTTCAGGCGGACGATGCTGTCGGTCTCGGACACGTTGCTCGAGGCGAGCGGCAGGGTGGAATTCAGGCCCGAGATCTGGATCTGCTTGGTCACCTCGGTCACCGTGGTCACGGAAGGGTGCACATGCAGGATGATGTTGTCCTGGCCGTCGATCTGGGGCGTGATATCGAGCGCGATGCCGGAGAAGAAAGGCGACAGGGTCACGGTGGGGGTGGTGGTGGTGGCGGTGCCGGTGGTGGTGGTGGTGCTCACCCCGGTGACGAAGAACTCGTCGGTGCCGACCTTGAGCACCGCCTTCTGGTTGTTGATGGCGGAGATGCGGGGGCTGGACAACACCTGCACCGTGCCCTGGGTTTCCAGGAACTGCAGCAGGGCCTCGAAGGTGTTGCCGACCAGGCCCAGGGTGAAGAAACCGGCCGGATTGCGGTTGTCGGCCAGGGGCAGGCCAACGCCCTTGCTCAGGCTGAAACTGCCCTTGGTATAGCTCCAGTTGATGCCGGACTGGGCCTGCTCGTTGAGGGTGACCTCGACGATCTTGGCCTCGATCATCACCTGGCGATCCACCGTCAATTGCGCCGCCCGCAGGTAATCGGCGACCAGCCGGTGTTCGGCCGGGAGGGCGCGGATGGCGAGCAGGCCGGTGTGCGGGCTGGCCACGATGTTGCGCCCTTCCGGGCAGCTGACCGCGCCGGTGGCGCCGCTGCCACCGGTGGCACAGCCGATCAAAAGGCCGATGGAAGCTTGCAACTCGGTCCAGAAATTGGTCTGGAAATCGGTAGTCAAGCTGCTGGTCTCGATGCTCTTGGTCGTGCCGCCGCTGCTGCCCGTGCCGCTCGTCGTGGTGCCGGTCGTGCCCGTGGTGGTGCCGCCGCTGGTCAACACGGTCGAGCTCACGCGCATCTCGGACGTGCCCTGGCGCTGACCGGGCAGATAGGAAATGGCGTAGAAACGGGTCTGCAGGGTGAGCGGCTGGACGAAGATGCGGCTGCCGTCGACGCGAAAGTCGTAGCCGTACTGCTCGCGGATCGCCTCCATCGCCTCGAGCACGGTGACGTCCTTGAGATTGACGCTGATGCTGCCGGCCACCTGCGGATTGAGCAGCATGCTGTAGCGGGTGCCGGAGACGATGCCCATGAACACCTCGGTCGCCGGGGCATTGTTCACCACCAGATCGAAGCGCGGCTCGAGCGGCCGGCTCACCTCTTTGGGCAGGGCGAGCGTGGTATTGGGCAACAGGGCGGCCTCGACCGCCGCCGGCAGACGCTCGGGCCCCGGGGGCTGCAGCACTTGCTGCAGCTCCTGACGGATGGCCTGGCCGGCGGGGGGTTGCTGGACCTGGGCGCAGGCGGCCAGCAGCGGAAGGCACACCCCGAAAAGAAGCCACAGCCTTTTTTCGGAGCGTGTGCTCGGCTTGCTTGTCATCGCTTTCCTGGTTTTCCCTGTTGTTCGGCTGGGTGTTTGGTCACGCTGGGCAGCAGCTTGTAGTGCTGCATGCCGTCCCTGGTCCTGACCCAGACCCCCTGCTCGTCGATCCGGCTGACCCGGCCTTCGCCCAGCGCATCGCCCACCCGGACCACCCGCTTGCCGATGAGGGCGAAGCTCGCACCCGGCCGTAAGATCACGCTGTTCACCACGAGTTCCGGGCGCGGCTCGAACTCCCCCGGCCTGGCCTCGTAAAGGCCGTCCGGCGGCCGCGTCGGGTCGGCCAAATCGGCTAGAGCGTAACCGGAGAGGGCCATGGCTGCCAAGGCCGGAATCAGACGGCGAGCCATGCCTTGTCCTGACTCAGGGTGTAGAGGGTGAGCTTCATGGTCAGCCTGGGATAGGCCGTGGCATCCAGCTCCAGGCCGCCCCAATAGACGCCGTAGGGCAGGCCTTCCAGCCGCGCCAGATAGGCGGCAAAGGCGGCATAGCTGCCTTCCAGCGTAAGTTCGACCCCGTGCCGGTAGAGCCCGCCCGCCTGGGTCGCCGCCAGGGCCCCCACCGCCTGGGCCTCGAGCGTCTTCAGGCCGATCAGGCGCAGGTCCGGCTGTCGCTGGGACAGTGCCTGCAGGATGCCGGGCATCTCCTGCGGCGGGATCAGACGACTGGACAGCCCCTCCAGGGCGCGGCTGCGCGCCGCCAGCGCCTGCTGGGCCGCCTCCAGCCGCTGCCGGGCCAGGGCGGCCGGATCGGTCGGCAGCGCGGCCTGGTTGAGCACGTTCTCGCTCAGGGTGATGCGGCGCCGATATTCCTCCATCTTCAGCTCGATTTGCTTGCGTTCGCGCGCCTGGGGGGCAAACAGGGCCAGGTCGGCCAGGGCATACAGCGCCGCGAGCAGCACCAGGAACAGGACCAGCCGCTCGCGTGTGGTGCGTGCGTCGATTTTGGCCGCGAGGTCCGCCCAGCGCATCATGGCCTGGCCTCGCTTGCCGGTGCCGGCGCCTGCCCGGCCGGCTGGGCATTGAGCGCGGCGGGCTCGACCTGAGCCTGCAGGGTGAAATCGAGATAGCGCCCATCGCCGCCCTTGGCGATCTGCAGGAAGGCGAACTGCAAACCCTGGAACAGGGCCTGTTCGCGCAGGCCGTGCAGAAAGCGGGCCGGGCCCTCGCTGTCCAGGGCCCGGCCGGAAAGCTTGACGATCTCGCCGCGCGCGCCGATCTGAAAGCCGGTCAGCCAGACACCCGGCACGACGGCCCGGGAAAAGGCCGAAAAATGACCGGAAAAGCCCTTGTCCGAACCGATCGCCCCGGCCTCCACCGCCGCCGCGGCCTGGTTCAGGGCCTGCAGCTTGGCCTCGGCCGCCTCGGCCTGCTGCAGCAGCTCGGCGGCCTGCTTGCCGCCATCCTGCTGCCGGCGCTGGGCCTCGACCCGTTGCTCGATCTGCTGCACCCGGCGTTCGAGTTGCTGCAGGCTGCCGCGGGCCTCGCGCAGCTGCCAGGCACCGTAGCCATAGATGGCCGCCAGGCCGAGCAGCCAAAGCAGGGCCGCGCGCAGCATGCCGGCCGCCGGGAATGGCACCCGGCGTGGCCGGAATTCGGCCTGGTAGAAGTTGATCTGCTGGCTCATGCCCACTCCCGCATGGCCGCGCCCAAGGCATGGAAGACCTGGGCCTGAACGGCCGGCTGCTGCAGCATGGCGTGTTCGCCGAAATCGAAGATCAGGCTCAGATCGAGGCGATCGACCGACAGGCTCAGGTTCTCGTGCAACTGGCGGTAGAGCGCGTCGTCCCCGGCCAGCGGTGCCAGATACAGCTTGGACAGGGGCAGGGCATGAAAATGGCGGTCGAAGTAATCGACTGAGCGCTGCACCTCGAGCACCACCCGTTCGGCCCGTTCGTCGTCCGGCGCGCCGCGCAGATCGATGCGCCGGGCCAGGACCAGTTCGCCTTCGAAGGTGAAGGTCAGCAGGCCGCGCTCGCCCTGCACGTGCAGCAGGCCGACGGCGTAGCCCGGTGGCTCGAGGCGGGCGGCGATGTGGCGCTGGGCGGTCTCGTCGACGTCGATCACCTGCAGCGCAAGCCCGCTTTCCTGATAAAGCGCGGCCATTTCGCGCACCACCCGGGCCGGCACGGTGATGGCATAGAGATAAGGCAGCCGGCCCTCACCGCTGGCCGGCACCTTGAGCAGCTCGAACACGGCATCGTCGATGTGATAGTCGAGCATGTCCTTGAGCTTCCAGCGCACGGCGCTGCGCAGCTCGTCGTCCGGCACGCCGGGCGCTTCCAGCAGCAGCACCTGGTAGCTGTCCGGCGGCAGCAGGGCGATCAGCGGTGCGCGCCGGAGCCCGGCCTGCTCGGCGAGCAGCCGCAGGACATCGGCCGTGGCCACCGGCACCTCCAGCCAAGCGAAGGCCGTCACCTGGAACTTGGTGCCTGCCGGCCGCAGTTGCAGCGCCACGGCGTTGCCCGGGCAGAACGCCGTCAGGACGGCCAGGCCGTGCTCATGGGCGGCGCGCTTGAACCATTTCATCGCAGTGACCGGCTGTCTCGCTCATGCATGCAAATCCCCGCATGATATCAATAGAGCTCCTGCCGCATGATCACCCGCTCCGAGCCGCGCCGTTTGCCGAAGGCGGCACGGGCGCGCGGATCGTCGTCCAGCCAGTTGGCGTCGGCGCCTTGATCGATGCCGTCCCAGTTGTATCTGAGCCAGTCCGGGGCATCGAGCACGAGATCGAGATAGCCATGGTTGCCTGGCCCCGGCGCGCTCAGAACCAGGGGAAAGACGCCGCCCGAAATCAGCGGCGGGTTGGTCAGCGGCACGGTCTCGCCGGCGGCCAGCTGGTTGGCGCCCGACTGGGGATAAAAGGTCAGGCCGGGGCTCAAGGGCGAGGTCTGGGCCACGGCCGCCAGCGCCGGGATCGCGCTGCAGTCATCGTCGACGTGGGTCACCATGCCGGTGCCATCCCAGTATTGCACCGTGGCCCGGATCGGCAGGGCCAGGCGCTCGGAACCGGTGGCGTTGGCCAGGCGCAGGCGGCCGAAGCGCAAAAGGCCGCCGGCGATCTGCTGACGGTCGTTGCCCGGCGTCGCATCGGTATCGGCATCCAGATCGGCTGTAAGCAGGGTGACGCCATCGCCATCGACCGGCCGCGCCGTGAGCTTGAAATTTGGATAAGGCCCATCGGGCTGCACCGGTTGTGCCCCGCCCGCTTTGCTGACCGTGCCGTCCAGACGGCGCACCCTGAACGCCCCGCCGAAGTCGGCCTGGCCGTCGGCCCAGTCGCCGGTCAGCGCGGCCGGCAGGCTCAGGCGCGCGGGCAGATCGTCGGGCGCCAGGTTGAGCGGCGCGAAATTGAAGCTGGCCGGCGCGCTGGGCGCCAGCTTGGCATAGCCCGCCGTGTAGTTGTAGGTGCGGTTGCCGAAGGCATTGTTGGCGGTGAGGGTGAAATCGATGTCGAAATCCTGCCCCAGATAGGTGAAGGCGGTCTTGCCGGGTGCCTCGCAAGCCGGGGTATAGGCGCCGCCGCTCAGCTTGAAGTGGTCCGGCCGGAAGCGGCCGAAATAGGGCGTGTTCGCCGTATTGCCGAACTTGCAGCCGGGCAGGCCGGCGCCCGGCGCCGGGTTGTCGAAATTGTCGGCGCAGCCGATCAAGGGGCCGGCCCTGTCCACGAGGGTGAAACTGGCATCGTAGACCCCCTGGGCGAGCAGGCGGAAATAACCGACCTCGGAATAGGTGGTGCTGGTGGAGATGGCATTGCCGCTGGCATCGCCCGCGGCGAAGGTGGCCGCCACGATGCCCGCCTGCACCGCACCGGCATGGGCCTCGACCTTGCCCGCGTCGATCGCCGGCACGCCGTTGTAGCCGGTGCCGCCTGCCGCGGTCAGGGTGAAGACGGTGCCGGCGGCGTAGGCGGTCGCCGTCGTGCTGGTGCCCATGGGATCGGCATTGCGGTTTGTCGTGACCGACAGGGCATCCGGCCGGACGGCAAAGCGGTCGCTGGAGCAGACGTTGACCGCCGGAGCGCAGGTCGGCACCGCGCATTCGAAACGCACCCGGACATCGCGATAGGCCGTGGTGAAGGTTGGCAGGGCAATCGTGGCGCGGCCGTTGTTGAAGTTGGCCGTGCCCAGGTTGATGATGGCGGTCGGCGTCGCCGTGGGACAGTTGACGCTATCCAGGGTATCGGCGGGGTTGGCATAGGCATAGAGCCGGACGGTGACGTTGCCGTCGAACGACGTGGCCAGCGTACCATCCGAGCGCAGCCGCACCAGGTCGAGCTGGTAACCCGCCACGCCGCGCCGCTTGGTATGCAGGTTGGCATAGGTCCCGATGGGGTCGCCCGCAGTGGCGGTCGGCACGCAGCGTGGATTGCTCACTTCGCAGGCGTTGAACTGCAGCGGTGCGCCGACACTGGGGCAGACCACCGGCGGCCGTAGCGTGCCGTCGGCATTGCGCCCGGCATTCTGGTTGGCATACAGGGTGGCCAGCTCGCCGCCGGACAACAGGCCGGAATAGATGCGCACCTCGTCCAGCGGGGTGCCGATGCCCTGGGCGCTGGTGGTATCGAGGTTGTCGTAGGATGTGCCCAGATAATTCAGCGTGCCGCCAACCTTGCGGTTGACCTGATCGCGATAGACGCCATCGACGAACAACTGGGTGGACGAACCGCCGGCACGTAGCAGGATATGGTGCCAACCCGCCGACAGGCTGCCGAACTGGAAGCTACCATTGGTCGCCGTCGTGCCGTCGTACACGCCCCAGCGGAAGTTGTTGTTCCGGTCGAGATAGAGCAGATCCCCGCCGCCGGTCTTCGAGGCCAGCACGTGATAACGATGGGTGGTGGCGATGGGCAGATAGAGCCAGGCGCTCAGACTCCAGGTATTGCCGATGGGGATGGCGGTCGATGCCCAGCGTGCATAGGTGTCGTAATCGGCCATGCGCTGGATCTTGCCCGGCGCGCCGGTGGTCAGGCCGTTCCTTGGCGTGGCGTGGTAATTGCCCGTGGTGTCGATGATCTGATTGACCCCATCGGTATAGAAACATTCGTCGAAGCGGTATTCCGCCAGCAAGGTCGCCGCTGACGCCGTCGAGGGCCGCAAGGCCACCAGATGGCCGATGTTGGCCGCCGCGGCGCTGGCCGTCGCGACCCGGGTGCCGGTCGGTGCCGTGCCGCCGGCATAGGCCTCGTCCGCCAGTTCCAGCGCGATGCCGTTGCTGGCCGGACTGGGCGTGAGCACCCGTTCCACCCGCTCGGTCATGGTGGCCGGCGGCGCGATGCTGACGCCGCCAAGGGCATGGGCGAACAGGCCGACCAGCCACACGCCGCTGACCGTGGGCGTGACCGAATCGGCCGTGATGCTGGTGCTGCTGCCATTGGTCCGCGCCGAGAAGACATCGATGGGATTGAACGGGTCGACCCCGCGATAGGCGGCCATGGCGCCGACGCCGCGCACGGAACCGTTGATGCTCCAGACCTCGCTGGGCGGATTGCTGGCGGCAGCGAACTTCCGGAAGATGGCCTGGGTGAGGGTGGTGCCGCGGTTGACCCGGCTGATCAGGGTCCAGCCGGCGGGCGGCGTGATGGTGCGGTTGCCCCGCACCGTGACCTGGGCGATCAGCAGGTCGTCGGCGGCAATGCCCGCCGGATAGGTCAGGGTGATCGAATTGGAGCCGCCGACCGCCGTCGTGGCCGAGGTGGCGCCGACCCAGGTGATGGCGGCCTGCGCCGCGCCACCCCAGGCCACAGCCGACAAGACAAGCAGACAGGCAAGAAAAATTCGCCGCATGGTCAATTTTCCACCGTCGCGCGAATCTGGCGCTCGACGTATTCGGGCGAGGCCGATGCTCCATTCGGGCAACGCGGGCTGGCGGCCAGGGGATCGTTGCAGGCCACGCTGGTGATCTGGAAGATGCGGACCGGCCGGCCGCCCTCGTTGGCATTGGTCTGGACACAGGTCACCGTGGCGACGAAGCGGTTGAGCCCGCCGGCAAAGGCGATGTCCTGCGTGGTACAGGTGCCGGTCACCGCCGCAGTGTAGATGCCCGCCTCGGCCCCGGACTGGGCCGCCCAATAGGCCCGTTCGCCCTCCAGTTCCAGGTTGTTCATCGCCAGGTTGATCTGGCTGACGTTACTCAGATACAGCGCCAGCGCGCCCAGCACCAGCAGGAGGAAGATGGCGGTCGGCAGGACGAAACCGGCTGACTTAGGGCTCATTGCTCACCACCACTTCGCGATACAGACTGACCGACTCCCCTTCCGCCGTGAGCTCCAGCCACAAGGTCAGCTGGCCCAGCGTCTCGGAGGCCCCCGGCAGATAGGCAAAGCGGCAACGGCTCACCCGGCTGGCCAGCAGATTGTTGTTGCCGGCCGTGCTCAGCGGCGGGCTGGCCTGGTCGACCGGCTGGGCCGCACCGATGCCATAGCTGGCATAACGCCTCAGTTCGCCCGTGCCCATATTGCAGGCATAGGTGACGGGGGTGCGCACCACGTGGAAGCGGCGATTGGGCGATTCCATGGGAAAGGGCACACCGCCCGGCGCCGCGGCGAAATTAATCTGGCTCACCGGGCCGAGCGCGCCGTTATAGGCGCGGCGATTGCCGCCCTGATAGGCGTCGGTATCGGCATCGAGCGCGAGGTTGTAGATGACGATCTGCGCACCCGCCGCCATGCTCAATGCCGGGCCAAGCACATCGAAGCGGGTGTCGGTGCTGAGCCCCCGGGTGGCGAAATCGAGCGGGTCATCGCCGGGCAGGCCCACCTGTTCCCGATAGCGCCCGCCGCCGTCGAGCATCAAAAACTCCAGGTAGAACACATTGCCGTTCTGGCTCACCCGCACGCTGTTGGGCAGGGCCAGGCGCACCTCGCGCGCCATGCGCATGAGCGCGGTGTTGGCGATGTCGACCAGCACCGCGCGCCGGGTGGAATCGAGATAGCCGCGCATCGGATTGACGATGAACAGCGCGATCATGCTGGCCACGATGCCGATGATGACCATGACCAGGATCAGCTCGATCAGGCTGAAGCCGCCGGCGCGCCGCTTAAGGGTAACTGGCACGATAGCCCTCCAGCACCGTCGGCTCACCGGTCGGGTCGGTGACCGTGACGGTAAAACGCAGGCCGGCCGAGATCGGCACCGGTCCGAAGGCGGCCGACACCACCGCCACCTCCAGCCGGTAGTTTTCCAAGCCGGAGATGGGCACGTTGGTCAGATCGGCAATACCGGCCATGGAAAAGCCGTTGTAATCGAGCACATCGTCGAACAACCAACGGTTGGCCGGGGTGTAGGGGCCGGCGAAGCCGCCGGGCGGATTGGCCGCCGCCTTGTGGCCAATCTCCTCCATCAAGGCCTGGGCGATGGCGAGCGACTGGCGGCGCAAGAGGGGATCGGCATTGGCCCGGGCGGTCACGCCATAGACCTGGAGCACGGCCGCCACCGCGATGCCGACGATGACGATGAACAGAATGAGCTCGACCAGGCTGACACCGGACTGCCTGGGGCCATCGGGCGCCTGCCGGCGGATCAGGGGCGGGCCGGCAGGCTCATTGGACATAGCCCGTTTCCGCATGAACCGTCAGTGTCCGCACCGGACCGCTTTGCTCGGTGAAGGTGAACACGGCCGCGCTGCTTGGCCGCCCCAGGGCATCGAAGCTCAGGCTGGCCACGCTGGCGGTCAGGGCGACGCCGCCGGGTGCCGTGATCTGATACGGCGTCTCGCCGGCGGGGCCGGGCGCCCCCTGCAGGATCAGGCCATTGCCTGCGACCTGGACGCTGACTGTGCCATGGCGGGCGATGGCCTGCTTCTGGGCATAACGCAAAAAATTCGCCGCCTCGTCGTAGAAGCCACGGGCGGCGAAGGTTTCGGTGTCCGCGAACCGGGACAGCCCGAGCGCGGCCAGTATCCCCAGGATGGCGAGGACACCGACCAGCTCGATCAGGCTGTAGCCCGGTTCACGACCGGTCACAGACAGGTATTCTGGTCGCCGTTGAACACGATGGTGGGCGGGGTGCCGTGGGTGTATTCGACCTGGCAGGTGCCTTGGGCGCCGTTGATCTGGATCAGCACGGCGTTGGTGCCCGAGGCGGCGATG
>DDKN01000067.1 GCA_002339725.1 Thiobacillus sp. UBA2597
GGAAACATGTAAATGGTCAGGTTGTCGAGCTTGGCCAGTTCCGGCTCCAGCTTCTTGCAGAAGGGGCAGTCGACATCGGAGAACACGGCCAGCGTACGCTTGCCGTCGCCTTTGACGAATTTGATCGCATTCTGCAAAGGCAGGCTGTCGAAGCGGATGGTCATCAACTGATCGACCTTCTCCCGGGTCAGGTTGCGCCGGTTCTTGAGATCGATCACCTCGCCCAGCACCAGATATTCCGCCTTCTGATCGACATAGGCGATCTGGTTGCCATCGGCCACGACCTCATAGATACCGGGCAAGGGGGTCTTGCTCACGCTGCTCACCTTGGAGCCGGGGAAGCGGGCCTCGAAGGCCTGGCGTACCTCGGCCTCGCCGGCCAGGGCGTGGAAGGGCAAAACGGACAACAATACGGCAAGCAGCAAACGCATAAAATTTCCTTGGTTATTGAATCGCATGGCGCATGAGCGCCTGTTTCAGCCAGTTCTGGCTGTCGGTCACGGACAGGCCGGTGTTGCGCAGCCAGCGTACTAGACCGTCTTCACTGCCGAAGAGTTTCTTGAGACCGCCGGTGACGAATTGCACCGAGCGGACATCCTCATCCCGGCGCAGGGCATAGGCCTGCAGGCGGCCCAGGTCACCCGGGGCACGCCGGGTATCACGCAGGGCCTCGGCCAGCCGCCGGGCATCGCGAAAGCCCAGGTTGATGCCCTGCCCGGCCAGCGGGTGCACGGTATGCGCGGCATCACCGATCAGCACCAGGCCCGAGCGCACCCATTGCTCGGCCCGCCGCCGCTTGAGCGGAAAGCCCTGGGGCGGCGTCACCAACTTCAATGCACCCAGCCGTTCTTGACCGGCCACTGTCACCGTGGCGCTGAATTCAGTTTCCGGCAGGGCCTGGAGCGCCTCGGCCCGCTCGGGCGTGGTGGACCAGACGATGGAGACGCGCTTGCCCGGCAGGGGCAGATAGGCGAGCACCCCGTCCTGGCGGAACCACTGGTAGGCGATGCCGCGATGCGGCCGCTCGCACGCGAAGTTGGCGACGACGCCGACGTGGTGATAGTCCTCGAACGCGAGGCCGATGTTGGCCTGGCCGCGCAGCCAGGAATGGGCGCCGTCGGCGCCGACCAGGAGGCTGGCCTGCAGATGGCGGCCGTCGGCCAGGATGAGTTCATGTTGGTGCGCGCCCCAGGCGACGGCAGCGGTCCCGGCCGCGATCAAATCGATATTGCCGGCCGCGCGCAGGCCCTGCCACAGGGCATGATGCAGCCGGTTGCTCTCGGCGATGAAGGCGAGCTCGGGCAGGCCGGCCTCCAGGGCATCGAAGGCAAGATGGCCGCCGTCGTCGCCGGCGATGCGCATGGCGTAGACCGGCTGCTGGCGCACGGTCGCATCCCAGGCGCCCAGCGCGCGCAGCCAGGCGACGTTGGCCGGGCTGAAGGCATAGACGCGGGCATCCCAACCATCACCCGGCTCCTGCGGCGGCTTGGGCTCGACCAAGGCCACGCGCCAGGCCGTGTCGCGCAGGGCCAGGGCAAAGGCGGCGCCGGCCAGGCCGCCGCCGACAATCACAACATCGAAGGCATTACGTTCACTCACAGCAATATCCTTCGTAACGAATGCATCCCTTGTCGGCGGCTGGCGGTGACTCGCGGCCGCTCGCATCCCCGTCCACGACGGGGCCCCTGCTCCCTGCTCGCACTGCCCCGACAATCACAATATCGTGGCGACTCACCATGCCTGCGCCCCGAACATCATCTTGCGCGCGAAGGCCTTCTTCAGCGGCGGCAGGGCATCCAGCAAGGCCAGCCCCAGACCGCGGCCATGGCGCAAGACGAAGTTGTCGTTGGAGAACAGCTCGACCATGAGGTCGGTCATCATGAGGCCGCCGCGCACATCGGGGCCGCGCCGGGCCCGATAGCGGGCGCAGAACGCCGGGCTGCCCAATATCGCCTTGTCGGTATCCCAGATCAGCTGGGCAAGCTGCCAGGCATCGCGCAGGCCGAGGTTGAAGCCCTGGCCGGCCACCGGGTGCAGTGTCTGGGCGGCGTTGCCGATGCGCAGCAGGCGCGGCGCCTGTGCCGGCTCGCGGGTGATCATGCGCAGGGGGAAGACCGCGCGCCCGGAGGCGCTGAGGAAGCGGCCCTGGCGCTCGCCGAAACGTTCGTGCAACCGATCGAGGAAGGCCGCGTCGGTGAGCGCCAGCACGTCGTCGGCCTTGGCATTCGGCACCGTCCAGACCAGGGCATAGGCCTCGCCCAAAGGCAGCAGCGCCATCGGGCCTTCCGGGGTGAAGCGCTCATAGGCGCGGTGCTCGTGCGGCTGTGCGGTGGTGACGCTGCAGATGACCGCGCTCTGGCCATAGTCCTTCACCTGCTGCGCCCCCGGCAGGCTCTTGCCGCCGTCGGCCAGCACCACGAGATCGGCGGTGAGCAGGTGATCGGCGCCGTCGCACTGAAACTCGACCACGCCATAGGCGCTGGTCGAACGGATCGCGCTGACCTGGGCACCGGTCAGCAGCGTCGCCCCGCTCGCCTGCAATTGCCCGGCCAGGGCGGCATAGAGGTCGCCGTACTGGGTGACGTAGCCCAGGGCCGGCACCCCCAGCTCGCAGGCCAGCAGCTCGGCCCGGCCGAAACCGCCACGCTGGGAGACATGGATGCTCTCGATGGCGGTCACCTTGTCGGCCAAGCCGGACCAGGCGCCCAGGCGTTCCAGGATCAGGCGCGCCCCCTGCGCCAGGGCGATGGCGCGCGGGTCCTGTGCGACGAGGCGGCTGCGTGCCTCCAGCAGCGCGACGCGATATTCACTGCCCGCCAGCGCTGCCGCCAGCGCGGCGCCGACCGGCCCGCCGCCGACAATGGCGATATCGAAAGTATCACGTCCACTCACAGCGATATCCTTGGCAACCCATACATTCCCTGTCGGCGGCTGGCGGCGACTCGCTGCCGCACATCCCTGCCCGCACCGCCCCGACAAGCGCGCTATCGACCTGTTCAGTCACGACCGACGATCCCCTCGATCTCGGCCACCGACTTGGGCACGCCGTGGGTCAAAATCTCGCAGCCGTTTTCCGTCACCAGGGCATCGTCCTCGATGCGGATGCCGATGTGCCACAGGGCCTCGGGCACGTCGTCGGCCGGCCGGATGTAGAGGCCGGGTTCCACGGTCAGGGTCATGCCCGGCCGCAAGGGCCGCCACTGCCCGGCCTGCTTGTAGGCGCCGGCATCGTGCACGTCCAGGCCGAGCCAGTGGCCGGTGCGGTGCATGTAGAAACGCTTGTAGGCCTCGCTCTCGATCAGGCCGTCGACCTCGCCCTTGAGCAGGCCGAGGTCGACCATGCCCTGGGTGAGCACCTGCACCGCGGCCTCGTGCGGCGCCTGCCAGGCCTTGCCCGGCGCGACCTGGGCGATGGCCGCGGCCTGCGCGGCCAGCACGATCTCGTAGGCCTCGCGCTGCGCCCCGTTGAACCTGCCGCCGACCGGAAAGGTGCGGGTGATGTCGGCGGCATAGCCGCGGTATTCGGCACCGGCGTCGATCAGGAGCAGGTCGCCCACCTTGAGCGGCTGGTCGTTGAAGACGTAATGCAACACGCAGGCATTGGCGCCGCCGGCAACGATGGGGGTATAGGCCGGCGCCTCCGCCCCCTGGCGCCGGAAGGCATAGAGCAGCTCGGCCTCGATCTCATATTCATGGCGGCCCGGCCGGGTGGCGCGCATGGCGGCGACGTGGGCAGCGGCGGAGATGTCGGCGGCGCGGCGCATCAGCGCCAGTTCATGGGCGTCCTTGATCAGGCGCAGCTCGTCGAGCAGGCCGGCCGCGTCGATCAGCTTGTCCGGCGCCGATACCCCGCTGCGTGCCTTGCCGCGCACGGTGTTGAGCCAGCCCAGCACCCGCGCATCCCAGGCCTGATCGCGGCCGATGAGATAGTGCAGCGCCGGCTGGTTCTCCAAAAGTTGCGGCAACCGCTCATCCAGTTCACCGATGGCATGGGCGGCATCGAAGCCGAAGGCCGCGCGCGCCGCCTCGGGACCGTGGCGATAGCCGTCCCATATCTCGCGCTCTTCGTTCTTCTCCCGGCAGAACAGGACCTGCTGCGGCTGGCCGCCGGCCACCAGCACCAGCACCGCCTCGGGCTCGGTAAAACCGGTGAGGTGATAGAAGTAGCTGTCGAAACGATAGGGATAGTGGGCATCGCGGTTGCGCACCGCCTCCGGCGCGGTGGCGATCACCATCACGCCCTCGCCCATCTGTTCCAGCACCCGCAGGCGGCGCTGGCGGAAGGCCTCGAGCTCAAGCGACATGGCGCAGCTCCAGTTCGCGGTCGAGCGCGGCCAGGCGCTCGGGGGTGCCGATGTCCTGCCAGCGCCCGGTGAAGTGCTCCCCGCTCACTTTTCCCTCGGCCATGGCCCGGCGCAGCAGCGGCGCCAGCGCGGCCTTCGCGCCGGGCTCAAGGCCGGCGAACAGCGCCGGCCGGTAGCAGCCGATGCCGGAAAAGGTGAGCTTGCCTTCGCCCTCTGCCCCGACCTTCCCGGCATGCAACACGAAATCACCCTGTGGGTGATGCACCGGGTTGTCAACCAGGACCAGGTGGGCGAGGCGATCGGGGTTGCCTGCCATGTCCTGCAACACCGGCTTGAGGCGGGCATAGTCGTACTCGGTATAGACGTCGCCGTTGGTCACGACGAACGGCGCATCGCCCAACAGAGGCAGGGCAGTGACGATGCCGCCGGCCGTCTCCAGCGGCACCCCCTCGTCGGAATAGGCGATGCTCACGCCCCAGGCGCTGCCGTCGCCCAGATCGCGTTCGATCTGCAGGCCCAGATGGGCATGGTTGATGACCAGGCGCTCGAAGCCGGCCCGCTTGAGCCGTTCGATCTGCCAGACGATCAGGGCCTTGCCGCCGGCCTTGAGCAGGGGCTTGGGCGTGTGATCGGTCAGCGGGCGCATGCGCTCGCCCAGCCCCGCGGCCAGGATCATGGCTTTGAATTCCGCCGTCATTTAGAAGGTGTAACCCACTTCGGCCTGCCGGCCTTCCAGCTCGTCGAGGAAGCGCAGGAAGGGGGCCAGGGCGTTGTAGCGCTCGCAGGTCTTGCGCAGATAGTGCATGACCAGCGGCATGTCCTTGAGATAACCCTCTTTGCCGTCGCGGTGGTAGAGCCGGGCGAAGATGCCCAGCACCTTG
Organism: Thiobacillus sp. UBA2597; assembly: GCA_002339725.1. Taxonomy (GTDB): domain Bacteria; phylum Pseudomonadota; class Gammaproteobacteria; order Burkholderiales; family Thiobacillaceae; genus Sulfuritortus. The sequence continues at coordinate 5,186 of DDKN01000067.1, forward strand.
ATGTGGCGCTGCACGCCCATCCACTCGAAGTCGCGGTAGAAATCGGCAAAGTCACCCGGCACCGGCAGACCGGCCTTGCGTGCCGCCTGCCAGTAGCGGATCGTCCAGTCCAGCACCCGTTCCTCCTCCCACTTGATGTAGGCATCCTTGTAGATCGACACCAGGTCGTACGTGATCGGGCCGTAGACCGCGTCCTGGAAGTCGAGCACGCCGGGGTTCGGCTCGGTCACCATCAGGTTGCGCGAGTGCCAGTCGCGATGGACATAGACCCTGGGCTGGGCCAGGTTGTTGTCGAGGATGGCGCGGAAGGTGCTGGCGAGCACGGCCTGCTGCTCGGCCGAGGGCGCGATCTTAAGGTGCCGGGCCAGATACCACTCCGGGAAGAGCTGCAGCTCGCGCGTGAGCAGGGCCTCGTCGTAGTCGGGCAACTCGCCCGGCCGGCTGGCCGCCTGGATCTTGATCAGGGCGGCATTGGCATCGAGATAGAGCCGGTCGGCCGTCTCATCGTTAAGCGCCGCAAGATACGTGGTGTTGCCGAAATCGGACAGCAGCAGGAAGCCCTCTGCCAGGTTCTCGGCCAGTATCTCCGGGGTGTTGGCCCCGGCCGCCCGGAACAGACGGGCGATGTGCAGATAGGGCCGGCAATCCTCGTGGCTGGGCGGCGCGTCCATGACGATGAAGCTGCCCGCCGCCGTCCTGGCCCGGAAGTAGCGGCGGAAGCTGGCATCGGCCGAGGCCACCGCGAAATCGACCAGGGGGGCGGGCAGGACCGATTCGGTCCATTGACGTAGTCGTTCGATTCTTTCCATTTCGATGGGTTCCGGGCGATAATCCAGCCCAAACAAAGTCGAAGCATTCTAGCACCCGCATCCGATCCCATGCCGCCCAAGCGCCTCATGCTTATGCCAGTAACCCTGGCAGCGATCAGCTGCGGCGCCCTGGCCGCCGAACCCGGCCCGGTCCTGAAAATCACCCAATCCCTGCTGCCGCTGCCGAGCCGGCAAGCCGGCCAGGAGCCCCTGCCGGTCTTCATCGACGCCGACCGCATCAGCGGGATCGAAGAACGCTATATCGAGGCCGAGGGCAAGGTCATGCTGCGTCGCCTGGACGAAAGCCTGGCGGCGGACTGGATGCGCTACGATCAACCCGAGGACACGCTGCAGGCCAAGGGCAACGTGGTGTTCACCCGTGCCCGCACCCGGGTGGAGGGCGACGAACTGCGGCTCCAGCTGACCACCCATCTGGGCGAACTGCGCCCCATGCGCTACGAAAGCCGCGGTGAAAAAGGCCAATACGCCCGGGGCGATGCCGCCGTGCTCAAGTTCGAGGGCGAAGACCGTTATCACCTGAGTGCGGCGACCTATACCACCTGCCCGGTCGGCAACGAAGACTGGGTGTTGCGCACCGAGGACCTCAAGCTCGATTACATCGAAAGCCTGGGCACCGCCCGCCACGTCAAGGTGGAATATATGGGCAAACCCATCCTCTATACGCCTTGGATGGATTTTTCCCTGGACGACAAGCGCAAGTCGGGTTTCCTCACCCCCTCCTTCGGCACCTCGGACAAGCGCGGCTTCGAATTCGCCGCTCCCTGGTACTGGAACATCGCACCGAACCAGGATGCCACCTTCACGCCGCATTACATGTCCAAACGCGGCCTGCAGCTGGCGGCGGAATACCGTTATCTCGAGCGCAACTACAACGGCCAGACCCATGTCGAGTATCTTGCCAACGACAAGGTCGCCGAGCGTGACCGCTACTTCGGCCAAATCCGGCACAGCCATGTGTTCGATAGCCATTGGTCGGGCAATCTCAACATCGCCGGGGTATCGGACGACAAATATTTCACCGATCTCGGCGGCTCGGTGAATCAGACCTCGCAGGTCAACCTGATGCGGGAAGCCAACCTGACCTACAACGGCGGGTGGTGGAGCGCCCTGGGCCGGCTGCAGACCTTCCAGACCCTGAATACCGCCCCGCTCTATCACCGGCTGCCCCAGATCGCCCTGAACGCGGCGCGCCAACAGCCGGGCGGCTATCCGGTCGATGTCAGCTTCAGCGGCGAATACAGCCGCTTTACCCACTCGCTGACCAGCTACGCCGAGGGTGACCGGGCATACGCCTATCCCAGTGTCAGCCTGCCGTTCCAGACCAGCTACGCCTACGTCACGCCCAAGTTCGGCCTGCACCTGACCCGCTATGAACTGGAGCGCAACCCAGGTGGCGAACTGGCGCGCACCCGCAGCCTGCCCATCTTCAGCGTCGATGCCGGCCTGCAACTGGAACGCGACTTCGAATTCGCCGGCAACGGTTTCATCCAGACCCTGGAACCGCGCCTGTATTACCTGCGCATCCCCTACCGCAATCAGTCGCAACTGCCGGTGTTCGACACCGGCCTGCGCGACGCCAGCTTCTACACCCTGTTCAGCGAGAACCAGTTCGCCGGCGTCGACCGCATCAACGATGCGGACCAGGTCACCCTGGCCCTGACCACCCGTTTCCTCGACACCTTGAGCGGCATCGAACGCCTGCAGTTCACCATCGGCCAGCGCTATTACTTCAGCGACCAGCGTGTGGTGCTGCCCGGCATGGCCCCGCGCAGTGCCGACAGCAGCGACATCCTGGCCACTGTCTCGGGTCAGCTCACCAAACAGCTGCGCCTTGCCAGCGGCATGCAATACAACGCCGACACCGATGAGACCGTCCGCTTCAACCTCGGCGCCTTCTACCGCGACGGCCCGGGCCGGGTGCTCAATGCCGACTATCGCTTCACCCGGAACAGCATCGACCAGATCGACCTGTCCGGCCAATGGCCGCTTGCCCCTAAATGGTATGGCGTGGGTCGGGTAAACTATTCCTTCCGTGACGACCGCATGGTCGAGGCCCTGGCCGGCTTCGAATACAACGCCGGCTGCTGGTCGTTGCGCGGCCTGTTGCAGCGCCTGGCCCTGACCCAAACCGAAACGAGCAATGCCTTCTACATCCAGCTGGAACTGCGCGACCTGACCAAGCTCGGTCCCAACCCGCTGGAACTCTTGAAACGGAGCATCCCCGGATATGCGAAGAGCGACGAATTCAATCTGCCGTAAGCTGCTGGCGCCCCTGGCCTGCCTTGTCCTGGGCCACGGCCTGCCTGCGCTGGCCGCGCCCAGGGAGCCGGTGCCGATCGATCGCATCGTGGCGGTGGTCAACAACAGCGTGATTACCGAATACGAATTGAACGCCCGGGTCAATCAGGTTCTGCGCCAGCTGGCACGCCAAAAGACCGCGGCCCCGCCCAGGGCGGTTCTGGAACGACAGTTGCTCGAGCGCATGATCACGGAAAGGGCCCTGGCACAGCGGGCCGAGGAAACCAATATCCGGATCGACGGCGCCCAGCTCGACCGGGCCATCGCCCGCATCGCCCAGCAGAACGGCATGGACCTGGCCGGTTTCCGCGCCGCGGTGGAAAAGGACGGCATCGATTTCGCCGCCTTCCGCGAGCAGATCCGCAATGAAATGGCGATCGCCCGCCTGCGCGAGCGCGAGGTCGACAACCGCATCACCGTGACCGAGGCCGAGATCGACAACTACCTGGCCAATCCCGCGCTGCAGGAGCAGCAGCAGAACGAATATCTGCTCGCCCATATCCTGATCAGCACGCCGGACGGTGCCTCGCCCGACCGCCTGCAGGCGCTCAAGGACAAAGCGGACAAGGCCCTGGCCGAGCTCAGGGCCGGTGCCGATTTCGCCCAGGTCTCGGCCGCCTACTCCAATGCCCAGAATGCCCTGGAGGGTGGTCTGCTGGGCTGGCGCAGCGATGGCCAATTGCCCAGCCTCTATGTCAGCGCGGCCCGCGCCCTCAAGCCAGGCCAGATATCCGAGGTGCTGCGCAGTCCGAACGGCTTTCACATCGTCAAACTGGTCGACCGGCGCGGCAAGGATGCCCAACTGCTCATTCGTCAGACGCACGCCCGCCATATCCTGATCAAGACCAATGAAGTGGTGAGCGATCAGGACGCCCGCAACCGGCTGGTCCAGCTCAAGGAACGCATCGACAATGGCCAGGATTTCGCCGAACTGGCCCGGCTGCACTCGGACGACCTGTCCGCCAGCAGGGGGGGCGATCTGGGCTGGCTCAATCCCGGGGATACCGTGCCCCCGTTCGAGCGGGTCATGGACAGCCTCAAGCCGGGCGAGGTGTCCGAACCGATTCAGACGCCCTTCGGCTGGCATTTGATCCAGGTGCTGGAGCGGCGCGACCAGGACGTCACCCAGGAACGCAGGCGCCTGGACGCGCGGCGCGCCCTGCGCGAGCGCAAGAGCGACGAGGCCTTCGACAGCTGGCTGCGTCAGATCCGCGACAGCGCCTACGTCGAAATCCGCCTGGAGCAGTGAAGCCCCGGGGCTTGCCTCCTCTCGTGCTGACGGCCGGCGAACCCGCCGGCATCGGACCCGACCTTTGCGTGCGCCTGGCCCAGCGGCCGCCGGCCGGCATCGCGCTGGTGATCCTGGCCAATCGCGCCCTGATCGAGGAGCGCGCCCGGCAACTCGGCCTGCCCTGCACCCTGCCCGACTATGCGCCGGGTACCGCGGCGCCAGTCAGCCTGCTCTCGCTGCCCCTGGCCAAACGCGCCGAAGCCGGCCGGCTCGAGCCGGCCAATGCCGCTTATGTCCTGGCCTGTCTGCGCCGCGCGGTCGAAGGCTGCCTGGCCGGCGAATTCGCCGGCCTGGTCACCGGCCCTGTGCACAAGGGCATCATCAACGAGGCCGGCCTGCCTTTCACCGGCCACACCGAATTCCTGGCCGAACTCACCCATACCCCGCGCGTGGTAATGATGCTCACCGGCGCCGGCATGCGGGTCGCCCTGGTCACCACCCACCTGCCGGTCCGGGCGATCGCCGACGCCATCACGCCCGAGGCCTTGCGCGAGACCTTGCGCATTTTGCAGCGCGCCCTGCAGCAGGACTTCGGCATTGCCCGGCCGCACATCCTGGTCGCCGGCCTCAATCCGCACGCCGGCGAGGGCGGCCATCTGGGCCGGGAAGAGATCGAGGTGATCGGGCCGGTGCTGGCCGAGCTGCGTGCCCAGGGCATGCACCTGACCGGCCCGCTGCCGGCCGACACCCTGTTCCAGCGCAAATACCTTGCCGATTGCGATGCCGTGCTCGCCATGTACCACGACCAGGGCCTGCCGGTGCTCAAACATGCCAGCTTCGGCGAGGGCATCAACGTCACCCTCGGCCTGCCCATCGTGCGCACCTCGGTCGACCACGGCACGGCGCTCGACCTCGCCGGCACCGGCCGCATCGACGACGGCAGCCTGCGCGCCGCGATCGAACTGGCCTGGCAGATGGCCCACCAGCGCATGAGGCGTGCGGCGTGAGGGGTGGGATGTTGGACGGCCACCGCCCACGCAAGGCCTTGGGGCAGAATTTTTTGCACGACCCCGGCGTGCTGAGCAAGATCGTCGCCGCCATCGCACCGCAGCCGGGCGACCACATGGTCGAGATCGGCCCCGGCCTCGGCGCCCTCACCCGACCTTTGCTGGAAAAGGTCGAACATCTGCACGTGATCGAACTCGATCGCGATCTCGCGGCCCGGTTGCGCGCCGAGTTCCCGCCCGACCGCCTGACGGTGCATGAGACCGATGCCCTCAAGTTCGATTTCGCCAGCCTGGGCGACGCCCTGCGCATTGTCGGCAACCTGCCTTACAACATCTCCAGCCCCTTGTTGTTCCACCTGGCCGATTACGCCGAGCAGATTCGCGACATGCACTTCATGCTGCAAAAAGAAGTGGTCGACCGCATGGCGGCCGAGCCCGACACCCCCGATTATGGCCGGCTCTCGGTCATGCTCCAGGCCCGCTTCCGGATCGCCAAGTTGTTCAATGTCCCGCCCGGCGCCTTCCGGCCGCCGCCCAAAGTCGACTCGGCCGTCGTGCGCCTGGCGCCGCTGCCGCCCGAGGCCATCCCCTACCGCAACGCCAGGTCCTTCGCCGAGGTGGTGGCCCGCGCCTTCGGCCAGCGGCGCAAGACCCTGCGCAACACCCTCAAAAACCTGGTCGCCGCCGAGCAGCTGACCGCGCTCGGCATCGACCCCGGACGGCGCGGCGAAACCCTCTCCGTCGCCGAGTTTGCCAAGATTAGTCAATTACTTAGGTAATTTCCGGGCGCGCCAGGCAAGGTAGAATGCTTGGGTCACCTTGCCTGAACGAACGGTCTCACCGATCGACCTGCCTCAATGAGCGAACAGGAAGAATCCGCCCTCATCGATGTCGCCCGACTCCGGGTGGGCCTCTACATCAGCCTCGATCTGAGCTGGATGGACCACCCCTTCATCAGCAACAGTTTCAAGATCAGCGACGAAGGCCAGATCCAGACCATCAAGCGGCTCGGTCTCAAACAGGTCCGTTACTATCCGGCGAAAAGCAGCGCGCTTCCGCTGGAGCCCGTGGCGCAGGCCACCCCGACAGTCGATGCCGCACCCCAGACCAGCCCGGAGGAACTGGCGGCAATCCAGGCCAAACAGCAGCGCATCGAGCGCCTGCGCCAGCACCGGCAATCAGTGCTCAAGTGCGAGAAGCTGCTCTTGGAGAGCGTCAACGCCATCAAGCAGATCAACCAGACGCTGTTCTCCCAGCCCAGGGAATGCGTGGCCAATGCCATCAGCCTGATCAGCAAAATGGTCGACAGCCTGCTGACCGACAAGGATGTGGCAATTTATGCCATGAACGACAAGGTGGCGGGCGAGGACGTCTATCATCATCCGCTCAACGTCTCGATCCTGGCCATGATACTGGCCAAGCAGCTGGGCCTGAGCAAGGACGAGGTGCGCCTGGTCGGCCTGGGTGCGCTCTTCCATGACATCGGCAAGACCAAAATTCCGGACAACATCCTGCGCAAGACCCAGCCGCTGACCAAGCCGGAGCAGAATTTCCTCGCCCAGCACCCGATCTATGGCGAAGAGATCGGCCGCAACCTCGGCCTGGCGCCGCCGGTGATCGACATCATCCGGTATCATCACGAGGCCATGGATGGCAGCGGCTATCCGGCCCGGCTGGCGGGCGAGGCCATCCCCTATTTCACCCGGCTGGTCTGCGTGGTCAACACCTTCGACAATCTGTGCAACCCGGTCAACCCACTCAATGCGCTGACGCCCTATGAGGCCATCTCCTCGATGTTCGCCAAGCAGCGCCATCTGTTCGATGCGGCCATCCTCAAGTCCTTCATCCATACCATGGGCGTCTACCCGCCGGGCACCGTGGTGCGCCTGTCGAACGAGATGTGGGCCATCGTCACCTCGGTCAACACCAACAAGCCGCTCAAGCCCACAGTGGTCGCCTACGACGCCGACGTGCCCAAGGAGGAGGCCCGACTGATCGACCTGGAGCATGAACCCACGCTGTCGATCAGCAAGACCGTGCGCCCGGCTCAACTGCCGCAGGAGGTGTTCAACTATCTGAGCCCGCGCCGGCGCATCACCTATTATTTCGATGAGGCCAGCCCAAGCTCAGCCGTGGCCACCAGCTAAACCATGAGTCAAGCCGCGCAAGATGCCCTGATCGCCCGCGCGATGACCGATGCCTCCAAGGAGCTGCTGCTGGCGGTCGATCCCAAGCAGCTGGTCATCCTGGCGGCCAACCAGCGCGCCTGTCTGGCCCTGGGCTATGCCGAGACGGAACTCATCGGCCTGCCGATTCAGGCCATCGAGGACCAGCTGGCCGATCAGTTCTACTGGGAGGATGTCGCCCAGGGCCAGTTCACCCCCGCCAGCCTGGTCGAGACCGAATACCGCCGGCGTGACGGCAGCAGCCTGGCGGTCGAGAAGAATATCAACTGGGTCGAGATCAACGGCACGGCCTACATCATGATCTCCGCCTCGGACATCACCACGCGCCGGGCCATGGAGGAGACCGCCGACCAGCTCGCCTCCCAGCTCAAGGCGACCTTCGAATCGGCGGCCGAAGGCATTCTGGTCACCCGCCTGGACAGCAGTATCGTCAACATGAACCACCGTTTCGCCAACATGTGGGGCATTCCCGATGCCCTGCTCGCGAGCCGGGACGATGCCGCCATCCTCGCCCACATCATGCGCCAGGTCGCCGACCCCGCCGCGCTCAAAGCCCAGCTCGACGCGCTGTATCACGATCCCGATCTGAGCCGGGAAGGCACGATCGAACTGGTGGACGGCCGCGTGTTCAAATATCGCTCCGGCCCCCAATACATGCATGGCCGGGCCATCGGCCGGGTCTGCAGCTTCGATGACATCACCAACGTCGTGCGCTTCGAACGGGAACTGATCGCCGCGCGCGACCAGGCCATGCAGGCCAACCGGGCCAAGAGCGACTTTCTGGCCATGATGAGCCATGAGATCCGCACGCCCATGAATGGCGTCATCGGTATGACCGAGCTGGCGCTGGACACCCGCCTCACGGCCGAGCAGCGCGAATACATCGAAATGGCCCACAGCTCGGCCGAAGCCCTGCTCGCCATCATCAACGACATCCTGGATTTCTCCAAGATCGAGGCCGGCCGCCTGGAGATCGAGCACATCCCCTTCCGTCTGCGCCAGCTGATCGGGGAGATGCTGAAGACCCTTGCCTTCCGCACCGATCAGAAGGGGCTGGAACTCATCCTCGACATCGCCCCCGATGTGCCCGACGGCCTGGTGGGCGACCCGACCCGGCTGCGCCAGGTCCTGCTCAACCTGCTGGGCAATGCCCTCAAGTTCACGGAACGGGGCGAGGTCGTGCTCTCGGTCAATCTGCGCCAAGCGACGGCCGGGCAGGCCGAACTCCATTTCCTCGTGCGCGATACCGGCATCGGCATCAGCCCGGAAAAGCAGGAAACCATCTTCGACTCCTTCAGCCAGGCCGATGCCTCGACCACCCGCAAATACGGCGGTACCGGGCTGGGCCTGAGCATCTGCCGCCGTCTGGTCGAGATGATGCATGGCCGGATCTGGGTCGAAAGCGAACCGGGGCGGGGCAGCCGCTTCCAGTTCACGGCCGAGTTCGGCCTCGCCCCGGAGTTGAGCAGCCCTGCGCCGCAGGCCTTGGCCGGCCATTCGGCGCTGATCATCGACGACAATGCCAGTGCCGGCCAAATCCTGGCCCGTCTGCTGCAATCCTGGGGCATGCGGGCCGAGGCCCACGCCAATGTGATGGCGGCCGAGGCCGAGGCCGCGCGCGCCCAGCTGGCCGGCCAGCCCTACAGTTTCTTCCTGATCGATGCGGCGATGGGCCATGTCGACTGTTTCGCCCTGGCCGACCGCCTGCGGGAACAGACCCCGGCCACCGTGGTCATGCTGCTGCCGCCGGTGCAGATCAAGAACCATCTCGAACGCTGCCGGGTGCACGATATCGCCAACCACCTGATCAAGCCGGTCACCTGTTCCGCCCTGCAAGCGGCCCTGTTGGAAAGCCTGGAGCAGGCGGGCGGCCACAGACCGGTCGGAACCGACGCCACCGGCGCGCCGCCCGCCAGAGGCTTGCGGATCCTGCTGGCTGAAGACAATGCCATCAATCAGAAACTCGTTCTCAGTTTGCTGAAAAAGGCCGGACACACGGTGAACCTGGCCAACGACGGGCGCGAGGCGCTCGAATTGTGGCAGCAGGGCGGCCACGATCTGATCCTGATGGACATGCAGATGCCGGAAATGGACGGCATCGAGGCGACCCGCCGCATCCGCGAACTCGAACGAACGCGCGGCGGCCATATCCCCATCCTCGCCCTCACCGCCAACGTCCTGCCGGGCGACCGCGAGCGTTGTTTGCAGGAAGGCATGGACGGCTACCTGGCCAAGCCCATCCGCCAGGAAGAGCTCTACGAGGCCATACGCAGCCTGGCTGGCTGATTGCGCGCCGCCGGTGGACTAAGCGCGGGTGCCTTTCTGGATGAATTCGATCTTGTAGCCGTCCGGGTCTTCGACGAAGGCGATCACCGTCGAGCCGTGCTTCATCGGACCGGCCGGCCGCACCACCTTGCCACCCTTGCGCGTTACCTCCTCGCAGGCCTGATAGGCATCGTCCACCTCGATCGCGATGTGGCCAAAGGCGGTGCCCAGTTCGTATTTGTCCACCCCCCAGTTGTAGGTCAGCTCCAGTACCGTGTGATCCGCCTCGTCGCCGTAGCCGACGAAGGCCAGGGTGAACTTGCCGTCCGGATAATCCCTGCGGCGCAGGAGCTTCATGCCCAGCACCTCGGTGTAGAAGGCGATCGACCGGTCCAGATCGCCCACCCGCAACATGGTATGCAGCATCCTCATGGTGACTCCTTTCAGAACTGGAAATAGAGGGCGCCGTTGCGGCGCAGCTGGTCCTTGGCCGGCTCGAAGTCCGGGTAGAGCGCCGCCACTTCGCGCCAGAAAGCGGGGGAGTGGTTGGGCACCCGGATATGGGCCAGCTCATGACAGATGACGTAATCGATCTCGGCCAGGCTGGCCTTGATCAGGCGCCAGTTCAGGCTGAGCACGCCGGTCGGCGACAGGCTGCCCCAACGGCTGGTCGCGCCGGTCAGGCGAAAGCGCAGCACGCGCCGACCGATGCGCTCGGCATGCATGGCCAGACGCTGGCGCAGGAGGGGCTCGGCCTCGGCCTGGTACCACTCGGTCACCAGCTGCGGCACCGCCTCGGGGCGGCCGCCGACGATCATGCGGTCGGCCAGGGGAAAGACGCAGGGCAGCGCATCCGGCGCCAGGCGCAGGGCACGCATCTGACCGAGATAAGGCAACGCCATACCCTCGTGCCAGGCCGGATCGCGCCGCTGCGCCGCCTGCAGGCGTTCGCGCAGCCAGTCAGCATGCTGGGCGAGAAAGGCCTCGATGCGCCAAAGCGCCATGCGCCAGGGGGCATTGACGATCACCTCGCCCGCCTCGCTCACCTTCAGGGCCAGGGTGCGCCGGGCGGAACTGCGCTTGAGGGTATACCGCACCTGCTCGCCCCCCAGCAACGCCTGGCGCCGTTCGGTCTCGCGCTGGATGACGCGGCTACGCAGCATGGGGCAGGGTTTTCATCTGGCCTTCGATCCAGGCCTCGGTCTCGGCCAGCACCTCGGCCGGCTTGCGCCCCGCGCTCGCGATCGGCGGGCCGATGCGCACGGTGATGGTGCCGGGCCGCTTGAGCAAGGCGTTCCTCGGCCAGAGCTCGCCGGCGTTGTGAGCCACCGGGACCACCGGCACACCGGCCTTGACCGCCAGCCAGGCACCGCCGATCTGGTAGCGGCCGGCCTGGCCCGGCGGCATGCGGGTGCCCTCGGGAAAGATCAGCACCCAGAAGCCCTGCTGCAGCCGGCGCCGCCCCTGCTCCTCGATCTGGCGCAGGGCCTCACGCCCGGCCGCACGGTCGATCGCGATCGGGCTGAACAGGGCAAGCCCCCAGCCGAAGAAGGGGATGAAGAGCAAGCTGCGCTTGAGGACGAAGGACAGGGGCGGAAAGATCTGCTGAAAGGCAATGGTCTCCCAGGCCGACTGGTGTTTGGCGAGGATGACCGCAGGCCCGGCGGGCAGATGCTCCAGGCCCTCGACCCGATAACGGATGCCGAGCAAGGCCCGGGCCAGCCAGATGACGAAGCGCCCCCACAGGGCGATGACCCGATAGCGGGCGACTCTGGGCAGGGGTGCGGCGAGCAGGATCACGAGGGCGAACACCACCGTGAAAACCGCCTGGATGACGGCGAAAAGCAGACTGCGCAGCAGGATCATATCGAGCCTATTTCAGTAGGGCTTGAACGGCCTCGGCCAGGTTGTCGAACACCCGCACGCCGGGCGGCAACTCGCCACTGGCCAGGGTTTTGCCGCCCTTGCCGGTGCGCACCAGGATCGGCGTCGCACCGGCCTCGGCTGCCGCCTGGATGTCACGCAGGGCATCACCGATGGCCGGCACGCCCTTCAGATCGATATGGTAGCGTTGGGCGATCTCCCGGAAGAGACCGACCTTGGGCTTGCGGCAGCCGCATTGGGAATCGGCCGGATGCGGGCAGAAGAAGATCGCCTCGATGCGGCCGCCGGCCTGGGCGGTGAGCTTGTGCATCTTGGCGTGAATGGCGTTGAGGGTGGCCATGTCGAACAGGCCGCGCCCGATGCCGGACTGATTCGACGCCACGACCACCCGGAAGCCCGCCTGGTTCAGGGCGGCGATCGCCTCCAGGCTGCCGGGAATGGGCTTCCATTCCTCGGGACTCTTGATGAACTGGTCGGAGTCGTAGTTGATGACCCCGTCGCGATCGAGGATGACGAGTTTCATGGCGGGCATGGCGCGGACGATGGGAAGTATTTTGACCTCTGCGCCGGCAGGCCTCAAGCGCTGGCGGGGCCTGCGCTCATCACCCGATTGCGCCCGGCCTGCTTGGCCGCGTGCAAGGCGCTGTCGGCCCGGCGCATGAGCATGCCGAGCGACTCGCCGGGCTGGGCTTCGGCCACGCCGATGCTGACGGTGAAATAGAGGGTGGCATCGACCAGATTGACCGGCGTCTGTTCCAGCAGCTGGCGCAACAGCTCGGCCCGCGCCAAGGCATCGCTCAGACCGACCCCGGGCAGCAACACGGCGAACTCCTCGCCGCCGACCCGGGCCAGCCATTCCGAGCCCTGCAGCCAGCCACGACAGGCCTGGGTCAGGGTGCGCAGCACCTCGTCGCTGCGCACATGGCCGTAGCGATCGTTGATCTGACGGAAATGATCGATGTCGAACAACAGCAGGGAGACCGACTGCCCCTGCCGGCGCGTGGCGACCAGCTCCCGCTCCGCCTGATCGAAAAACTGCCGGCGGTTGGCGCTGCCGGTCAAATCGTCACGCAGCGCCATTTCGCGCAGCTCCCCTTCCAGCTGTTGGCGCGTGGCGATCTCGGCCGACAGCCGCTCGTTCGCCTCGCGCAGGGTCGAGGCGGTGCAGAACTGTTCGCGCAGCATGCGGTTGACGCGATAGACCGTGATGCCACCGAGCAGATTGATCACGCTCATCAGCAGCATGAGGGTGACCACGTAATTGAACTGCATGTAGAAATGGGACAGCACCTGCCAGAGGAAGCCGGCGGTACCGAGCAAGGCCATGCCGATGGAAAGCACGAACCGGTTGGGCACGAACACGTAGATGCCGAGCAGCATGGCCATCATGCTCATGCCATGCCAACCGGGCGAGAACGGCCGGTAGGGGATGATCAGGACGAAGGCGCACAAGGCCGTGAACACCACGGCCGAAGGGATCACGCCGTTCACCAGATAGGCCGAGAAGCGCTTGGCGGAGAACGCCGCCGCCAGACCGAACAGGCTGACCGCGAGCCGGGTGACGAAAACGACGGTGTATTGCCGACTCGCCCCCATATTGAGGTAATCGGTAATGGTGAAGGTGAAAAAGACCAGGGCTGCCACGGCCATGGCCAGGCGCGTGGCCTGGGCCCAGGCATCCTGGATTTCGGTCCGGAACGCCGTTTCGGTGGCGGGATCGGCAAACTCGGCGGTCCAGCGCGAGATGCGGTAATCCCATCCGCTCGTCACGTTGATTCCCTGCTCAGCGCCCCGACAACTGGCCGATATCGGCCACGCAGTTCATGGTGCCGGCCAGGCCGGCCAGCAGGGCCAGGCGGTTGCTGCGCACCAGGGGCTCGTCGACCATGACCATCACCTCGTCGAAGAAGCGGTCCACCGCCGCGCGCAGGCCGGCCAGGGCCTTGAGCGCGCCGGTGTAGTCGAGCCCGGCCAGGGCGGACTCGACCTTGGGTTTCACTGCCAGCCATTGCTCGTAAAGATCGCGTTCGGCGCCGTCCTGCAACAGGGTCAGCTCGACATCGCCCGCCTCTTTTTCGGCCTTCTTCAGGATGTTCTGGATGCGTTTGTTGGCGGCGGCCAGGGCCTCGGCCTCGGGCAGCTGACGGAAGCTGCGCACCGCGGCGAGCCTGGCCGGCACATGGTCGATCCGGGTCGGCTGCTGCACCACCACCGCCTCCACCTCGTCAGCGGCGTATTGCTCGCGCAGATAGACGCGCAACCGGTCGAGCATGAACTGGAAGACGTCGAGCGCCACACTGTCGGCCACCCTGCCGCCGGCGAACTGGGTGCGGGCGGTCTCCAGCAGGGCCATCAGGTCGAGCGGCAAGGCGCGTTCCATCAGGATGCGCAGCACGCCGAGCGCGGCGCGGCGCAGGGCGAAGGGGTCCTTGTCGCCGGTCGGCGTCAAGCCGATGCCGAAGATGCCGACCAGGGCATCGAGCTTGTCGGCCAGCGCCACCGCCAGGGCGATATTGCCCTCGGGCAGCGCATCGCCGGCGAATCTCGGTTTGTAGTGGGCCTCGATGGCGTCGGCCACCTCGGCCGGCTCGCCGTCATGACGGGCGTAATAGCGCCCCATGATGCCCTGCAGCTCGGGGAATTCGCCGACCATGTCGGTGAGCAGATCGGCCTTGGCCAGCCAGGCCGCACGCTCGGCCAGTTCCACGTTCGCGCCGAGCTGGCGCGCGATCTCGCCGGCCAGCTTCTTGATCCGCTGCACCCGCTCGAGCTGGCTGCCCAGCTTGTTGTGGTAGACCACGTTGCCCAGCTTTTCGACGCGCGCGGCCAGGGGCTTCTTACGGTCCTGGTCAAAAAAGAATTTGGCGTCGGCCAGGCGCGGGCGCACCACCCGCTCGTTGCCACCGATCACGTTCGAGGGGTCGGCCGGCGAGATGTTGGAGACGATGAGGAACTGGTTGGTCAACTTGCCCGCGGCATCCAACAGCGGGAAATATTTCTGGTTCGCCTTCATGGTGAGGATCAGGCATTCCTGCGGCACCGCCAGGAAGGCCTGGTCGAACTTGCCGAGCAACACGTTCGGCCGCTCGACCAGGGCGGTCACCTCGTCGAGCAGGGCGGCATCCTCGATGGCCTTGACCCCGCCGCCCACCTTGGCCGCTGCCGCCTGCAACTGACGCGCGATCTCGGCCCGGCGCTGGGCGAAGCCCGGGATCACCGCGCCTTCGGCCTCCAGCTGGGCCGCGTAGCTGTCGGCGTCCTTCAGGCTGAGCGGGCTCACCTTCGCCTCGAAGCGATGGCCCTGGGTGGTGCGACCGGCCGTGAGACCGAGCACGGCAACCGGCACCACCTCGGCCCCGTGCAAGGCCACCAAACCATGGGCGGGGCGGACGAAATTGACCGAGGTCCAGCCATCCGCCAACTGGTAGCTCATCACCTTCGGGATGGGCAGCTTGGCCAGGGCCTCTTCCAGGGCTTTTTGCAGGCCCTCGGTGAGGCCCGCGCCCTTGACCACGGTGTCGAAGAACAGGGCCTCGGCCTTGCCGTCCATCGC
>DDKN01000009.1:0-22358 GCA_002339725.1 Thiobacillus sp. UBA2597
CTGATAGCTGATAGCTTGAATTATTGCGTCATCGAGCGGTACAGTTCGGCGTATTGCGCCGCGCTCTTTTCCCAACTGAAATCCCGCGCCATGCCGGCCAGTTGCAGGCGTTGCCAGGCGGCGGCGTCGCGCTGGAGGCTGAGGGCGCGCGCAATCGCGGCCTGCAGGGCCGTGGCGCTGGATTCGGCGAAGACGAAGCCGGTGGCCACGCCTTGGGCCAGGGCCTCGGGCGTGGCGTCGACCACGGTGTCTTTCAGTCCACCCGTGGCGTGCACGATGGGCGGGGTGCCGTAACGCTGGCTGTACATCTGATTGAGGCCGCAGGGCTCGAAGCGCGAGGGCATCAGGAAGATGTCGGCGCCGGCCTCGATGCGGTGGGCCAGCCCCTCGTCGTAGCCGATCACACTGGCGACCTTGCCCGGATGGCGCGTCGCCAGCCCCTGCAGCGCCTCTTCCAGCGTGGCCTCGCCCGTGCCGAGAAAGACCAGCTGTGCCCCCTGACCGACCAGCCAGTCGGCGCACGCGAGCACCAGGTCGAGTCCTTTCTGGTAGGTCAGGCGCGAGATCACGCCGAACAGCGGGGTGTGCGGCTCGAGCGCCAGATTCAGGTCCTCCTGCAAAAACTGTTTGCATTGCTGTTTGGGTGCCAGGTCGCGCATTGAATAGCGGCAGGGCAGGTGCGGATCGTCGGCCGGATTCCAGAACGCGGTGTCGATGCCGTTGACGATGCCGGTGAGCACAGCGCGCCGGCCGGCGAGCAGGCCTTGCAGGCCCATGCCCAGCGGTTCGTGCTGGATCTCCTCGGCATAGCTCGGGCTCACCGTGCTCAGGCGATCGGCATAGTAAAGGCCGGCCTTGAGGAAGGAGAGGTTGCCGTAATACTCCAGGCCATTGATCTGGAACGCCTCGGCCGGCAGGCCGAGTTGGCCGACGGTTTCGGGCGGGAAGATGCCCTGGTAGGCCAGGTTGTGGATGGTCATCAGGCTCTTGGCGCCACCGCCCATGAAGCGCAGCCAGGCCGGGGCCAGGCCGGTCTGCCAGTCGTTGCAATGCAGCACGTCGGGGCGCCAATCGAGCGGGGTGGCGCGGCTTGCCAGGCGGGCAGCCAGCCAGGACAGCAGGCCGAAGCGCAAGGCGTTGTCGGCGTGATCCCGGCCATCGGCGGCCTGATAGGGACCGCCTTCGCGCACATAGAAATGCGGGGCATCGACAATGTAGAGCGGCGTGTCTGAATCCGGCAGGGCGGCCTCGAGCAGGCGCACGGGGCCGAACTGGGGCAGCGGCCCGAAATCGTGACAGAGCCGGGGCTGGCGTGCGCCCTCCAGCACGGCCGGGTAGCCCGGCAACAGCAGGCGGCAATCGATCTTGACGCCGCGCAGCGCGGTGGGCAGGGCGCCACTCACGTCGGCCAGGCCGCCGGTCTTGATCAGGGGACGGGCCTCGGAGGTGGCGAACAAAACCTTCATGGCGGGCGATGTCCTCAGCGTTGTCCAGCGCGTATTGTAGTCCGAGCCCTCGGGCTCGATTGCCTCGCCGCCGGAATTCATCAAGAATGACCTTATGAGGGCGAAACCAAACACCATACCCGCGGGCAGGTGAAGAGGACCGGGCACAATGCGAACCCAAACAGCCGACGAGGCCGGCTGGCTTTCCGACTGGATCAAACGGGCAGACGATCTCCAGGCTTTGTGCGGGACGCTGGCCGGGCAGGGCTGGGACCCGGCACGGGCCGCGCGTCTGGGCCAGGTCTTGCAGGAGCTGGCCGAGCAGGCGGCGCAGGCCGAATGGCACCAGCTCGGCCAGGGCGCGCGCGAACTCCTGGCGCAGCTGGACGGCCTCCGGCAGGCGCGGCCGGCGCCTGACCCCGGGCGTTGGCGCGAGCTGCTGACCGGCGTCGGCAACCTGGCCGACCTCATCGTCACCTGCGAGGCCGTGCGGGGCGGCAACTGGGATTATGCGATGCAGACGCCGGTGCAGCTGCCCGAGGGCTGGCGCCTGTTCGGCCTGGGCAACGATGCCGGACGCCTGCTGCGCAATCAGACCGGGGCCGGGCTCAGGCTCGAGCGCGTGTGCGCGACCACGCGCGAGCTGATGCCTTATCTTCAGGCCCCCAATGGCTGTGTCGTGCTGGTCGACGTCGACTGGCTCGCCAGCCAGCCGGCCCTGCTGGATGAGCTCAAGCAGCTGGTGGCGCTGCCGGCCCCCTGCAAGCGGGTCTTCCTCGCGGTTACCGTGGGGCGCGGCTTCAGTCATCAGCTCGCCGTGCTGCGCAGCGGCATCCACCATTTCGTGGAATATCCGCTCACGCCCGAGCGCCTGCTGGACACCCTCAATGGCGTGGCCTGGCCCCCCAACCCCCCTTATCGGGTCCTGTTGGTCGATGACGATCCGGGCGCGCTGAGCCATGCTGCCACCATCCTGCGCCATCACGGCATGGAGGTGGCGGACATCAACGACCCCTTCATCGCCCTGGAGTTCGTCGAGGAGTTCATGCCCGATGTCATGCTGCTCGACATCGAGATGGCACCCTGCAAGGGCACCGAACTGGCCACCCTGATCCGGCAGAAGGCCCGCTATGCCCACATCCCGGTGATCTATCTCACCGCCTGGACCGATGAGGCGCGCCAGCTGGCGGCGCGCCTGACCGCGGCCGACGATTACCTGGTCAAGCCGATCGAAGCGGAATTGCTGGTCGCCGCGGTGGCGGCCCGGGCCCGACGGGTGCGCCAGCTGGCGGCGCAACAACGGGCGGCCGATCAGCTCTGGCGTCAGTATGAGCATCTGCGCTACACCGTGAACCAGCATGCCCTGGTCAGCACGGCCGACGTCGAAGGCCGCATCCTCTACGCCAACGCCAAGTTCTGCGAGGTCAGCGGCTACAGCCGGGCCGAACTGCTCGGCCAGAACCATCGCATCGTCAAATCGGGCCGGCATCCCGAGGAGTTCTACCGCCAGATGTGGCAGACCCTGACCAGCGGCCACGTCTGGCAGGGTGAGATCGAGAACCGGCGCAAGGACGGCAGCCATTATTGGGTGAAATCGACCATCGTCCCCTTCCTCGACGAGGCGGGGCTGCCCGAGCTCTATGTCTCGATCCGCACCGAGATCACCGAGGCCAAGCAGCAGGCCAGCCTGCTCAGCCTGCTGCGCGACGGCATGGGCGGCTATGTCGCCACACGCGACCTGGCCGCCAGCGCGGATTTTCTGCTCCAGGGCCTGCTCGACCTGACGGGAAGCGCCTATGGCTTCATCGGCGAGGTCTGTCACGACGAGGCGGGCCAGCCCTATCTCAAGACCCACGCCATCACCAATATCGCCTGGAATGAGGAAACCCGCCGCTTCTATGAAGCACATGCGGCCCAGGGCCTGGAGTTTCGCAACCTGAACAACCTGTTCGGCGCCGTGATCACCGGCGGCGAGCCGGTGATCAGCAACGATCCGGCGCATGACCCCCGCAGCGGTGGCCTGCCGGAGGGGCATCCCGCGCTCAACGCCTTCATGGGGGTGCCGATCTATTACGGTGACGCCCTGGTCGGCATGTATGGCGTGGCCAATCGGGCCGCCGGCTACGACGAAAGCCTGCTCCGATTCCTGGCGCCCTTCAACGCCAGTTATGCCGCCGTGATCGAGGCCCACCGCGCCAGCCTGCGCCAGGAACAGATCCTGGACGACCTGATCCTGGCCAAGCAACGGGCCGAGGCGGCCAACACCGCGAAGTCGGCCTTTCTGGCCGGCATGAGCCATGAACTGCGTACCCCGCTCAATGCGATCCTGGGGTTTTCCCAGCTCATGCTGGAGGAGGGCGAGCGGGTCGGGGCCGAGGTGCAGGCCAATGCCCAGGAAATCCACCGGGCAGGCAGCCATCTGCTCGGCATCATCAACGACCTGCTCGATCTGGCGCGGATCGAGTCGGGCCACCTGGAACTGGAGATCAAGCGCACGCCGGTCGCCGGCCTGCTCGAGGAGTGCCGCGCCAGCAGCCAGCCGTTGGCCCTGGAACACGGGATCGACCTTCATTTCGAATCCGTGCTGCCCGAGGGGCAGTGCATCGAGGCCGACCGCCTGCGCATGAAGCAGGCCCTGCTCAATCTCATCTCGAACGCCATCAAGTACAACCGTGCCGGCGGATGGGTGCGGGTGCGCTGTCATGCGCTGCCCTCCGGAGCCATCCGCTTCAGCGTCAAGGATTCCGGCATCGGCATTCCGCTTGACAAGCAGGATCGCTTGTTCCTGCCGTTCGAGCGGCTCGGGGCGGAGCGCAGCCATGTCAGCGGCACCGGCATCGGCCTGGTGATCGCGCGCCATCTGGTCGAGGCCATGGGCGGCCTGATCGGGTTGTCCAGCGTCGAGGGCGCGGGGAGCGAATTCTGGATCGACATGCCGCCGGCACTGCCGTCCGGCGCTGAGCCGGCCGGCACGGCGCCGCCCGCCGAAGTCCGGCCGCCGCGTCAAACGCCCAGGGGGCCGTATCACGTGCTCTATGTCGAGGACAATTTCCTGAATCAGCACCAGATGCACAGCCTGCTCGACGCGCGCCCGGAGATCAGGCTGATCGAGGCGGACACCGCGGAGTCGGGGCTCGCCCTGGCCGAGGTGGTGCGGCCCGATCTCATCTTCATGGACATCAGGCTGCCCGGCATGGACGGCTATCAGGCCCTGGCCCATATCCGGCGCAATCCCAAACTGCAGCACGTGCCGGTGATCGCGGTGACCGCCAATGCCATGGTGGGCGAAGCCGAACGCGGTCTTGCCGCGGGTTTCCAGGCCTATCTGACCAAGCCGATCAGGAGCGAGGATGTCTATGGCTTGCTGGACCGGTTTTTGAGTGGCCAGGCATCATGACGTCCGAACCGACCCTGGCGCCCGGGCTTGAGCAGTTGCTCGACGGCCTGCCGCTGGCCGCCGTTGTGTTCGACTCCAGTGGTCGCACCCACTGTGTCAATGCCGAATTCGTCGCGCTGTTCGGTGGCGGCAGGGCCGAGCTGCCCAGCCTGGAGGCCTGGTGGCAGCGTCTGATGTCCACGCCCGGGGCGGATGGCGCGCCGCGCCTGCCCTGGCCCCTGCCGCTGGCGACAGGTTCGGACGATCCGGCCGGGTACGCGCCGATCGCGGTTTCGCTGTCCGACCCGAACGGCAGGCCCCGGCAGCTCGAATTGCGCGCCGCGCCCCTGGATGCCTGGCTCATGGTCACGGTGCTGGACCGGACCGAACAGCACGCGGCGCAGCAGGCCCTGGCCGAGGCCAGACAGGCGGCCGAGCGTGCCTTGCGCGAGAAGTCCGAGCTGATCGTGCGCGTCAGCCGCGATCTGCACGGCCCGCTCAAGGCCCTCACCGGCCAGATCGAGACGCTGGCGCAGGCGGCCGGCCTGCCCGCGGCCGAGCGGGACCAATTGCAGGCGCTGCAGAGTGCCGGCAGCCGTCTGCTGCTGAGCATCAAGCAGCTGCTCGGCCTGGGCCCGGCGCCGGCGCAAGCCCGGCCGGCCGCGCCCCGTCGCGTGCTGGTGGCGGAGGACTATGAGCCCAACCGGGTCCTGCTCAAGCGCCAGCTGACCCGGCTCGGCCATGCGGTGGACTTCGCCCGGGACGGGGCCGAGGCCTTGCGCATGTGGCAGGCCACGCCCTACGACCTGATCCTCACCGATTGCAACATGCCGGTGATGGACGGCCTGACCATGGCCGAGAAAATCCGCGCGATCGAGCGGCAGCAGGGTGGCCATGTCCCCATCGTGGCGATCTCGGCCAATACCTTCGAGCAGGACATCGAGCATTGCCTGAGCGCCGGCATCGATGCCTTTCTCGGCAAACCGGTGCAGCTGGAGGATCTCAAGCGGGTGTTTGGCCGGTTTGGTCTGGCGCCGGAGCCAGCCCCGGCCGCCCAGGCGGCGGCGCCGGCCGGCACGCCGATGCAGCATCTGTTCGCCCTGCTCGGCGAGACCGAGCCGGAAGAACGCCTGCGCCTGGGTGAGATCTTCATCGGTTCGCTGCAGGGCTTGCTGGCCGAAGCCGAGGCCGGGCTGCAGGCGGCCGATGCGCGCGCGATCGGGCCGACCCTGCACAAGCTCAAATCGTCCCTGCGCACCATCGGCGATGTCAGCCTGGCCAAGCAGGCCACGGCGCTGGAAGCGGCGGCCCGGGCCGGTGACTGGTCGACGCTGCGCCAGGGCCTGCCGGAGCTGATGCGCGCCCTGGCCGGCCTGATCGACGCGATCCGTGCCGAGTTGCGCCAGGCCGCGGCCAATCAGGGCGGGGGCGGGGCCCAGGCCGGGCCGAAGCAGGACTGGAGCGCCTTGCACGTGCTGGTGGTGGACGACGATCCCTTCATGCGCGCGCAATTTTCCGCCATGCTGCAGCGCCTGGGCGTGCGCCACATCCGCCAGGCCGGCAACGGCGCCGAGGCCCTGGCCGACCTGCGCAGCCAGCCCCAGGGCACGGAGATCATTTTGACCGATCTCAACATGCCGGGCATGGACGGGGTGGAATTCATCCGCCATCTGGTGGCGGGCAATTACCGGGGCGGCATCGCCTTCGTCAGCGGCGAGGACAGCCGCGTGCTCAGCAGCGTGCAGGAACTGGCCAAGGCCCAGGGGCTGCAGGTGCTCGGCACCCTGGTCAAGCCGGTCTACAGCGCCGCCCTTTACGACGTCCTCAGCCGCTATGGCCGGTCCGAGGTCGCCGTTGCCCGGCCCAACGCGGGGCCGGCGCTCGGCGTGGTCGATCTGCTGGAGGGTCTGGAGCGCAATCAGTTCACCGCCTATCTGCAACCCAAGGTCGATGCCAGGACCCTGGAGGTGATCGGGGTGGAGGCCCTGGCCCGCTGGGAACACCCGGTGCATGGCGTGGTCTCGCCCGGTGCCTTCATCGCGCTGGCCGAACAGAATGGCCTCATCGAGATTTTGACCATGGCCATCTTCCGCCACGCGATCGAGGCCGGCAGCGCCCTGCACCGTCAGGGTTACAAGCTCAAGATCGCGGTCAACTACTCGGCCCAGTCCTTCGGCAGCCTGGAGCTGCCCGAGTTCATCGTCGCCACGACCCAGGCGGCCGGGCTCGACCCGCATTACCTGATCATCGAGGTCACCGAATCGGGCCTGATGCACGACCCGACCGTGGCGCTCGATGTCCTGAGCCGGCTGCGCCTGAAGGGGGTCAATCTCGCGATCGACGATTTCGGCACCGGTTATTCCTCGATCGATCAGCTGCGCCGGCTCCCGTTCAGCGAACTGAAGATCGACCAGGGCTTCGTGCGCGGCGCCGATCAGGACCCGATGGCACGCTCCATCCTGGAATCCAGTGTGGAAATGGCCAAAAAGCTCAACCTCACCACGGTGGCCGAGGGTGTGGAAACCCCGGAGGACCTTGAGGTGGTGCGCCGCCTCGGCTGCGATCTGGTGCAGGGCTATCTGATCGCCAAGCCGATGGCGCTGAACGATCTGATCGCCTGGATGCAACGCCGGCAGTAAGTCGAAGCGCCCGCCTGCGGCGCACAGTGCCGAAAGGGCCGGGCTTTTGCCTAACATGGGAAGCATCGTATTCGAGGGGAATGCAAGATGACGCAATTGCAGATCGGCTTGTACGGACTCGGGCGCATGGGTGGCAACATGGCCAAGCGCCTGGCACGCGGCGGGGTCGAGGTCTTCGCCTATAACCGCAGTTTCGAGGTGGCGGAAAAAATCGCCGCCGGCGACGCCAATGTGCGGGCCTGCCGCAGCCTGGAGCAGGTGGTCGCGTCCTTGCCGGCGCCGCGCGTGCTCTGGCTGATGCTGCCGGCCGGCGCCGCGACCGAGGCGGCGATCCAGCAGGCGGCGGCGCTGCTGGCGCCGGGCGATGTCCTGGTCGACGGCGCCAACGGCTATTACCGGGAGGCGATCGCCCGGGCCGGGCAGCTGTCCGGCCGGGGCATCCGCTTCGTCGATGTCGGGGTGTCGGGTGGCATCTGGGGCCTGGACAACGGTTATTGCCTGATGGCGGGCGGCGAACCGGCGGCGGTGCAAGCGGTGGTGCCCTTCCTCAAGGTGCTGGCGCCGGCGCCGGAGCGCGGCTGGCTCCATGCCGGTCCGGTCGGCGCCGGCCATTTCGTCAAGATGGTCCACAACGGCATCGAGTACGGCATGATGCAGGCCTTTGCCGAGGGCTTTGCCCTGATGCAGGCCAAGTCCGAGTTCCAGCTCGATCTGGCCAAGATCGCCGAACTCTGGCGCCACAGCTCGGTGGTGCGCTCCTGGCTGCTCGACCTGACCGCCGACTTCCTCAAGGCCGACCAGAAACTGGCCGACATCGTCCCGGTGGTGCCCGATTCCGGCGAGGGACGCTGGACCGCGCTGGAGGCGGTGGAGCAGGGGGTGCCCACGCCGGTGATGTCGCTCGCCCTGATGATGCGCTTCGCCAGCCAGGGCAAGCACGATTATGCGGCCAAGCTGCTGTCCATGATGCGCAAGGGCTTTGGCGGCCATGCGGTGCAAGCCAAGGGAGATGCCTCATGATCGAAGCCGAAGCCTCGCTGCCGCCGTGCAGCTTCGTGATCTTTGGTGCCACCGGCAATCTGGCGACCAAGAAACTGATCCCGGCGCTGTTCCATCTGGAGCTGTCGGGCAAGCTGCCCGAGGCGCTGAATTTCATCGCCTTCGCCCGGCGCGACCTGGACAACGCCGCCTGGCGCAGCCATGTGATCAAGCTGCTCAAGGCCAAGACCCAGGCGGACGATGCGGTGCTCGAACGCTTCGCTGCCCGCTTCGATTACCTGCGGGGCGAACTGAACCATGCGCCGTCCTATGAACAGCTCAAGGAGGTGCTGGCCAAGCCCAAGATGGGCGTCTGTTCCCATGTCGTGTTCTATCTGGCGATCAAGCCGACCGATTTTCCCGCGGTGATCAAGGCCCTGGACTGCTGCGGCCTGAACCGGCCGCGCGGCCTGCACCGGATCGTGGTGGAAAAACCCTTCGGCGAGGACGTCGAGTCGGCCCGCACCCTGAACGAGCTGTTGCACCGCTATTTTGACGAGCAGCAGATCTTCCGCATCGATCACTACATGGGCAAGGAGACGGTGCAGAACCTCCTGGTGTTCCGCTTCGCCAACACCCTGATCGAGCCCCTGTGGAACCGCAATTTCATCGACCACGTGCAGATCACGGTGTCGGAGTCGGTCGGCATCGAACAGCGCGCCGACTACTACGACAAGGCCGGCGCCCTGCGCGACATGCTGCAGAACCACCTGATGCAATTGCTGACCCTGGTGGCGATGGAGCCGCCGCCGGCGCTGGAGGCCGATGCCCTGCGCGACGAGAAGGTCAAGGTGCTCCGCTCGATCCGGCCCATCTCGAAACGCTCGGTCCACGCCCACGCCTTCCGCGCCCAATACCGGGCCGGCATGGTCAACGGCGAGCAGGTGGCGGGTTATCAGGACGAAGCCGGGGTGGAAAAGGACTCGGTGACCGAGACCTATGTCGCCGCCAAGTTCTACATCGACAACTGGCGCTGGCGCGGCGTGCCGTTCTACCTGCGCACCGGCAAGCGCCTGAAGGACCAGCTGTCGATGATCGCCATCCGCCTGCGCCATCCGCCGCAGCAGCTGTTCCGGGAGACGCCGCTCGAGACCCTGGAGCCGAACTGGATCGTGCTCTCAATCCAGCCCGAGGAGAGCATGCATCTGGAGATCCATGCCAAGCAGCCCGGCCTGGGCATGGACACCCGGGTGATCCGGCTCAACGCGAGCTACCGCAGCCCCGACGAAAGCCCGCTCGATGCCTATGCCGCGCTGCTGCTCGACGTGATCGAGGGCGACCACACCCTGTTCATCCGGTTCGACGAGGTGAACTGGGCCTGGCAGGTGGTGGATCCGATCCTGAAGTACTGGGCCCAGGAGCGCGACTTCATCCACACCTATCCGGCCGGCAGCTGGGGCCCGCTCGAGGCCAACCGCCTGTTCGACTCGGAAGAGACCGAGTGGCGCAACGAGGTCTGACTCACTCCGGATACAGGCCGAGGTAGCGCACGCCCTGGCGCGGCTCGGCCATCAATGGCTCCACGGCCTCGCGCCAGGCCAGGTAGTGTTCGGTTGCCTTGTGGGCGCGGGCGGCGGCCTCGCTGGCGTAGGCCTCGTACAGGATGAAGCGGCAGGGGTCGCTGGCATCCTGCAGGATGTCGAAGCGCCGGTTGCCCGGTTCGTGGATCGACGCCAGGTGATTGGCGCGGCAGGCCGCAATGAATTCGGCCTCGCAGCCGGGCTTGACGCGCACGTGGACCAGGGTGACATGCATGGCGGAAGCCTTCGGTCAGGTGCGCCGGTTCACCGGTTGATCTCGGCCTTGAAGCTGGCCAGTTCCTGCTTGAGTTCGGCCAGCAGCGGCGCGTAGCGCGCCGCCTCGCCCGCCTTGGCGGCCAGCTCCAGGGCCTCGGCCTTCTTCTGGGCCCGGCAGGCCGAGATGGTGCCGAGCGCCCCTTTCAGGGTGTGCGCGGCGCGGATCAGGTTCTGCTGGTTCTGCTCGGCATGGGCCTGTTCGATGTTGCCCAGATAGTTGTCGTATTCGGTCAGAAAGATCTCGATCAGCGAATCCAGCAATTCCTCGTCGCCGCCGATCCGGTCCAGGGCCTCGGCCCGGTCGAAGATGGGCAGGCCCGCTTCGGCCTGGCCGGGGCCGGCCGCCGCGGCGCCGCCTCCAGCCCCCAGCGTGGCCATCACGTTGGCGATCTCCTGTTGCAGGGTATCGAACCGGATCGGCTTGGCCAGATAGCTGTCCATGCCCGCCGCCAGGCACTTTTCGCGGTCGCCCTGCATGGCGTTGGCGGTGAGGGCGATGATGGGGATATGGCCGCCGCGCGCCGCTTCTTCCCGGCGGATCTGTTCGGTCGCCTCGATGCCGTCGAGATTGGGCATCATCACGTCCATCAGGATCAGATCGAACCGGCCGTCGCGCCAGGCCGCCACCGCCTGCACGCCGTCTTCCGCGACGTGGACACTGTGGCCGGCCTTTTCCAGCATGCGCACGGCCACCTTCTGATTGACCGGGTTGTCTTCGGCGAGCAGGACCTTGAGCGGGCTGGGGGGCGGGCTGGTGGACATGGCGCGGGTTGGCTCGGTGGTGGTCATGGTCGAACTGGCTGCGAGGTAAGGAATGATGACATGAAATCGGCTGCCCTGGCCGACTTGGCTCTCGGCCCAGAGCCGGCCACCCATCAGTTCGACCAGGCGTCGGCAGATGGCCAGGCCCAGGCCGGTGCCGCCGTAGCGCCGGGTAATCGAGCCGTCGGCCTGGATGAAGGGATCGAAGATGTGCTCCAGCTTGTCCGGGGCGATGCCGATGCCGGTGTCGGCGACCCAGAAATGGACGCACTCGATCTCGTCGCACGGCTCCAGATCGACACCGATCTCGATCCGGCCCTGCTCGGTGAACTTGACGGCGTTGCCGACCAGATTGCTCAGAATCTGCTGCAGGCGGCCGCCGTCGGCATGGAGCCAGGCCGGCACCCCGGGCGCCAGGTTCAGCCCGAACTGCAGCCCCTTGGCCTCGGCCCGCAGCTGCAGGGGGCGCAGGGCGCGCTGGAGCAGGGGCATCAGTTCCAGGTCCTCGGGATTGAGGCTGAGCCGGCCGGCCTCGATCCGCGAGAAATCGAGGATGTCGTTGATGATGCTCATCAGGTGCCTGGCCGAGTCCTTCACCGTGGTGAGGTAATCGCGCTGCTCGGCGCTCAGCTCCGTCTCCAGCAGCAGGTCGGTCATGCCGATGACGCCGTTCATCGGCGTGCGGATTTCATGGCTCATGTTGGCGAGAAACTCGCTTTTCATGCGGTTGGCGTTCTCGGCCAGCTCCTTGGCCTGCTGCATCGCCTCTTCCGCCCGCTTGCGCGCGCTGATGTCGCGGATGGCAGCCAGGCGATAGGGCTTGTCGTTCAGGCTGAACCGGCTGACCTCGAGCTCGGCCGGGAAGCTGCCACCCAGCTTGCGCCGACCCGTGCCTTCCAGGCGCGCGCTGGCCTGGCCGCTGTCCGGAAAACCCTGCGGCCAGTCCGGGATCAGGTTCCGAATCGGCATGCCGATGAACTCGCTCGCCCGATAGCCGAACAGGGGCTGGGCGGCGGGATTGGCCGTCTCGATCGCGTCGTTCGGGCCGAGCGTGAGCAGGGCGTCGCTGATGTGGCTGAAGATCGCCTCCAGATGCCCATGCGCGGCGCGCAGCGAGAGTTCCTTGTTGTGCAGCCAATACGAGGTCTCGTTCAGGGCGTGCACCAGCGAGCGCAATTCCTCGGGACTGTCCGGCAGGGGCATTTGCGCGCCCAGGTTGTGGGTCAGGCAGTCGGCGAAGCGGGTGGCGTCGCGCAGGGTATGAATCGGCCGGCGCAAAAAGCGCAGCAGGACGACCACGCTCACCAGCATCGCCGCCACGGCCGCCAGGACGCCCTGCAGCACGATGTCACGCAGGTTCTCCTGCAACTTAGCCGTGCTCAGGCTCAGACGCAGGTGGCCGTCGTAGCCCTGGTCCTTGAGATGGCGCCAATAGACCAGGGTGTGGCTCTGCCAGTCGAAGTGGGCGCGCGGGCCGGTGGCGCCGTCCTGGTCGAGCCAGAAATGGTGGCGCAGTTCATAGGTGGGCGGCACGAACCGGGTCTGGCTGGCTGCCTTGCGCAGCGCGCCGTTGCCGTCCCTGGTCAGCTGGCGGATGACCCTGCCCTGGGCATCGGTCAGGCTCAGGCTGTGCAGCGCCGGATAGCGCGCCAGCAGCAGGTAGTGGCGCTCGGCCTCGGTGAAATCGCCGGTCAGGAGGCTGCGGGCGGAGGTGAGGGCGAGGTTGTCGCTCAGATAGGCCGCTTCCCGGACCAGGTCGTCCACCGCGTGCCGGCTCTGGCCGAGCAGGGTGCCGAGGGTGTAGATCAGAATGGTCAGCGCCACCAAGCCGGTGGTGAGCAGGGAGACCCGAACGGTGAACCGGTTGAGCGCGAGCCGACGCAGCCAGCCAGGCATGATGGGCGCTCAGTCCGAGCCGACGAGCGGCCAGGCCGGGGCCGGCCTGCCGCCGGCCGCGCCGGCGCTGAGCGGCGGGTTCAGGAATAAAAGGGAGCGCTGGGGCGTCTTCACGAAAGCTCTATCGAAAATTCGGCCGCGCCGATCTCAGGACAAAGGTCACCATGTCGATACCAACAATCTTATTGCGAACGGCCCCGGCCCTGATACTGATTTTTCTCGCCGCACACGCCAGCCTGGTGGCGGCGGCGGGACGCCTGGCCGGCCATGCCTCGCCCTATCTGGCCATGCATGCGGACGATCTTACCGACTGGCGCGAATGGGGGCCGGCGGCCCTGGCCGAAGCCCGGCGCCAAAATCGCCTGTTGCTGGTGTCGGTCGGCTATTTCGCCTGCCACTGGTGCCATGTCATGCAGCGCGAGAGCTATCGCGATGCCGAGGTGGCGCGCCTGCTCAATGGCCAGTATATCCCGGTCAAGGTCGACCGCGAGTTGAACGCCGGGCTCGATGCCGCGTTGCAGGCCTTTTCCGAGCGCACGCGGGGCCGTGCGGGCTGGCCGCTCAATGTCTTCGTCACGCCCGAGGGACACCCCCTGTTCGCCCTGCAATATGCCCCGCGCGACGAGTTCCTGCGCATCGCCGCTGCCTTGGCCGAGCGCTGGCGCACCGACGCGGCCCAGCTCAAGGCGGTGGCGCGCGCGGCCGCGGTGGTCGAGCTCGAGCCGCGCCTGCCGGCCGATCGGGTCGCGGCCTATCGGGCGCGTGTGCAGGAAGAGGCCGACCTGCTGCGGGGCGGATTCGGTGCAGCGGCCAAGTTCCCGCAAGCACCCCAGCTCATCACCTTGCTCGAATTGCAGGCGCGCCAGCCTTCGGCCGCGAGCGCCGAATTCCTGAGCACGACGCTGGATCACATGGCCGGCCGGGGCCTGTTCGATCAGGTGGCAGGTGGCTTCTTCCGCTACACCGTGGACCCCGATTGGCACCAGCCGCATTTCGAGAAGATGCTCTACGACAATGCCCAGCTCGCCTCGGTCTACCTTAAGGCGGCGCGCATCCTGCAGCAGCCGGCCTACCGGACGGTCGCCGTGCGCACCCTGGATTTCGTGCTGGCCCAGATGGCTCTGGGCGACGGTTACAGCGCCAGCCTTTCCGCCATCGACGCGGCCGGCGTGGAAGGTGGGGCCTATCTCTGGAGCGCCGAAGCGATCCGGGCTTTGCTGAATGAGGCCGAATGGCAGGTGGTGCGCCGTTTGTGGGCGCTCGACCGGGTGCCCGAATTCGAGGCCGGTCATTTGCCCTTTGCCCAGGCAGCGGCCAGTCCGGCGGAGCAGGCGCTGGAGCGTGCCGCCTTGGCCAAGCTGGCCCAGGCCCGCGCCCGGCGCGTGATTCCGCGCGACGAAAAGGTGGTGGCGGGCTGGAACGGCCTGCTGTTGGCCGCCCTGGCCGAGTCCGGCCGCACCCAGCCGCACCATGCCGAGGCCGCGGACCGCTTGTATCGTCTGATCCGTGACCGTCTGTGGGATGGCCGCAGGCTGCACAAGGGGCTGGCGGGCGGGGGCGTTTTGCCCGGGGCCGAACTGGAGGATTACGCCTATGTCGCCTGGGGCGTCTGGCATTATGCCCAGGCGCGTGGCGATGCGGCAGCGCGCCGGCTCAGCCTGCAGATTCAGCGCGAGGCCTGGCGCCGCTTCTACCGGGGTGATGGGTTTTCGCTGGAAGAGCAGCGTCTGCTGGTCGCCCACACCGATGCCTGGGAGGAGGGGCACACCCCGGCGCCGGCGCCGCTGCTGGTGGAATTGGGACTGGCCTCGGCCGAGCCCGACCTGCAGCGGCGCGCCCGGGCGGCCTTGAACCGCAGCCTGAAAACCGCGCGCGGCGATGTCTTCTGGCGCGCCGGCCTGGTCCGGCTGAGCATGCGCGCACCCCGTCCTTAGGTGCGCTGAAGGCGGGGCTAGTCCTGACCCCGGCGCATGGCAGGGCGCTTTTCCGCCCGCACCATGAGCTCGAGTGACTGCTGCCGGCGCCGGATTTCCAGGGTGGCGCTCTGGCCCGGGGCCAGCGCCGCGATCAGGCCGAGCAGGGCGGCCGAATCGGTCACCGGCCTGCCATTGACCTTGAGCAGCACATCGCCCGGCCGGATGCCGGCGCGCTCGGCCGGGCCGCCGCGCAGCACGCCGGCGATCAAGGCGCCCTGCATCGAGCTCAGGCCGAAGGATTCGGCGATCTCGGGCGTGATGTCCTGCACCTCGACCCCGAGCCAGCCGCGGGTGACGCTGCCGGTGCTGATGATCTGCTCCATCACCTGGCGCGCCAGGGAGACCGGGATGGCGAAGCCGATGCCCATGTTGCCGCCCGAACGGGAATAGATCGCGCTGTTGATGCCGACCAGGTTGCCGGCGCTGTCGACCAGGGCGCCGCCGGAATTGCCGGGGTTGATGGCGGCATCGGTCTGGATGAAGTTCTCGTAGGTGTTGATGCCAAGATGGCTGCGGCCCAGGGCGGAGACGATGCCCATGGTCACGCCCTGGCCGACGCCGAAGGGATTGCCGATGGCGAGCACCACATCACCCACCTGCAGGCTGTCCGGCGGGGCGAAGGTGATGGGCGTCAAGCCGGTCTGGCTGATCTTGAGCACCGCCAGGTCGGTGTCGGGGTCGGTGCCGACCACCTTGGCCGGCAGGCTGCGGCCGTCGGCCAGGGTGACCTGGATCTCGTCGGCCGCCTCGACCACGTGCTGGTTGGTCAGGATATAGCCCTGTTCGCTGACGATGACGCCCGAGCCCAGATTGGTCACCCGCTGGGCCTGGCTTTCGGGCCGAAAGCCAAAAAAGCGCTGGAACATGGGGTCGTCCATGAAGGGCGAGCGCGGCAGCCGGACTTCCTTGCTGGTGAAGATGTTGACCACCGAGGGCAGCGCCCGCCTGGCCGCCTCGGCGTAGCTGATGGTGCCCGCGCGCGGCTGGCCGGTCTGCGCCACCTCGCGCACGCTGATCTGGGCGCCGTTCGGCAGCAGGCCGGGAAACAGCCGGACCAGGCCGGCCAGGGCCGCCAGCACCAGGACGAGCGCGGTTACGACCTGCGAGAAGATCAGCCAATGTTTGCGCATGAGGACGGGTGAAATCGAGGACAGGCGATTGTACTCCAGGCGGCAGCGGCCGCGCCCCGGCCCTTTGCCGGGCGTCCGGTCCGTTCTGGGGGATTAAATTCGTACTAGCTTTCCTGTACAATCTCGCGATTTGCGAAGCCGGGGTCGATGCGGACGGACCTGCGCGCAGCAACATGAAATTCGGGGTTACCCGCTGAATCTCTGGTAGGAACAATAACTTATGAGCGATACCAACGTGGATAAATCCAAGCGCCGCTTTTTGGTCATGGCAAGTTCGGCCGTTGGCGGCATCGCGGCAGCGGGGACGGCGATCCCCTTCGTCGTCAGCATGATGCCGTCGGCCCGGGCCCTGGCCGCCGGTGCGCCGGTCGAGGTCGATCTGTCCAAGATCGAGCCGGGCGCCCTGCTCACCGTGGAATGGCGTGGCAAGCCGGTGTGGATCGTCAGTCGCACCAAGGAGATGCTCGATCTGCTCGGCAAGCACGATGACAAGCTGACCGACCCGCAATCGGACAACTCGAATCAGCAGCCGGACTACTGCAAGAACCCCACCCGCTCGATCAAACCGGAATATCTGATCGCCGTCGGCATCTGCACCCACCTGGGCTGCTCGCCGACCTATCGCAAGGAGGTCGGCGCGGCCGACCTGGGCGCCGACTGGCCGGGCGGTTTCTTCTGCCCCTGCCATGGTTCCCGCTTCGACCTGGCCGCGCGCGTGTTCAACGGCTCGCCGGCGCCGACCAACCTGGTGATCCCGCCGCACAAGTACCTGAGCGAGAGCAAGGTCCTGATCGGCGAAGACACCAAGGCCTAATTCAAAGGGGATTTGAACGATGGACAAGCTGTTAGCCTGGGTGGACGCACGCTTCCCGCTCACCGCCACCTACAAGGCCCACCTCTCGGAGTATTTCGCGCCGAAGAACTTCAACTTCTGGTACTTCTTCGGTTCGCTCGCCCTCCTGGTGCTGGTGATCCAGATCGTCAGCGGCATCTTCCTGACCATGCACTACAAGCCGGATGCCGACCTGGCTTTCGCCTCGGTCGAATACATCATGCGCGACGTGCCCTGGGGCTGGCTGATCCGCTACATCCACTCCACCGGCGCCTCCGCCTTCTTCATCGTGGTCTATCTGCACATGTTCCGCGGTCTGATCTACGGTTCCTACCGGCATCCGCGCGAGCTGATCTGGATCTTCGGCGTGCTGATCTTCCTGGTGCTGATGGGCGAGGCCTTCTTCGGCTACCTGCTGCCCTGGGGCCAGATGTCCTACTGGGGCGCCCAGGTGATCGTCAACCTGTTCGCCACCGTGCCCTTCATCGGTGAGGACCTGTCGATCCTGATCCGCGGCGACTTCGTGGTGTCGGACGCCACCCTCAACCGCTTCTTCGCCTTCCACGTCATCGCCTTCCCCCTGGTGCTGCTCGGCCTGGTCGTCGTGCACCTGGTCGCGCTGCACGAGGTCGGCTCCAACAACCCGGACGGTGTCGAGATCAAGCAGAACAAGGACCCGGTGACCCACCAGCCGGTGGACGGCATCCCCTTCCACCCGTACTACACGGTGAAGGACATCCTGGGCGTGGTCGTGTTCCTCATGGTCTTCTCCGCCATCGTGTTCTTCGCGCCGGAGATGGGCGGCTACTTCCTCGAGGCCAACAACTTCATTCCGGCCGACCCGCTGAAGACGCCCGAGCACATCGCCCCGGTCTGGTACTTCACGCCCTACTACGCGGTGCTGCGCGCGGTGCCGCCCATCTTCGGCTCCCAGTTCCCGGGCGTGGCCGCCATGGGCGTGGCGGTGATGATCTTCTTCGCGCTGCCCTGGCTGGACAAGGCCAAGGTCAAGTCGATCCGTTACCGCGGCGCCACCTACAAGTGGTTCCTGGCCGCCTTCGTCGTCGCCTTCATCGGCCTGGGCTACCTCGGCATCCTGCCGGCGACCCCGCTCTACACCTGGATCTCCCGCATCCTGAGCGTGGTCTACTTCGCCTTCTTCCTGCTCATGCCCTGGTACACCGACAGCAGCCGTCCGGGCAAGGCCAATGCCAAGTGGTTCCTCATCGCCCTGGTCGTTTCCGCCATCGGCGTGGTGCTCAACGCGGCGCAGGCCAAACCGCTGCCCTATCTCACCGAAATCCTGTTCTTCATCCACGTTGCCTGCTTTGTGCTGATGCCGTTCTATCTCAAGGGTGATCAGACCAAACCGGAACCGCAAAGGGTGACCTTCAAATGAAAACGATGAGCTTTGCCAAAGGCCTGCTCCAGGCCCTGTTGCTGCTGCCGCTGACCGCGTTCGCCTCGGGCGCGACCGTGCACCTCGACCGCGCCCCGGTCAACATCCAGAACAAGGAGTCGCTGCAGCGCGGCGCCGCCGTCTTCGTCAACTACTGCCTATCCTGCCACTCGGCCAACGCGATGCGCTACTCGCGCATGACCGACATCGGCCTGACCGAGCCGCAGATCAAGGACAACCTGCTGTTCGCCGCCGAAAAGCCGGGCGAGACCATGAAGATCGCCATGCGCAGCAAGGAGGCCAAGGCCTGGTTCGGCGCCACCCCGCCCGACCTGTCGGTGATCACCCGCTCGCGCGGCGCCGACTGGGTCTACACCTACCTGCGCGGCTTCTACCGTGACGACAGCCGGCCGACCGGCTGGAACAACACGGTGTTCGACAAGGTCGGCATGCCGCATGTCATGCACGACCTGCAGGGCCAGATGGTGCCGGTCTACAAAACCGTAACCGATCACGAGGGCAAGAGCCACCAGGTGATCGAACGCCTGGAACTGGCCCAGCCCGGCAAGCTGACCCTGGCCGAGTACGATGCCCTGGTCGGCGATCTGGTCAACTACATGAGCTGGATGGGCGAGCCGGCCAAGGCCAAGCGCCTCTACCTCGGCGTCGGCGTCATGCTGTTCCTGTTCGTGTTCTTCATCGTGGCCTTCTATCTGAAACGGGAATTCTGGAAGGACGTCCACTAAATCGACCTGGTGGGGTGACGCTTATGATGATTCTCTATTCCGGTACTTCCTGCCCGTTCAGTCACCGCTGCCGCATCGTGCTGCACGAGAAGGGCATGGACTTCGAGATCCGTTATGTCGACCTGCAGGACAAACCTTCCGAAATCTCGGTGATGAACCCCTATGGCAAGGTGCCCGTGCTGGTCGAGCGCGATCTCGTGCTGTACGAGTCGAACATCATCAACGAATACATCGACGAGCGTTTCCCCCATCCGCAACTGATGCCGGCCGACCCGGTGATGCGCGCGCGGGCGCGCCTGTTCCTGTTCAACTTCGAGCAGGACCTGTTCGCCCATGTCAACGTGCTCGAGCACGGCAGCCAGAAGTCGGCCGAGAAATCGCGCCAGATCATCCGCGACAACCTGACCCAGATCGCGCCCATCTTCACCAAGCAGAAATACATGCTGGGCGAGGACTATTCCATGCTCGATGTCGCCATCGCGCCGCTGCTCTGGCGCCTGGATCACTACGACATCAAGCTGCCCAAGCAGGCGGCGCCGCTGCTCAAATACGCCGAGCGCATCTTCAGCCGGCCGGCCTTCATCGAGGCGCTCACCCCCGTCGAAAAAGCCATGCGCAAGTGAACGAGCTGCCGCAGCAACCCTATTTCCTGCGCGCCCTCTACGAGTGGTGCGTCGATAGCGGATACACCCCGCACATCGCCGTGCGGGTCGACGGCCGATGCAAAGTCCCGGCGGCCTACGTCAAGGACAACCAGATCGTGCTCAACATCGGGCCCCATGCCGTGCGCAACCTCCTGATCGACAACGAGTGGGTCAGCTTCTCCGCCCGCTTCGGCGGCGTCGCCCAGGACATTCAGGTGCCGGTGGAGAACGTGATCTCGGTCTATGCCCGGGAAACCGGCGAGGGCATGGCCTTCGCCCCCGCCCAGGCGGCGGCGCCCAACGCCCAGGAGGCCAGCGGCGCCAGCAGTCCGGGCGAAGGCGCCGAACCGCCCCCGCCCAAGGGCCGGCCCACCCTGCGCGTCGTCAAGTAAGGCACCGGCTGCGAAGCCGCGTCCGTCCCCCGTATAATCCAGCCGTCGCCGGCATAGCTCAGTTGGTAGAGCAACCGCCTTGTAAGCGGTAGGTCGTCTGTTCGAGTCAGACTGTCGGCACCAACAGCTCAACAAAACACAAAAAAGTTAACGCAGTTTTGCCCGGGCTCATCGCCATGACGGCTCCTGTTCCATTCGAGGGTGAATCACCCTGGCGCTGACTGCAATGGAACTTGGGATGGCGATGGCGGGGGGCGATGGATAAAAAACACATTCTTTCAGAAGGCTGCTCTGCAGTCGCCATAGGCCGGCGCAACTGCATAGGAAACGTATTAATATTTCGCGCATTCAGCGCGGTGCACGACGCCGAACGGGTGCGTTGCGCTGACATGGCACAATTAATGAAAATGGCGATGGACAGCCTGGAACGGCTGTGTGGCGAAGGCCAGCGGCTGCATGAACGGGCCGTCCATGAATAACGACCATTCCGCTCCATAAGTTGTCAACGACAGGGAAAAAATGGAAAACGCAAGCGACACCGCGGATCTCAACTCCAAGAAATCCATCACCATGATCATCTATGCGCTGTACGCGGCGTCGTTGCTCGTGGGTATCACGGCCATCGCGGCCATCGTCATGAATTACGTCAAAAAGGACGACATGGCAGGCACCTTTCTCGAAAGTCATTTCCGCTGGCAGATCAGGACATTCTGGTTTGGCCTGCTGTGGATGTTCGTCGGGGGGTTGACCATGCTCCTGGTCGTGGGGTGGCTTGTGCTGATTGCCAGTGGAATCTGGTACATCTACCGCATCGTCAAGGGCTGGCTGTATCTCAACGACAACAAACCCATGTATGCCGCCTGATCGCGGCAACAGCTTCCCAGGGAGATAGAAGATGCAAGCGCAGGAACCAAGCTACGCCGGGTTTTGGGTACGAACCCTGGCCAACGTGATCGATGCATTGCTGATCATGGCAGTCACCATGCCCATCCTCGTCATGACCTATGGTTGGGATTATTTCGCTGAATCGACCCAGCTCGCATCCGGGGTGGTCGACATCCTGGTTTCATGGGTTTTGCCGCCAGTCGCGGTGATCGCCTTCTGGAACTACCGGCAGGCCACGCCGGGCAAGATACTCATGTCGATCAAGATCGTCGATGCGAAGAGCGGTGACAAGCCCGCCATGGGACAGCTGATCGGTCGCTATGTCGCTTACTTTCTCTCGGCCATCCCGCTGGGCATGGGTTATCTCTGGGTCGCCTTCGACCGGCGCAAGCAGGGCTGGCACGACAAGCTGGCCGGCACGCTGGTGGTCAAAACCGAAGATTAGGCGCGCTGAGCCGCCGGTGGCCCAGCCGGCGGTTCAGCCCCCGTCCTCCGGTAAGGCCTGCCCGGCCAGGATCGCCCGGACCAGGCGATCCTCCGGCGTGCCTTCCGCCCAAACGGTATCCGCCAGGTGCCGCAGCCAGGCGTTGTAGTCAGCGACCGATTCAGGGTTCACCACTTCGCCCGCCAGACCAGACAGCTGTTCCCGCTCCTGCGGGCTTAAGCGGATTTTCGTGCCGTATCTCAGCATGGGGTCCTCGCGAATGCACGATAGCGAGCAGCGGTGCGGATACCTGACTTACCGAAGGCCTGCCAGCTTCAAAATGCCCTCGTTGAAAGCGGCCTCCTCCAGTTGCGTGAAGCTGACTTCCTCTGAGTAGGACACGGCAATGGCATGGGAGCACTCGCCATTCATGCACAGCCGGTAGGCCACCAGGTTCACCGGAGTGGCCGATACCTTGGTTTTTTCGACGGCACCCACACGATCATCCGGAACGGGGTGCTGCTGCACATCCCTGACCGTCTTGCCGGCCTGGTCCACCAGATAGTGCAGATTGCTTTTTCCCAGATCGGCCATGTTGATCAGGCCGGCACGCTGACCGAGCAGCAGGCCGATGCCCAGACCAATCAGGCCCTCGGCCGGGCCGCCGCTGACGCGGGTATCGGCCGTTTGCGGCATATAGTCCGCGGCCGGACCGGCGTAGTCGGGGATGATCACATAATTGGCCATGCGGCCGGAGCGCCACGTGGGCTCGACGACGGCGTAGCCTTCCTCTGCGAAACGGGTGCGCAGGCGCTCGGCCAGGTGCGGTGCATCCGGTGCCACCACCGACACATCCTGTTTGCCAAGCAGGAAGTTGAGGCCATAGGCACGGGGCGGGCCGGCCGTGATGGTTCGGATGAGCGGGTCTGCCGAGGCGTGACCGGCCACCAGCAGGCTCGCCATGAAACTAAGAACGAA
>DDKN01000009.1:22696-33584 GCA_002339725.1 Thiobacillus sp. UBA2597
GAATCTGAATAACATCGGTATCTCCAAAAAGTTTTCCAGCCCGATCGGCGCAAGGTCGGGACAGGATGACTCATCCTTGCCGGCAATTGAAAACTCGCAAGCTTGGCATTGGGTCGCGGCAACCCCCGGATCAGACGGATGCAACCCAGGTGGCAAGCGCGAGCTCGAGGTTGTTCAGGGTCGCCCCGGCCAGGATGCGGATGCCGTTGTCCTCGGCCCGGGCAGCGTCTGACGGCCCTGGTTGCGTGCCCCAGGTGAGCAGAGCGGCGCGTGCCGCCAGGCCGCCGCTTTTGCGGACGGATTCCAGGGTGTAGATGAAGTCCGCGATGCCTTTGTTCTTCTTCCTGTCCCGGGCAGGGCCCTGCGGCTTGAGCGCCTTGCATTCGATCAGATAGAGGCGGTTGTCGCGCACGAAGGCCACATCGATCTCGTTCTTGACGTCGGGATGGCTGGCCGACGCCAGCCTCAGGCCGTGGCAGGTATCACGGACGCCCAGTTTCGGCGGCAGTTCATGGATCACGTGCCAGGTGTGTTGTTCGAGCCAGGCACCCGCGAGCAGGGCGGCATCGCTCTTGGCGCAGAGCCAGCTCTTGCCCTGCTGGCGCACGAATCCCATGCGCTGCAAGGTGTCCAGCAGGGCGCGATGACGTTTGTCGAAGGGGGCGCCGTCCTTCGGGCGAATCTCCTTCATCTCGTCCGCGCCGAAATAGCCCAGCTCGGTCAGGGCCGCAGCCTTCTGCTGGTCGGGATCGTCCATCAGCAGGGCGGCCAGCGCGGGGACGCGCGGGTCGATTCGGGTCCGTTTGTCCACGATTTCCTGGCCGTGCGCGGTCAGCAGATCGTCGAGCGAAAGCACGGTGGCCAGCGGGATATGCGCATCCCCGGCGGGTTCCAGCCATTGCAGGCGGTTGTCGCGCTCGACATAGAAGGCCGGCCGGCCGGCCTCGGCAAAGGCACGGAAGGCGGCCAGCGTCATGGTCTTCTTGCCGCCCGTGGCGTTCAGCGCGGCGTCAGGGTGGCGGGTGACGATGGCGCGAAAGTCCGCCAACATGGCGGCGAAGTCGTCCGGCGCCGTCAGGCGCACGGTTTCATGCGGCAGGCCATGCCGGTCGAGCACGCGGCCCAGCCAGGCCGCGCGCTGGGCCATGCTGTCGTTGCTCACCACCAGCACGACACGTGCCGGGCGGTAACGCGCATCCAGCGCGGGCGTCAGATTGGGAATGGCCTGTTCGGAAACCAGGCAGACCAGGGTGTCGTAGGCAGGGCGGCTCATTGGGCTTGCATGCAAACGGCTGGCTCAAGCGAGGCTGCACATCAGGCTTCCCCGGGGCAGCGTCGAATGCAGAACTCCTCCAGTCTGGCCTTGCAGGCACGCATTTCCTCGGCGCTCAGTTCCCTGCCCCTGAGCGCCTGCGGCAGATCGAGGCTCAGATGAAAATAGCGGCCGCCGCGCTCGCACACCTCGGCCGCCATCTGCACCGGCAGCGAGCCGATCACGATGTCGCCCGGCTGAACATCTCCGGTATCCAGGTGCTCGACCTGCCTGTCCACGTGCAGGCCTTCCTGCCCGGCCCATGCCAGGGCGCCCCGATGCCGGCTGACGAACCAGGTGGTCATGACCTGTTGAGCTGGGGTCTCAGAGCAGCAAGCTTTTCGGCCATGACGCCCTGTGGTTCGGCCGGGCCGGCCTTGTGCTTGTTCGTGCTCGTGCCGGCCGGGTTGGAGGCGACATACGGCGCAAGCACCAGCCCATTTTTTTTCGCATCAACGAATTCATTGGTGGTGCTTTTTTCGCCTTTTTTATTTTCGCACGGCTTGGACAGCTTCATGTGTTCGAGTTTGCCGGCGAAGCCGGATGCCGCCTTGGGGTCGGCCATGGACAGAAGCTGGGTGAGTGGCTCCGATTGGCGCCAGGATGCGAGCCCGCGTGCGCGGCAGGCGTCTTCCACCCATTGTTCGAACCGCCTCATGCAGTCCTGCCAATCCGGCACGCCGGCGGCGGGATCGTTCGCCACCAGTTGCGCATGGGTGATGCGCAGGCTGACCTGGCCGAAGCCGAAGGGCTTGCCCATGCCCAGACCATGACGCAGCGATTCGTTGCCGCCCCAGGTGATGGCCCAGGCCAGGGCACCCAGCTCCGCCGGGCGCAGGTTGTGCACCTGAATGCGGCCCCTGAAGCGGCAGGGCGCCTTCAGCGCATGCAGCTCGACCTGGATCTTTTTGTTGTTGGCCTCGGCGCCAAGGGCCTGAACTTCATGCTTCGGCCGGGCCGGATAGCGCTTCCAGCCGCGGATCTCGGGCTCCGGCATGTCTTTCACCTGCATGTAGGTGGCGTACTGGTTGCCGTCAAGCTGCCAGCCGCCTTTGGCGTTGGGTTGGGCAGCCTGTTTCAGGTAGTTCGGGAAATAACTCGCCTTCGGCCCGTTCAGCACGGTCGGCTGGCTTTGGTGCAAGGCCGGCGTGCCCTCGGCGATGCACAGGCCCACCGAGACCCGCCCCTTGAGCGCATCGTCCGGCTGCGCGCCGAGCGCGCCGAACAGCAGGTCCGGCAGATCGAAGCGCGCCGCCGGGATCGCCGCTTCGCGGTGGTCTTCACCGGTATGGCCGATCAGATCCACCACGCTGTAATCGCCCGCCAGCTTGGGCAGGTAGGCCAGGCCGATGTGCAGTTTGCCATGGCGCTGGAGGTAGAACACCGGCACTTCCTCGCCCTGGAAATAACGATTCCGCCAGTAGCCCGGCCATGACATGCTCGCTTGGTTATCCGCATCGCCGTGCACGAACAGAAAGTCGCGCCAGGCCTCGTCGGAAACCGGGAAGGCCTCGGTTGGCCTTGGCGCATAGAAAACGAAATCGAGGTATTTCTTGTTGTCGATCTGCCCGGTAAAGACGGGCTGTCCCGTCATGCCGCCCTGGTCGTTCGGCACCGCGTGCTGGCCACGAAGGTCAAAGCGGAAGGCGGGCTTCTGCGCCGTCAGTTGTTGCCAGCGCGCATATTTCCGGGCGACGGTTTTGTGCTGGCGCACATCGAAGATCGGCGCATCAATCCCCAGCCATGCCTCCAGATCGCGGTGCGACAGGCGTGCCATCTCGCAGGGCGTGATCTGTGCCTGACCATTGCCACTGAGTCGCATGAATCCCGTCCTGACCTGGCCGTGTACTGCGTCGGTATAGCTTTTTTGCACATATTTTCCGCTGATGTCGCGCAGGCCATAGCGCGTGTCGTCCACCTGGCGCATGCGGCCAAAGGCGGCGATCTCCAGCACGTTGCGCAACATGCCCTTGAGCGCCGAGCCGGGAATGGCATAGCGCCCGTCGGGCAGTCGGAACGGGTGCACCTCGCCGGGGGCCCGGTCGCTGGCTTTCACCTGCCGGCCGCCCAGGAGCAGCGGGCTGTGCGTCGTCAGCTCGATTTCCAGCGTGCCGCACAGGCCATCCCGGAAGGGGTGATCCTGCGAGACCTGCGCCGCCCAGTCGGGCACGATCACATGCTCGGACAGCGGCACGAAGTTGTAGGGCGCATTGATCCGGTTGAGTTCTCCGCAAGGGGGCAGATTGCCCTGCGAACGCGGCGCCGCACCTGCCTGGCCCTGGCGGCCCTGTGGCTTTGCGTCCGGCCGCTTGTCATCGCGTGCGTGAGGGTGTTTGGGCTTGTTCTGTTCGGCCATGTTCATGCCTCCCGTGCCAGAAAGCCGGCAAAGCGCGCCGTCACCTGGCGCATGCCGAGTGCTGCATCCGCCTGCCAATAGCGGATGTAATGCAGGTCGCCCGGCGCGGCGCCGGCGCCGAGCAGGCGCAAATCCTCGGCCAGGCAGGGTTCGCCTTCGGTTTCCGAGTCACGCATTTCGATGACGAGCCAGCGGCCCATGCCATCGCGCCGCACATGCAGGGAAGCGTCTTGCCGGGCCGCCTCGGCCTCCAGCAGCGCGCCCGCTTCAGGGCCAGGCGTGGGCAATGTGCCATCCTCGAAGGCCAGCACCCGGGACTGGTATTGCAGCCAGCCGCTGGCCGGCGTGAAGGCGGCCAGCCGCGCCAAGGCCTCCTGCCAGCTGTCGCAGGTCTGCACCCTGCGCACCAGGCGCTCCAGGCGCATGGGCGGCAGGTCGTGGCGGCGCGCCACCTGGCCGTAATCGTCGAGCAACTGCCGCAACGTCAGCGCTTCCATTGATATTCCCCCTCGAATTGGCCGTAGCCCTTGCTCGAGCCCGCGCCGAGCGCGAGCCGGCCCTGGCAGAGATCCTCGATGGCCAGGCGCAGGGCCTCGCGTGAGCGGTCGTCGGCCAGTGCCTCGGCCGACAGGATTTCGATGCGCGGCTCGATAAGGCCGCCGCCCCAGATCATCTCCTCCTGGAACAGCATGTGATCGCGCACGCCGCCGGTGAAACGGTCGATCACGCTGTGGCTGAGGGTCTGGGTTGCCGGTTCCGTTTGGTCCAGATAGAGGTCGTCCAGCACCAGCTGGCCGGCCCTGCCGCCGGCTTGGTCCTTGATGCTGCCGAACAGTCCGGCGATGGCCTGGTCGTGTGCATCCTGCACCTCTTCGGCGACCGGCTCGCCGGCGAACCAGCCCAGCAGGCGGCGATGATGAAACGCGAAGCGATGGGCCAGGGCACCCTTCACCGACGAGGCCGGCATGACCACCACCTTGTGTCGGATGCGCGCGTGGCCCGACTCCCACACCACGATCGGCTCGGTCTTGGGCAACAGGTCGGCCGGCTTCTCGCCCCGGGCCGAGAGCGGCTCGTCCCCCTGGCCAATGCGCCAGAAATCGCGGGGCTTGAGACGCAGCGTGATGACTTCAGCGGCCACGCCCCGCTCGATGTTTTCCACCGCTTGCAGCAGCGGCGAGGGTGCCAGGTCGCTGCCCAGGCCGGCCAGCGCCTGGCGACCGGATTCGGTGCGCAAATCCAGGCTGGCCGTGGCCAGCTGCCTGACCGCCATGGCCCCCAGGCCCGCCCGCGTGCCCCCGCCCAGTCGAAAGCGGGGCGAGGCCAGCAAGGCCAGCAGGGCCTGCCAGTCGGGGTCGTCCACCTGTTCGCTCCACAGGCTCAGTTCCACCGAGAAGCGGCAGCCGCGGGGCAGGATCGCCCGG
Organism: Thiobacillus sp. UBA2597; assembly: GCA_002339725.1. Lineage (GTDB taxonomy): Bacteria > Pseudomonadota > Gammaproteobacteria > Burkholderiales > Thiobacillaceae > Sulfuritortus. The sequence continues at coordinate 27,789 of DDKN01000009.1, forward strand.
TCGAACTTGCCGGTGTCCCGGGCCGCGCCGCGGTGGCCGATGCTCACCCGGTCGCGGAACAGCGGGCGCATGGCCAGTGCGCGCAGGAAGCCGAGCAGGGGGTCGTCGGTCAGGCGTTGCGCCGCCTCGCCCAGCAACAGGCCCTGCACCGGCTGCCCCTGGCTATCCTGGATGCTGCCCCAGCTGACCTGGACACGCGAGATGGCGCCGGCATTGCCATGCTGATAGCCGAACAGGCGCTCGGTCACTGCCTGGCCATGCCGGGCGTGGCAGGCGTGGCGCAGCACGCCGGCCAGGCTCGTGCCGGGCAGGGTGGGCAGGCCATTGGCGTCGAGCACCAGGGCGGTGTCGAACACGCCGTCGGGGCTGCCGGTGCTCACCGACAGCGGCGTAGCGGCCTCCAGGGTCAGACGCGCGACATGCAGCACGGGATGCTGTGCGGTACTCATCGTTGGGCCTCCTTCCTGTCCTGCCGGCGCTCGCGCAGGAACGACTGGGCGCGCCGGGCCAGTTCCGCCACGAAGCGCGGATCGCTGCCCGGCTTCACTTCATGCTTCAGCCAGTCGTAGAAGCGCTGGCGCACCGGCTGGCCATTCATCTCGCGCACGAAGTGATCGCTCCAGCCCGGCATCGAATCCTTGACCGCCGCCGACTCGCCTTCGAACAGACGCGCAGCGATCGATTCGCCCGGCCGCAGCGATTTGGCCACGGCGAGCACCGTGCCCCACTGGCTCGCGCTGGGCCCCACCTCGACATGCGCCGGCCGGCCCATGCTGCGCCGGGCGCTGGCATAAAGTTCGTGCAGGCGGCTGGCAACCACCTGCGCCTGCTGGCTGAAGTCGCCGCGTTGCGCCGCTTCGTCCCGGCGCGCCTGCAGCCAGGCCAGCAGGGCGGGTCGTTCATTTGCGGGCGCGGGCGTCACTTCGCCGTTTTCCGGATAGGGCGCATCGAATCGGGGGTTGGCCGTCGCCAGCAGCGCGGGGTTGGCCCAGACCCGGCCGAGCCCCGCCTCGCGGTGCAGCCCCAGCCCCTGCGCCAGGCGCTGGGCATCGGCCTCGGAGAGCGGGGCATCGAATTCGAGCCGGATCACGCTGCCCTGGCGGATCACCAGGCGCTCCATGTCCGGCAACCGGCGCGCCGCGTTGAACGGGGCATAGCGGCGAAAACGCAGGAACGATTGCTCCGGCCGCCAGCGCCCCTTGGGCAGTCCCAGCCATTCCGGGCGCGGCTCCAGCGTCGGCGTGCCCCAGCCGTCGGCCACGGCCAGATCGGACAGGCACCACAGGGTCAGTTCGGTCTGACCGGCCACGGCGCCGGCGGCAAACTCCGGTGGCGCGACGATCGATGCCCGCGCCCGGCCGTATTCCGCCGAGCGCGAGCGGCCCAGCAGCAGCTCGCCGTCCAGGGCCGCGCGCACCTTGTCGAACAGCGCAGCGTCCACCGTGTCATCCGCCTCCACCCGGGCCAGCAGGGTCGTGCCGGTGGCCAGGGCCTCGTAACCGAAAAGCTGGGCCTCCAGGGCGCGCCCGGACTGCGGGTCGATCGCCGTCTTCATGCGCAGCAGCTTGACTGGCCGCACCACCCGGCCATCGCCCCGCACATAGCCCTCGCGCAATTGCCGCGGCTGCGCGTGGTCGGCAAACGCCCGCTCGTGCTGGAAATTGAGCAGGCGCTCGCCCAGAAGGCGCTGCCCGGCCATGGCGCGGTCGAGCTTGCGCGCATGCCAGCAGAAAGGCATGGGCGCGCACAGCCGCTCGCCCGTGGCGGGCAGGGCATTGCCGAACCGCACCTGGCCCGAATGGAAAACCACATAGGCCGCCTCGGGGCCGAGCTGCGCATACAACCGGGCGGCCGCCGCGCCGAGCAGGGCGGCACCGGGCACATAGTCCAGGCTGGCGTGGCCGCCGGCCGAGGCCGGGCGCTCCGACAACACCACATCGTCGAGCAGCGTCAGTTGCAGGCCGAATGCCTTCATCGTGCGGCCTCCTTCAGGCTCAGGGTGGCGCGGCCGAAGCCCCGGCTGCGATGGCCGCCCACGGCGCGTATCAGTGGCAGGCAGCGGCGCAGGCGCTCGGGCCAATCCGGCGGCGCAGCGTCCTGCCCCGGCAGCAGCGAGATTTCGGCTTCCAGGGTGAGCGGGACCACGGCGCGCAGGCCGCGCAGGCTCTTGTCCAAGGCCACGCCGTGTTCGTTCATGGCCGTGGCGAACAGGTCGCGATAGAGGCCCGCCACGAGGTCGCGGTCGGCGGCCAGGGCGCCGGCGATCGTCTCCGGCAGGGCGGCATCGCTCAGCCGGATCAGGCCGGGGCTCGAACCGGCCTCGTCACTGCGCCTGCCGAACATCTGAACCACGAAGTCGCCGTCGAGGCCGGGCCAACCCCAGGCAGCCGCCCGTTCCGCGGCATCGCGCAGCAGGCCCTTGAGGGAGCGGCCCGGCAGGGCCGGCAGGCCCCGGCTGTTCTCGTGGCTCAAGGCATCCAGATGAAAGCCGCTGCCGCGGCCGGTGCCGGGATGCCAATAACCGTGGATATCGACCACCAGGGTCCAGGTGCTCATCACGCCGCCTCCCTTTCCTGTGATGCGGCCGGCAGCTCGCTGCCGGCCGAGAGCAGGGCCACCCCATCGCCCAGGGGCGAGTGGCGCATGCCGTCGCGGATCGGGCCAAAGGGCAGATCATCCGGCGCGCTGCCGGTCAGTTGAGTCATCAAACGGTCGAATTGGCCGAGCGTCGCCTTGGCGTTCTCGCGCATCAGCTCGCGCCAGCGCCGGTAGGCCAGCTGGGCCTGCTCCGGGGCGCGCCCGAGCAGGCCCAGCAGTTGCCGCATGCTGCCCTTGCCGCCGGCGCCCGCGTCGCCCAGGAGCGCCTGCAGGGCCAACAGGTCATTGAGCGTCGGCAGGTGGCTGCCGGCCTCGATGGCGTAGGCCCCCAGGGTATGGCGCAAGGGCGGCGCGCCGGGGGTGGTCAGTTCCTGCGCCAGGATCACTTCGTAGTCGTCCACCAGGCTGGTGGTCACCCGGTGGAAGGCGAGCGAGGCGGGCACTTCCCGGTCCGCTGCGAGCCCCGTCTTCGAGGCCTGCTTGGCGGCCGCGCACAACGATTCGGCCAGGGCAGCCGCCATCGGGAACGGCTGGCTCGCCTTGACGAAGGCGACGCCGGCGCAGGCGGTCAGGCGCGGCAGGCTGAACGCCAGGCCCTGCTCGGCGCGCAGGCGGCCGAGCGCCGCTTCGGTCTGGCGGCTGAAGGCAGCGAGAAAGGCCCGGGTGAAGGCGATGGCCAGATCGGCGCGCACGATCACCGACAGATCGTCGCCACCCAGCACGATGGGGCGGGCCGGCACCATGCCATGACCCTCCGCCTCACGCGCCGGCAGCAATACCGCGGCAGTGGCCTCGCGCGCGGCCTGACGCGTGGCCTGCCCAATGGCCTCGGAGAAGGCGAGAAAACGGTTGAGGTAAACCGCGTCCGGCTGCCCCTTCAGGCTGGCCGACAGATCCATCAGCAACTGGCCAAGGCCGTTGCCGTCGGCATGCACCACGGCGATGTAGCGGCTGTCGCCGCGGTGCGGGAAGGCGCGCGCCTCCCCGCCCTCGGGACTGAGATTGATCGGCCAGGCCTCGGCGTCGAGATCGGCGAAGCGCGCCGCCAGGCGGTCACCGCGCGCATGCTGCGCCTTGCGCGCGGTGGTGATGTCCCACACCTCGCCATCGCGCCGGCGCTGCACGCCGACCAGCCCGGTGCGCGGATTGCGCGCCAGCAGCGGGCCGGCCTGCGGCAGCCAGGGTGCCTGCAGCGAGCGCGACTGGGCCAGGCGCGGCTGGGCATCGGCGAAGGCCTCGTGCGCCGTGGCCCCGCTGCCGCGGGCCTGGTTGAAGCTGAGCAGGGGCGTGTGCTGCTGCACCAGCAGGGGCCACAGCCGGGCCAGGCGCCCGATCGCCTCGGCATCCTCGCTGAAGGCGAAAAAGACGCCGGCGGCGCGCCGGGAAAAGCGGATGCGCCCGCCGGCCTCGCCCAGGGCGGCGAGCGCGCCGTCGAGCAGGCCATCGCGATCGCACAGGCGCTCGATCAGGTCGCTGGCGCCGACCAGGTCGCGCAGGCGGCCGCCGTCCGTGATGTAGGGCTGGATTGCCGTTGCCTCGAACAGATAACAGTGCATGGCCATGATGCTCGTTGCTCACTCGGAAAAAACGATTTGGTCCGCCTCGAGCCGCGTCAGCCCGAAGCGCTTGTCCAGCCGCGGGCCCACGGCGTGGATCAGATAGGGGGTGGCCGCGCGTTCGCCCAGCGCCTGTTCGATCGCCGCGTTCGCCTTCGCCTTGATCGGGTCGAAATACTTGCGGATGGCCTGGCGCCGCTCCACCGGCGGCTTGCCCAGACGCAGGGCGAGGGCGCGGCGGGCATTGTCGATGCGTCCGGAATCCGGATTGCCCAGGGCCTGGGCATAGGCGGCCAGGAATTCCCCGATCGTCTCTTCATTGTCGTAGCGTACCGGCCCCTGTCCCTCGCGCGCCCGCCTGGCCAGCCAGCAATAGAGCGCGAACGGGGCCGGCTCCATCGCCACCTCGCATCCGGCGCAGCGCAGCTGCCGGCCGGCCGGGTCGATTTCGAGCCGGGGCGGTCCCAGGCGCGACTGGGCGGCAGCCACGACGGCGCTGAAGCGCGCCGTGCCGTCGATCAGGTCGTCCGGCAGGCCGTGACGCAGGCGCACGAAGGGAATCTCCGCCAGCATCACCCTGGCATCCGAGGTGTGCACCGGCTTGTTGTCCCGGTCGTACAGCACGCAGGGGCGCCGGGGCGGGTAATAGAAATCGCGGTTCGACTCGAACGGCGCCGACACCAGCACGTGCGACAGCCGGTCCTGCGGCCGGCCGTAGAGCGACAAGGCATAGCCCATGAAAAACCCCATGGTCTTGCGGCCGCCGGCGATCGAGACATGCAGGGCCGTGGCCTCGTCCCGGGTGAAGCGGCGCACCAGCTCGGTGATGGCATCGGCGGCGGAGCCGTTGTCCGCCGGGCTCTGGATATCGGAGAGCGGGCGGCCCGCCGCGTCGGTGATGACATGGATGCAACCGGCATCGAAGCGCACCCGGCCGGTCAGGCCGTAATCGGCCAGCAGCTCGCCGAAGCGTCCCATGCCGTTCTCCAGCAGGGTGTGGCGGGCGTAGTCGGCGCCCTCGCCGGTGGTGATCACATGCACCTCGTCCGGCACGAAGGCAGGCTGGCGCTGCACCGCCAGGGCGTACAGGGTCTCGGTCAGCACCTGGGGCGACAGGCCGGTCACCGCCAGCAGGATGCGGCGCGGGTAGAGGTGGGGAGCATCGGGGTGAAGCATGGGCACGGGGCCGGCGTCAGCGCAGCGCGGCCACCTCCTTTTGCCGGGCGCAGGTCACGGCGCGCAAGGCCAGCTTGCCACGGGCGGCAAGCCGACGGCCGTGCGCCAGAACCCCCGGTGGTTTGCGCATCCCCTTGCGGGGCGAAGCCCCGATGCGCAGGGTGATTCGGTTCATGTTTTTGTTTCCTGTCTCGGCGGAAATATACCCGAGCCGGCGCCGCTTGGCACCGGCTGGTGTGGCGGCATTGTCGCCGCACGCGGCACCGGGGTGGGGAAGGGCAAGCTTGCGTTTGCCTGGCGGCAAACCCAAGGCCTGCAGTGCCGGCCTCATGAGGCGCCCGTTCCCAGCCGGGCAGGCAGCCCCGCCCTGGTCAGCGCGGAGGGGTCCGGTCATCCCACAGGGGCGTCTGGGCCGCCCCTCTCCACGCAAATGAAGAGGGAAAAAAGCGGGCTGCGTGGTCTATGG
>DDKN01000113.1 GCA_002339725.1 Thiobacillus sp. UBA2597
AAGGTCAGGCATGTCCACTTCGTCGGGATCGGCGGCGCCGGCATGAGCGGCATCGCCGAGGTGCTGCTCAACCTCGGCTACACCGTGTCGGGCAGCGACCTGGGCGAGAGCCCGGTAACCAGGAGACTGGCCGAGATGGGGGCCAGGGTCTACCGCGGCCACGACGCGGCGAACATCCAGGGCGCCAACGTGCTGGTCACCTCCAGCGCGGTGAAGGAGGACAACCCCGAGGTGCAGGCGGCGCGGGCGGCACACATTCCGGTGGTGGCGCGGGCGATGATGCTGGCCGAGCTGATGCGCTTCAAACAGGGCATCGCGGTGGCCGGCACCCACGGCAAGACCACCACCACCAGCCTGATCGCCAGCGTGCTGACCGAGGCCGGGGTCGACCCCACCTTCGTCATCGGCGGCAAGCTGCTGGCCGCCGGGGCCAACGCCAAGCTGGGCCAGGGCGAATACCTGGTGGCCGAGGCCGACGAGTCGGATGCCTCCTTCCTGCTGCTCAATCCGGTGATCGCCATCGTCACCAACATCGACGCCGATCACATGGACACCTACGGCCACGACTTCGAGCGGCTGAAGGATGCCTTCGTCGATTTTCTGCATCGTCTGCCGTTCTGGGGCATGGCGGTGCTCTGCGCCGACGACCCGGTGGTGCGCGAATTGCTGCCGCGCATCACCAAGCCGGTGATGACCTATGGCACCAGCGACGACTGCAGCATCCAGGCGGTGGACATCCAGTCCAAGGCGGGGCAGATGCATTTCACCGCCCTGCGCAACGGCGAGCGCTCGCCGATCGAGGTGACGCTCAACATCCCCGGCCGGCACAACGTGCTCAACGCCCTGGCCGCCATCGCCGTGGCCTGGGAACTCAATCTGCCGGATGCCGCGGTGCAGAAGGCCTTGGCCAATTTCTCCGGGGTCGGCCGCCGCTTCCAGCGCCATGGCGAGATCCGCCTGGCCGACGGCCGCCGCTTCACCCTGGTCGACGACTACGGGCATCACCCGGTGGAGATGGCGGCCACGCTCGAGGCAGCGCGCGGCGCCTTCCCCGGCCGGCGCCTGGTGCTGGTGTTCCAGCCCCATCGCTATAGCCGCACGCGCGATCTGTTCGAGGACTTCGTGCGCGTGCTGTCGCAGGCCGATGCGCTGTTGCTGACCGAGGTCTACGCCGCCGGCGAGGCGCCCATCGTCGCCGCCGATGGGCGCAGCCTGGCGCGCGCGGTGCGGGTCGCGGGCAAGGTGGAGCCGGTGTTCGTGGCCGATGTGGCCGAGTTGCCGCAGGCCGTGGCCGACTTCGTGCAGGACGGCGACGTGGTGCTCACCATGGGCGCCGGTTCGATCGGCCAGGTGCCGGCACGGTTGGTGGCGCTGGGGGAAGTCCGATGATGGCGGCGCTCAAACGCCTGATGCACCTGCGCGGCGAATTGCTGGAGGAAGTCTCCATGGCGCGCCACGTCAGCTGGCGCGCCGGCGGCCTGGTCGAGCGCTTCTACACCCCGGTCGATGTCGACGACCTGGTCCTGTTCCTGCAGGGCCTGCCCAAGGATGAGCCGGTCTATTTCATCGGCCTGGGCAGCAACCTGCTGGTGCGCGACGGCGGCCTGCGCGGCACCGTGGTGCATCTGCATGCCGCGCTCAAGGACATCCATTACGAGGCGTGCCATCCGCGCAACGGCTGCAGCGAGGCGGATGCCGCGACGCACGGCGTGGTCTACGCCCAGGCTGGCGTGGCCAGTCCCAAGGTGGCGCGCTTCGCCGCCAATCACGACCTGGTCGGCGCCGAGTTCCTGGCCGGCATCCCCGGCACCCTGGGCGGCGCGCTGGCGATGAACGCCGGCTGCTACGGCCACGAGACCTGGCAATACGTGAGTCAGGTGCAGACCATCGATCGCGAGGGCCGGCTTTATTTGCGCGGCCCGGCGGAGTTCGACGTGGGGTACCGGCATGTCGAGTTCGCGCAGGGGGCTGTCCCCACCCCAGCCCTCCCCGCGAGCGGGGAGGGGGCGGCTTTTTCACCTACGGATGGGAAGGGGACATTCTCCTCCCCCACTTGTGGGGGAGGTGGGGAGGGGGATCGCCCTCATCGCCTCGGGGTCGACGAATGGTTCCTCGCCGCCTGGCTGCGCCTGCCCAAGGGCGACGGCGCGGCCTCGCGCGAGAAGATCAAGCAGCTTTTGGCCAGGCGCATCGCCAGCCAGCCTCTCAACCTGCCCAACGCCGGCTCGGTGTTCCGCAATCCGCCGGGCGACCATGCGGCGCGTCTGATCGAAAGCTGCGGCCTCAAGGGCCGCCGCATCGGCCAGGCCCAGGTGTCGGAGAAGCATGCCAATTTCATCGTCAACCTGGGTGGCGCCAGCGCGGCCGACATCGAGGCCCTGATCGAGCTGGTGCAACAGACCGTGGAAACGCAGACCGGGGTGCGTCTGCAACCTGAAGTGAGGATCATCGGTGACAAGTAAGTTTGGCAAGGTCGGGGTACTGATGGGCGGCCGTTCGGCCGAGCGCGAGGTTTCGCTCAAGAGCGGCGGCGCGGTGCTGGCCGCGCTCAGGCGCCAGGGGGTGGATGCCCATCCCTTCGATCCGGCCGAGCACACGCTGGCCGAGCTGGAGGCGGCCGGTTTCGAGCGGGTGATGATCAACCTGCACGGCCGGGGCGGCGAGGACGGCAGCATCCAGGGCGCCCTGGCCCTGATGGGCATCCCCTACACCGGCAGCGGCATCGAGGCCAGCGCCTTGGGGATGGACAAATGGCGCAGCAAGCTCATCTGGCAGGCGGCCGGCCTGCCGGTGCCGGACTATGCCCGGCTCACCGCCGACAGCGACTTCGCCGCGGTGGAAAAACGGCTCGGTCTGCCCCTGTTCGTCAAGCCGGCCAACGAGGGCTCCAGCGTCGGCGTGACCAAGGTGAAGACGGCCGGCGGCCTGCGCGCCGCCTATATCGATGCGGCCAAACACGATCCCCTGGTGCTGGCCGAGCGCTTCCTGGGCGGTGGCGAATACACCTGCGCCATCCTGGGTGAGGCGGCCCTGCCGGTGGTGAAGATCGAGCCGGCCACCGAGTTCTACGACTACGAGGCCAAGTACTTCCGCGACGACACGCAGTATCGCTGCCCCTGCGGCCTGCCAGCCGAGCAGGAGAAGGCGATGCAGGACCTGGCGCGCCAGGCCTTCGCCGTGCTCGGCTGCCGCGGCTGGGGTCGGGTCGACATCCTGCTCGACGCCGACGGCGCGCCCTATCTGCTCGAGATCAACACCTCCCCCGGCATGACCGACCACAGCCTGGTGCCCATGGCGGCGCGCGCGGCCGGCATCGGCTTCGATGAACTGTGCCTGCGCATTCTGGAGCTGGCTCATGTGGAATAAGCCGGAACTGCTCACCCGTCTGGCCAACTGGCTGCTGCTGGTGACGCTGTTCTACGCCCTACTGGTGACGGCGCGCCACTATGCCGACGGCAGTCTGCCGATCCGCCGGGTCGATGTTCTCGGTGCCAACCATGCCGAGACCCGGGCGGCAGCCAAGGCGGCGCTGCAGGGGCTGCAGGGCGGTTTCTTCAGCGTGAACCTGGAGCAGGTGCGCCAGGGCTACGAGGCCCTGCCCTGGGTGAAGCGCGCTCTGGTGCGCAAGGTCTGGCCCGACCGCCTGGTGGTGGAGCTGACCGAGCACGTGCCGGCGGCCGCCTGGAATGCCCAGGCCATGCTCGATATCCACGGCGAGGTGTTTCCGGTGCGGCCCTACCCGGGGCTGCCGCGCATCTATGCCCCGGACGCCATGGCGCTGGAGGTGACGCATCGCTACGGCGAGTTCGCCCGGGCGCTGGCGCCGATGCATCTGAAGATCGAGAGCGTGCAGGTGAGCGCCCGCCATGCCTGGCGCCTGCGGCTGGACAACGGTCTGGTGCTGGAGCTGGGCCGGGAGCGGCTGAGCGAGCGCATGCGCCGTTTCGTCGCGACCTATCCCCTGGTGGCGGCCAGGATGGGCCATCTGGCCTATGTCGATCTGCGCTATCCGAATGGCTTTGCCGTGCGGCAGGACGGCACCGCCCCCAAGCCGGCCGACGCCGGCAAGGCATGAACAAGGACGACCAGGCAATGAGTGAAGTGACAGCGGAGCAGCAAGCATGAGCAAGATGCGGGGAGAAAACCGGGACCTGATCGTCGGCCTCGACATCGGCACCTCGAAGATCGTGGCCATGGTGGCCGAGGTGCTGCCGGAGGGCGGCATCAACATCGTCGGCATGGGTTCGGCCCAGTCGCGCGGCCTGAAGAAGGGCGTGGTGGTCAACATCGAGGCCACGGTCAGCGCCATCCAGCGTGCCCTGGAGGACGCCGAGCTGATGGCCAACTGCAAGATCCACCAGGTCTACACCGGCATCGCCGGCAGCCATATCCGCTCGCTCAACTCGCACGGCATGGTGCCGATCCGCGACCGCGAGGTCACCGCGCTCGACATGGAGCGGGTGATCGAAACGGCGCGGGCGGTGAACATCTCGACCGATCAGCAGATCCTGCACGTGTTGCCGCAGGAATACATCATCGACGGCCAGGAGGGCGTGCGCGAGCCGCTCGGCATGAGCGGCGTGCGCCTGGAGGTGAAGGTGCACATCGTCACCGGCGCGGTCTCCGCCGCCCAGAACATCGTCAAGTGCGTGCGTCGCTGCGGCCTGGAGGTGCACGATCTGATCCTGCAGCCGCTCGCCTCTTCGCTGGCCGTGCTCAACGAGGACGAGAAGGACCTCGGCGTCTGCCTGGTCGACATCGGCGGCGGCACCACCGACATTGCGGTGTTCACCCGCGGCGCCATCCAGCATACCGGCGTGATCCCGGTGGCCGGCGACCAGATCACCAACGACATCGCCATGACCCTGCGCACCCCGACGCGCGAGGCGGAGGACCTCAAGATCCAGCACGGCATCGCCCTCAGGCAGTTGGCCGACGCCCGGGAAATGATCGAGGTGCCCGGCATCGGCGAGCGCGGCCCGCGCATGCTGTCGAAGCAAATGTTGTCCGAGGTGATCGAGCCCCGGGTCGAGGAACTGTACAGCCTGGTCCAGGCCGAACTGCGCCGCAGCGGCTTCGAGGAGCAGATCTCCTCCGGCATCGTGCTCACCGGTGGCTCGAGCCAGATGCGGGGCATGGTCGAGCTGGCCGAGGAGGTATTCCACATGCCGGTGCGGGTGGGCACGCCGGACTACGTCGGCGGTCTGTCCGAGCGGGTGCGCAACCCGGCCTATGCCACCGGCATCGGTCTCTTGCTCGCCGGCCTGGAGCAGTACGAGCTGCACCAGGCGGCCAAGATCCAGAGCGGTTCGTTCAGGCATGTGCTGGACAGGATGCGGTCATGGTTCCAGAGCAATTTCTGATTAACCCCTTTTTTGCTTTTTCGCGCGCGTAACGAGGAGGACGAAGATGTTGTACGAATTGGAAGACATGCAAACCCAGGAGGCCGTGATCAAGGTGATCGGCGTCGGTGGCTGCGGTGGCAACGCGGTCGACCACATGATCAACCGCGGCATGACCGGTGTCGAGTTTCTCGCCGTCAACACCGATGCCCAGGCGCTCAAGCGCAACCTGGCACCGGTCCAGCTGCAGATCGGCGGCAACGTGACCAAGGGCCTGGGCGCCGGCGCCAAGCCCGAGGTCGGGCGCGAGGCGGCGTTGGAGGACCGCGAGCGCATCGCCGAGCTGATCGACGGCGCCGACATGCTGTTCATCACCGCCGGCATGGGTGGCGGCACCGGCACCGGCGCGGCGCCGGTGGTGGCCGAGGTGGCCAAGGAGCTCGGTATCCTCACCGTGGCCGTGGTGACCAAGCCCTTCGTGTTCGAGGGCAAGCGCATGCGCGTGGCCGAGAACGGCCTGAAGGCGCTGTCGGAATATGTCGACTCGCTGATCATCATCCCCAACGACAAGCTGCGTCTGGTGCTGGGCGGCAACATGAAGCTGCAGGAGGCCTTCATGGCGGCCAACGACGTGCTGCACAGCGCGGTCGGCGGCATCGCCGAGATCATCGCCAACCCGGGCATGATCAACGTCGACTTCGCCGATGTGCGCACGGTGATGAGCGAGATGGGCATGGCCATGATGGGCTCGGCCGCGGCCAGCGGCGAGGGTCGCGCCCGCATCGCGGCGGAGCAGGCGGTGAACAGCCCGCTCCTGGAGAACGTCGATCTCAAGGGCGCCCGCGGCGTGCTGGTCAACATCACCGCCAACGACAGCCTGACCCTGGACGAATACTACGAGGTGATGAGCACCATCCAGGGCTTCACGGCGGACGAGGCCACCGTGATCGTCGGCACCGCCTTCGACGAGGCCATGGGCGAAAGCCTGCGGGTGACCATGGTCGCCACCGGCCTGGGCAACCCGGTCGCCGGTCGTCAGAGCAAGCCGCAGATGACCGTGCTGCAGGGCACCGGCACCGACGGCCTGCCGCCGCGCACCGCCTACGAAAGCGATCCCGAGGCCCCGGCCATCTGGCGCACCCGGCGCAGCAATGCCGCTGCCCTGGACGCGGCCCAGGAGCAGGGCATCGATACCCTGGATATCCCGGCCTTCCTGCGCAAGCAGGCCGACTGAAAGGAAATTGCTGCCCTAAGTGATTGAAAAGGCTAAAATCGCTGCATGATCAAGCAGCGCAGCATCAAGTCTCTCGTACGCGCCACCGGCGTCGGGCTCCACAGCGGACGCAAGGTCCAACTGACCTTGCGTCCGGCGCCGCCCGATGCCGGTATTCTTTTTCGTCGCGTCGACCTTCCTGAGCCCGTCGATTTCCGCATCGACCCGCATTTGGTGACCGACACCCGGCTCTGTACCGCCGTGGAAAAGGATGGCGTCAAGATCGCCACCGTGGAACACCTGATGTCCGCCCTGGCCGGGCTGGGCATCGACAACCTTTATATCGACCTGGATGGCCCGGAAGTGCCCATCCTGGACGGCTCTGCCGCGCCCTTCGTCTACCTGGTGCAATCCGCCGGCATCGAGGAACAGAATGCCCCGCGCCGCTACATCCGGATCAAGCGCCCGGTGCGGGTGGAGGACGGCGACAAGTGGGCCGAGCTGACCCCGCACGAGGGCTTCAAGCTCACCTTCAAGATCGACTTCGATCACCCCGTGTTCAAGCAGTCGGGCCAGGCGATCTGCATCGACTTCGCCAGCCAGTCCTATGTCAAGGAGATCAGCCGCGCCCGCACCTTCGGCTTCATGCAGGACGTCGAATGGCTGCGCAGCAATAACCTGGCCCTGGGCGGCTCGCTCGACAACGCCGTGGTGATGGACGAGTTCCGCGTGCTCAACGCCGACGGCCTCAGGTATGCCGACGAGTTCGTCAAGCACAAGGTGCTCGACGCCATCGGCGACCTCTATCTTTCCGGCCACCTGATCATCGGCGCCTTTGCCGCCTACAAGTCAGGCCATGGCCTGAACAACCAGCTGCTGTGCAAGCTGCTCGACGACGCCGAGGCCTGGGAGTGGGCCAGCTTCGCCGACGCGGCGAGCACGCCCGACGCCCTCACCCGCCTGCACCTGCTGCCCGCCTGATGTTCGCCCTGCGGCTGATCCTGGTCGGCTTCGGCATCCTGCTCATCGTGCTGCTGCTCGGCTACGCCGTCAGCCGCGACCGGCGCTGGCTCTACTACGCCGGCCTCACCAGTAAGCTGGGGCTGGCCTTGTTCCTCATCCTGGGTCTCATCTATCTCGCCCGGCGCCTGATCGCGCTGTGACCTTCTGAAACGAAAACGGCGCCCTCGGGCGCCGTTTCGTCTGTTGCGAAGGTTTACTGGATGCCGGCCAGGCCTTCCGGCAGCACCCGGGGGGTGATGAAGATCAGCAGCTCGTTCTTTTCGTCCTTCTTGGCGTTGTTCCTGAACAGGTGGCCCAGCACGGGGATATCGCCCAGCACAGGCACCTTGTTGGTGTCGTCGCGCAGGGTCTGCTCGAAAATGCCGCCCAGGATGGCCGTCTCACCGTTGCGCACCCGCACCTGGGTCTTCACCCGCTTGGTGTCGATGCGCAGGCCAGCGGCCGTGTTTTCACCCGGCGCATCCTTGGTGATCTCGACATCGAGAATGATGTCGTCGTTGTTCAGGATCTGGGGATTGACCAGGAGGCAGAGTACCGCGTTCTGGAACGAGGTCTGGGTGCCGGATTGGCTGGTGGTCTGATAGGGGATCTGCTGGCCCTGCATGATCACCGCCGGCTTCTGGTTCTGGGTGATCACGCGCGGGCTGGAGATGATCTTGCCGCGCTTGTCCTGCTCCATGGCATCCAGTTCCAGATTGAGGATCAGGTTGCTGCCGGCATTGAGCAGGCTGACGCCGATCGTGGACGGCCCGCCGAGCGGCAGGTTGACGTTGTTGCCGACCGTGCCGGAGGGGACGGTGGCGCCGATCAGCGACTGGGCAGTCTCCGCCGTGCCGGCCAGGCCGAACCGGGTGGCGCCGATGTTGCCGGCATTCTGCACGCCCAGCTTGACGCCCAGGTTGCGGCCGAACATGTCGTCGGCCACCACGACCCGGCCCTCGATCAGGATCTGTTTGGCCGGGATGTCGATCCGGGCCAGCAAATCGCGCGCCTCCTTGATCTTGCTCGGCACGTCCTGGATGAACAGGGAATTGGTCTTCAGATCGAAGGAGGTGGTGCCGCGCTTGGACAGGATGCGCTGAGCCGCCTGGCCCGCGGCAGCGGGCGCCACCGGCGCGGGCGGGGCGGCGCCGATGCCGGCGGCACCGGCGCCACAACTGACCGCCTGGCCGGCGCCTGCCGTGTTGAGCGATTGGCCGTTGAGGATGGCCTGGGCCTCGTCGGCGCGCAGGTAGTTGAGGCGCACGACATCGGACTGCAACTCCTCCAGGTCGTAGATTGCCTGGCGCGCCTCGAGATCGCGTTTTTCCATCTGGGCGATCTCATCCGAGGGCGCGACCCAGAGCACGTTGTTGCTGATCACCTTGCGGCTCAGGCCCCGGGTGGCGAGGATGATGTCCAGGGCCTGGTCCCAGGGCACTTCCTTCAGGCGCAGCGAGGTGGTACCGGTGACCCGGTCGCTGGTGACGATGTTCTGGCCGGTGAAGTCGGCGATGACCTTGAGCAGGTCCTTGACCTCGACGTTCTGGAAGTCGAGCGAGATGCGCTCGCCGGTGTACTGGCCACCCCTGCCGCTGGTGGCGAAATCGGTCTGCTGCGGGCTGACCTCGATCACGAACTGGTTGCCGGTCTGATAGGCCGAATGGCTGACCTTGGTCGAGGGGGTGAGCACCAGGCGGGTGCGGTTGTCGAGCGGGTAGGCCTCGACCGTCTGCACCGCGGTGGCGAAATCGGAGACGTCGAGCCGGCGCTTGAGGATGGCCGGCAGTTCGGTGTTGAGGAAATCGATCTGGATGGTGCGGCCCTGCTGCTTGATGTCGACCCCGATGCCCGGCCCGGACAGGGTGACGGTGAGCCGGCCTTCACCGGTCTTGCCCCGGCGGAAGTCGATGTCGCGCACGCTGTGCCTGGGTGCCGGGCTGGTGGCGGCGAAGTGGGTGGCGCTGTCGGCGCCGCCGCCCCGCAGGACCAGCAGGAGATAGTTGCGGTCGGTTTTCACCTCATACTCGGCCGGTGCCTTGAGGTTGACCACCAAACGGGTGCGCTCGCCCGCCTGCAGCACCTGCACGCTCTGGACGTTGCCCTTGTCGACCACCTCGCTGTAACGGCCCAGGGCGCTGGCGGTATCCGGCAGGTCGACGATCAGGCGGTTGGGATTGGTGGTGGTGAAGGCGGCCGGTGTGGCGGTGAGGCTTTCCTTGAAGGCCACCTTGAGCACCTGGCTGTCGTCCTGGCCGGCGCTGAGCTTGACGCTCTCCAGGGTGTTGCCGGGCGCCGCCCAGGCAGGCAGGGCCAGCCACACGAGGCAGGCGGCCAGCCATCCGATCCGTTTGTTCCGCATGCTGTGGTTCATGGTGTGCCTCTCTTCTTGGCGTGAAACACGCGGCGCGGGTCCGCGTTCCCCCCTCCTGCGCGCAGGAGAGAGCAGGGGTGAGAAAGGCTCAGGGCGATACGCCATGAGCATTTGCGCGATGCGCTTGTCGATATTGGCTGGGCGCCGGTTCGTTCGGTCATAAGCTTCGCTTCATTTGCCGGCGGGCTTGAGCTCGCGGATCTCCGTTTCCTGCGGCTTGGCCAATTCGCTGGTGACCTCGGTCCACTTGCCGGCGGCCGACATGACGCGCTCCTTGAGCTTGATGCCCTGGTAGGAAATGGCGGTGATGATGCCGCCGTTTTGGCCGATGCGGTCGCCCACCTTGGCGGCATGCAGCCGGTTGTCGGGCGTGACCACCAAAGCCTGGAACACCCCGTTGCGCTCGATGACCCCGGTCACGCGCAGGCTCTCCAGCGGGTATTCCTCCAGGCCGCCGCGCGCCCGGGCGACCTCGGCCTCGGCCGCCCCGGCCGGCCCGCCTTTGAGCGAGCGCGGATTGAAGGGGTCGGGCACCTGGTCCGCCTGATAGACGAAGGTGTCGTGCGGCTGGGGCGGCGGCAGGGGTTTGACCTTGGGCGCGCTGGCCCGGCCCGCCTCGTCCATGAACTGGCGCAGGTCGTCGAAGCCTTCCTGGCTGCCGCAGCCGGCGAGCAGGGCGGTGAGCAGCAATGGCAGGGCGGCTTTCATTTCTTGGCCCCCGCCGGGTTCGCGGCCTGCTTGGCGGCGGCGCTTTCCGCCTCGTCGAGATAGCGGTAGGTCTTCAGCGTCGCCTCCATGCTGAGCTGGGGCGGCTTGGCGCCGGGTACGATATTGATGTCGTGCACCGTGACGATGCGCGGCAGGGCGGCCACATCGCTCACGAAACTGGCGATCTCATGGTAGCTGCCGACCACCTTGATCGCGACCGGCAGCGTGGCATAGAAGTCGCCGAAACTAGTCTGGCCCGGACGGAACAGCTCGAAACTCAGGCCGCGGCCGAGGCCGGCCTGGTTGATGTCGGTCAGCAGGGCGTCGACCTCGGCCTTGCTCGGCAACTGCCGGATCATGGTGGCCAGGGCCTGTTCGGTCTCCTTCAGCTGCTGGCGATAGGCCTCGAGATTGCGCGTCTCGCCCACCTTCTCGCTATAGGTCTGGCGCAGCTGCGCTTCTTCCTGTTCCAGACGGTCGAGATTGGCGAACAGGTCGGACAGGTGAAAGTAATAGCCGGCGCCCACCACCAGCACGAACAGCAGACCGAGCACGATGCCCTTGACGGCGGACGGGGCGTTGGCCAGATCCTTGAGGTCGAGGTTCTGGAGGTCGATGTTGTTCAGATCGGAGAGTGCCATGTTCAGGGGGTGCCTTTAGTGGCCTGCGCATTCGGGTCGCTCACCGTCAAGGTCAGCGAAAAGTCGTTGCTGCGCAGGTTGTTCACCGTCGCCGCCTTCACTTCGATCAGCACGGCATTTTCGAACCACTCGGATTCCTCGAGATTGCGCATGTAGGTCGAGACCAGGGCGCTGGACTGGGCATAGCCCTGAAGCGACAGGGTTTTGTCGGCCTGTTTGACGCTGCGCAAATGCACGCCCTCGGGCAGGCGCCGGGCGAGCTGGTCGAGCAGGTGAACCGGGACGGTGCGGTTGGCTTGGAGCGATTCGACCGCGGTTTTGCGCGCCTGCAGGGCCTGGGTTTTTTCCTTGAGGCTCTTGATCTCCTTCAGCTTGGCTTCGAGCTGGGCGATCTCCTGGCGCAAAAACTCGTTGCGCCGGGCCTGGTTGTCCTGGGCTGCGCTGATCAAAAGATGCGCCGCCACAATGGTGAGCAGCGCCAGTGCGGCCACGCCGCCGGCCAGCAGGTTGAACTGTTTGGCCTGACGCTCGCGCTTGAGCTGGCGGTGCGGCAGGAGGTTGATGCGGATCACGCTCATGGCCGATCGAACCTCCGCAGGGCCAGGCCGCAGGCGATGATCATCATGGGGGCGTCATTGGCCAGGCGCTGGGCATTGACCTTGCCCGACAGGCTCATGCGGGCGAAGGGGTTGGCGATGCTGACCTGGGCCTGGCTGGCATTGCGGATGGCGTCATCCAGGCCGGGCAGCAGGGCGCAGCCGCCGCAAAGCAGGACATGGTCCACGCTCTGATAGGCGGTCGAGGCAAAACACATCTGCAGGGAGCGCATGACCTCCTGCGCCGCGTTCTCCAGGAAGGCGGGCAGCACCTCGGTCTTGTAGCGGTCGGGCAATTGGCCCTTGCGCTTGGCGTCCTCCGCCTCCTCCAGCGAGACGTCGAAGCGGCGGGCAATGTCCTGGGTCAGGATCTGGCCGCCGAAGGCATGGGTGCGCTGGAACACCAGTTGGTTGCTGTGCAGGATGTTGATGTGGGTGAAGTTGGCCCCCATGTCGACGATGGCGACGGTCTGTTTCTTGCCGCTGCTTGGCAACTGGCCGGCCATCTGGGTATAGGCGCCGAGCGCGGCGAAGTTGTCGACATCCATGATCACGGTTTGCAGGCCGACCGCCTCGGCGATGGCGACCCGTTCGTCGACCCGGTCGCGCCGGGTGATGACGACCAGGGCCTCGTTGTCGCTCGGGCTTTTGGGGGACGGCCCCAGAATCTGGTAGTCGAAACTGACCTCGTCGACCGGAAAGGCGGCCATCTGGTTGGCCTCGGCCGTGAGCTGTGCTTCCACCTCGGTTTCACTGGCCTGGCTCGGCACCAGCACCTTTTTCGAGATCACCGCCGAGACCGGCAGGGCCAGGGCGATGGCCTTGGTCCGGCTGTCCAGGCTGCGCCAGGCCTGGCTCATGGCGGCCTCGACCGCCTCGGGTTTGTTGATCTTGCCGTCGGCAATGGCGTCCTTGGGCAGCGGGGCGATGGCATAGCGCTCGACCCGATAGGCGTCCTTGCCGGCCCCGGACAGTTCGAGCATTTTTACGGCCGATGAGCTAATATCGACCCCGATCAGGGGCCGCTCTCCTCCGCTAAGCCAAGCGAATTGCAAAAGCAGTCCTTTCGCTTTTCAATCTCATGAAATGGATTCTTCACAATCCACCTTAAGTACAAGCGACAACATATACTCGATACCATGTTTTTTCTAGCCCCGCGTCAGCCGCCCCGGGCAACTGAATGGCGGCCGGTGCACGGATGCAACAGATGATCAAACCTTCCTGGAAAGCCCTGCTCGCCGGCTTGGCGGGTGTGGCGCTCGGCTTGACCGCCTTGGTGATTCTGACCGTGGCGTTGATCTATCCCACCCTGCCGAGCCTGGAGGCCCTGACCGACTACCGGCCCAAGATGCCGCTGCGCATCTACACCGAGGACGGCACGCTGATCGGCGAGTTCGGCGAGGAGCGCCGGGCCATGGTCCGGATCGAGAACGTGCCGGAAGTCCTGCGCCAGGCCGTGCTGGCGGCCGAGGATGAGCGCTTCTACAGTCATGGCGGCATCGATACCCTGGGCATCCTGCGCGCGGCGCTCGCCAATCTGGTGTCCGGCGAGGTGCGCGAAGGCGCCTCCACCATCACCATGCAGGTGGCGCGCAATTTCTTCCTGAGTTCCGAGCGCAGCTTCCGGCGCAAGATCAACGAGGCCCTGCTGGCGATCAAGATCGAGCATCAACTGTCCAAGGACGAGATCCTCGAGCTGTATCTGAACCACATTTATCTGGGCCAGCGCGCCTATGGCTTCGCCGCCGCAGCGCAGATCTATTTCGGCAAGCCGCTGGCCCGGATCGATCTGGCCGAGGCGGCCATGCTGGCCGGCCTGCCCAAGGCCCCCTCGGCCTACAACCCGGTGGTCAATCCGGCCCGGGCGCGGGCACGCCAGCTATACGTGCTCGAGCGCATGTACCGCGTGGGCTATATCAGCGAGGCACAGTTGATCGAGGCCAGGGAGCGCAAGCTGAACGTGCGCTACTCACCGCAAAACTTCGAGGCGGTGTCCGATCATCTGGCGGAAATGGTGCGCCAGTACATGCATCGGCGTTACGGCGATCAGATCTATATCAGCGGCATGAAGGTCTACACCACGCTGCGCGCCAAGGAGCAGCGGGCGGCGGCCGATGCGGTGCGCATCGGTCTGGTCGAATACAACCGCCGGCGGGGTTATGCCGGGCCGGAAGGCGAGGTCAAGCTGCCGAAAGAGGCGGAGGCGCGCGACAAGGCCATCTTCGAGACCCTGTCGGACCGGCCGGAATCGAATGGCCTGTTGCCGGCGGTGGTGTTGAGCCTGGGCAAGGACAAGCTGCAGGCGCAATTGCGCAGCGGCGAGACGATCGAGCTGGGGCCGGACGAGATCAAGTTCGCCCATACCAGCAAAAAGCGGCTGGGGCCGGGGTCGATCATCCGCGTGGTGAAGCTGGCGCCCGATCAGCCCTGGCGCTTGACCTACCTGCCTCAGGCCGAGGCCTCCCTGATCGCGCTCGCGCCGGATGACGGGGCGATCCGCGCCCTGGTCGGCGGGTTCGATTTTGCCCGCAACCAATACAACCACGTGGTGCAGGCCTGGCGCCAGCCGGGTTCCAGCTTCAAGCCGTTCATTTATTCGGCCGCCCTGGAAAAGGGCATCACGCCGGCCAGCATCTTCGACGACGCGCCGATCAGCGTAGACCCGGCCCTGACCGGCGGGCAGCAATGGGACCCCAAGAACTACGACGGCACCATGGACGGCCCGATCACGATGCGGACCGCGCTCTACAAATCGAAGAACCTGGTCTCGATCCGGATACTGCAGGCGGCAGGGGTCGAGTTCACGCGCGAGCATGCCGCCCGGTTCGGCTTCGATCCGGAACGCCTGCCGCCCTATCTGACCATGGCGCTGGGCGCCAGTGAGGTGACGCCCTTGCAGATGGCCGCGGCCTATGCGGTCTTCGCCAACGGCGGGCATCAGGTGCGGCCCTATTTCCTGCGCCGGGTGACCGACAAGGACGGCCGCATCCTGGAAGAGTATCAGGGCATCCCGGCGCGCGAGACGCCATACGCGATCGACCCGCGCAACGCCTTCATCATGACCACGATGATGCAGGATGTGGTGCGTCGGGGTACCGCCACCGCGGCCCTGCGCCTGGGACGGTCGGACCTGGCGGGCAAGACCGGCACCACCAACGACCATCGGGATGCCTGGTTCGCCGGCTTCAATCCCAACCGGGTGGCGGTGGCCTGGATCGGCTACGACCAGCCGCGCCCGCTCGGTGCCAACGAGACCGGCGGGGTCGCCGCGCTGCCGATGTGGATTCACTACATGGAGCAGGCGCTGCGCGGCCAGCCGGATACCGGCTATGCCATGCCGGAGGGCGTGGTGCCGATCAAGGTCAATCCCAAGACCGGACAGCCCGATGACGCGGGGGTGGTCGAATATTTCCTGCAGGAGTTCGCGCCCGGCCAGTCGGCGGAACGTCCCAGTCCATGAGGTCGACCTGACGAGTCCAACCATGCCAGTCAAATCCGGCTCCTCCCGCAACAGTCATGTGCGCCTGCGCATCGCGCAGGTGGCGGCCCAACTGATGGCCGAGCACGGCATCCGCGACTATGCCTTCGCCAAACGCAAGGCGGCGCGCCAGCTCGGCGTGACCGACAGCCATGCCTTGCCCAACAATGACGAGATCGACGAGGCGTTGCGCAGCCATCATGCCCTCTACGGTCCGGACGAGCACGCCGAGACCCTGCGGGCTCAGCGGGAACAGGCCTTGGCGGTGCTGCAGGCCTTCGGCCAGTTCAGTCCCATGCTGACGGGCGCGGTCTTGAGCGGCACGGCGTCCGATCATGCCAACATCGAGATCGAGTTGTATGCCGATGCCAGCAAGGAGTTCGAGCAGTTTCTGCTCAACCAGGGCGCTTCCTTCAAAGTGGCCGACCGGCCCGGGCGTCAGGCCTATCTGATCTACTCGGACCCGGCCGACATCCTGGTCACCGTGTTGCCGCTCAGCAGCCAGCACGCCCACAGCCGGGGTCGGGCCGACGGGGCGAAGCGGATGAACGCCGAGCAACTGAGCCGTTTGCTTCAGGAACAGGATTGAGCCAAAGCGCCGTTTCTGCATTATCCTTGGCGCCATTGCTTGCCCCGACCCATTTTCTGGCATGGACATCCCGCACCCTTCGCCGCCTGCGGAAGACCTGACCCGCTTTCGGGTCGACAGCCCACTCGAGATCGAGCGACTGCTGCGCGGCATGATGGAGCGCAAGGCGCTGATCACGGGCTCGGGCAGGAGCGGCAACGGCAGTTTCATCACCACCGTTTTGGCGGTCGACGGCGCCGCCCGGCAGTTTTATCTGGAGTGCCCGTTCGACAGGCATATGGATGCCGATCTTGCGGCACGGGAGGGCGCGGCCTTTTCGACCCGTCACGAGAACGTGCAGATCCAGTTCACGGCCGGGTTGGCCCGTCGGGTCGAGCTGGAGGGGCGCCCGGCCTATCGGCTGCCGTTTCCCGCCGCCCTGCTGCGTTTTCAGCGCCGCGAGTTTTATCGGGTCGAGACGCCGCGCGACAACCCGGCGAAATGCCGCATGGCCCTGCCAAAGCAGAAATTGCTGGAAGCCGACGTGGTCGATGTCAGTGTCGGCGGCGTCGGGCTCACCTACCCGTCGGGCGAAGCGGACATCGTCCTGGGCCAGGTGATTCATGGTTGCCGTCTGCTGATCCCCGAGGTTGGCGAATTCATCGTCAGCCTCAAGGTGCGCAATCAGGTCGAACTGGTTCAGCCCAATCAGAAACGGGTGTGGCGCCTGGGCTGCGAATTTATCGAGCTGCCTTCGGTGATCGAGCGCGAGCTGCAACGCTATATCTTCAAGATCGAGCGCGAATCCCACGCCATGGAGAACGCGCGCTAGCCCCGCCGGCGGCGGTCCGGCGCGGAACTAGAGTCAGAGCATGCGATTCGACTACAACACGAACGAGGATCTGGGGCGTTACACCCTGCGCGATGCCGTGGAGATCGAGCGGATCCTGCGCAAGATGCTGACCGACAAGACCATTGTCACCATCCACGCCGATGGCGGCGAGGATTTCCTGCTCACCACCCTGGTCGGCATCAATCCCAACACCGGCTTTATCTATTTCGACCGGGGCCCGGACGAGCGGATCAACGAGCTCTTGCTCGCCAGCGAACAATCCACCGTCACGGCCATGCTCAACCAGGTGCGGATTCAATTCAGCGTCGGCCGGTTCGAACGGGCCAAGTACAGCGGCGAAATCGTCCTGAAAACCAAGCTGCCGGCCACGCTGTTGCGCGTGCAACGGCGCGAGTTCTATCGCCTGGCCACCCCGCTGACCGATCCGGTCAAATGCTGGATCAATCTGCCCAGCGGCACGCTCAAGGTGGTGGTGACCGACATCAGCGTGGGCGGCATCGGCGTGCTCTATCCGCCCAGCGGAATCCGCCTGGTGGCGGGGGAGATCCATCACGGCTGCCGGCTCGCCCTGCCCGATGCGGCCGAGGCCGTCGTCAGCCTGAAGGTGTGCAGCACCTACAAGGAGACCATGAAGAACGGCCTGATCACCCTGCGTGCGGGCTGTCAGTTCGTCAATCTGCCGGCGCCGGTGGAAACCGCGATTCAGCGCTACATCCTGAAGATCGAGCGCGAGCGCAAGGCGCGCACCTGAACCGCTTGTTAGCGGGCAGCGGGCGCCGTGCGGCGGCCGGCCATGGCCGTCAACCCGTTTTGAGCCAGCGCGCGGCGTCGAGCGCGAAATAGCTCAGCACGGCATCCGCCCCGGCCCGCTTGAAGCCGAGCAGGGCCTCCAGCACGCAGGCGCGCTCGTCGAGCCAGCCGTTCTGGGCGGCCGACTTGAGCATGGCGTATTCGCCGCTCACCTGATAGACCAGGGTCGGCGCCTGGAAGGTGTCCTTCACCCGGCGCACGATGTCGAGATACGGCATGCCCGGCTTGATCATGACCATGTCGGCCCCTTCCTGCAGGTCCAGTCCGACTTCCCACAAGGCCTCGTCGGTGTTGGCCGGGTCCATCTGATAGGTGTACTTGTTGCCCTTGCCCAGATTGGCGGCCGAGCCCACGGCATCGCGGAAGGGGCCGTAGAAGCTGGAGGCGTATTTGGCCGAATAGGCCAGGATACGGGTGTGGATATGGCCGGCGGCATCGAGCGCCTCGCGCACGGCATGGATGCGGCCATCCATCATGTCCGACGGCGCCACCACGTCGGCGCCGGCCGCGGCGTGGCATTCGGCCTGGCGCGTGAGCACGGCGATGGTCTCGTCGTTCAGCACATAGCCGGTCTCGTCGATCAGGCCGTCCTGGCCGTGGCTGGTGTAAGGGTCGAGCGCAATGTCGGTGATGATGCCCAGTTCCGGGAAGCGTGATTTCAGCTCGGCCACGGCCCGCGGCACCAGGCCCTTGGGGTTGTAGGCCTCGGCGGCGTCCGGGCTTTTCAGGCCGGCGTCGATCACCGGGAACAGGGCCAGGGCCGGCACCCCGAGTTTCAGGCAGTCCTCGGCCGTGGCATACAGCTTGTCCAGGCTCATGCGTTTCACCCCGGGCATGGAGGCGACCGCCTCTTCCCGGCCGCTGCCGTCGAGCACGAAGACCGGCAGGATCAGATCGGCCGGGGTCAACACGGTTTCCCGCATCAGGCGGCGGGAAAACTCATCACGGCGCATGCGGCGCATGCGTTTGCGGGGGAAGCTGGCGAGATCGAACATGGGGGGTATGGGCTGAGGGTCGTAGGGGGTGTGTAAACGGTGGGGGAACTTTTTGTCAATTTTCCATTCTATGAGCAAGACGAGGCAACTCGTTCCCGCTATCTCCTCCCTGAGCGGGTGCCTTGGCGCAAGGCTAAGGCACTTGATGCCCGACCTTCTCCCCTTGGGTCGGGCATTTTTTTGCCTTGGCGCCGCCTTTGGCCGGCGGCATCTGCAACCAGTTCCGGATCACCGCCTCCGCCTCGTCCAGACCCATGTGCTTGGGGCTGGAAAAGAGCTGGACCGAGCCCGAATAACCCCGCTCGGCCAGGGTGGCCTGGGCGGCGCGCAGCACGGGCAGGCTCTGGCTGCGCGAGAGCTTGTCGGCCTTGGACAGCAGGATGTGTACCGGCTTGCCGCTGGCCTGGAACCAGTCGAGCAGCATCAGATCGAGCTCGGTGAACGGGTGGCGGATGTCCATGATGAGAACCAGCCCCGCGAGCTGGGGCCGGCCGGCCAGATAGCTGCCGACCAGGGCCTGCCAGCGTTTCTGCTCGACCATGGGGGTCTTGGCATAGCCGTAACCGGGCAGGTCGACCAGATAGCGGCCGGGCCCGGCCCGGAAGAAGTTCAGGTGCTGGGTGCGGCCCGGGGTCTTACTGACGAAGGCCAAACGTTTTTGGTTGGTGATGGCGTTGATCGCGCTGGATTTGCCGGCGTTCGAGCGGCCGGCGAAGGCGACTTCGGCGAGGCTGTCCGGCGGCAGCTGGGCAAGATCGGCGACGGTGATCTGGAAGGCGGCGTTTAACACGTTGGGCCCGGCCGGTAAAACTGGCATGTTAGCAAAAAGACCGCTAGAATGCCGCGGTTTTCCCAAGCGTATCTAAGGTTCAGGAGCCTGCCAAAAAATGAACAAACATGCTGTATGGCTTACCGGGTTGTTGTTTGTCGCGAGCGTCTCCGGCGCGGCCGAGACTGCCACCACCGCCGCCAAGGGCGATCCGGCCAAGGCCCAGAAGATCGTCAACGACGTCTGCGGCGCCTGTCACGGCACCGACGGCAACAGCACCTCGCCGATCTATCCCAACCTGGCGGGCCAGCATCCCGAATACATCACCAAACAGCTGAACGAATTCAAATCCGGCGCCCGGCGCAATGCCACCATGGCGCCGAACGTGGCCAAGCTGACGGCCGAGGACATGGTCAACCTGGGCGCCTATTTCGCGGCCCAGCTGCCCAAGGCCAAGCCGGCCAAAGACCCGGCCCTGGTCACCGAAGGCCAGAAGATCTACAAGGGCGGCAATCCCGGCAGCGGCGTGCCCGCCTGTGCCTCCTGCCATGGCCCGGCCGGCGCCGGCATCCCGGTGCAGTTCCCCCGCCTGGCCGGCCAGCACGCCAAGTATGTCGTCGCCCAGCTGAAGAACTTCCGCACCGGCGATCGCGCCAACGACGGCGGCAAGATGATGCAGACCATCGCCCGCAAGATGACCGACCAGGAAATGCGCGCCGTGGCCGAGTACATCTCCGGCCTGCGTTAAGCGCTTCGGCAGATCGAGAAAAGGCCGCCCGAGGGCGGCCTTTTTTCATGCCTGCCGTCAACGCGCCGGTCTAGGTTTTGGCCGTGAGCAGGGTTTGCACCTGCTGCAGCAGGGGGGCGAGCAGGGGTTCGATCTTGCGCCGCATGAGCGAGCCGATGGCGGTGGAGCGGGCGAAGACCGGGGCGGTCAGGGCCTCGCTGGCCTGGCCCAGGGCAAGGACGGCCTCGGCATCGGCCGCCAGGCTCGGCAGGGCGGCGGCCACGGCCTGTGCGGCCTGCCCGATATCCGGCCCGGCGGCAAAGCGCCGGCCGAGGGCGTTGAGACTGCGGTTGACCACGTCCTGGGTCTCCGGCCGACTGAAGATCTCGGCGAAGATGGT
This sequence comes from Thiobacillus sp. UBA2597, assembly GCA_002339725.1. Taxonomy (GTDB): domain Bacteria; phylum Pseudomonadota; class Gammaproteobacteria; order Burkholderiales; family Thiobacillaceae; genus Sulfuritortus. Next base: position 20,477 of record DDKN01000113.1, read on the forward strand.
GAGAAAGGTCTGGCCCTGGGCCGACAGCGCATCCAGCAACAGGCTGGCGCAGGCGTTGCCCTGGGCGGCGAGGCTCTCGAGCTGCGGCCGCCAGGCAGAAAGGTCGGCGCGCTCGGGCAGGGGCTGGGGCAGGTCCTTGGGCAGGATTTCCAGAAAGGCGACGTAATAGCTGTTGCTGCGTCGGCCCCGCTTCCAGATGGCCTCCCGTCCGCCGGTGTCGACCGCGCCCGAAGCCAGCAGCACCGCCACGGTGTCGATGATGGCCAGATGATCCTCCTGCAGGAAGGGCAGGTGCTCGATCAAAAAATCGGCCAGCACCTTGCCCATGCGCCCCCGGGCCACGGCCTCCCGGCGCAGCATGAGCCGGGCGTTCTCGATCGAGGGCATGGCCCACCAGGCGTATTCGGCCACCTCGTCGGTCAGGCCCGGGGCGTAGACCACGGCGGTCACCGCCTCCGGCTCGCCGGTGAGCAGGAGCTTGCCCAGGTCGGGGCTGGCCAGCTGGCCGTGCCGCGTCCAGCGCGTGAGGTGCACCGGATAACCGCCGGGCGAGCCCAGGGCGTGGCCCGAAAGGAATTCGCGCACCAGGCGCAGGTAACGGTCTTCCCGGCAGGTCGGATGCAGGGGCATCGAGGCCTCGCCCTGGGAGGTGAGGGCGTGCAGGGTGAGATTGCCCTCGTCCAGGCGCACCGCCTTCACGTCCTGCGCCATCAGGACGTTCAGGCGCAGCAGGTCCTCCGCCGAAAGTTCGTCGTCCATATCCGGTTCCGCTTAAGGCACCAGCCTGGCGAAGGACTTCTTCGCCGCTTCGAGGGTGGCGTCGATGTCGGCGTCGCTGTGGGCGGCGGAGACGAAGCCGGCCTCGAAGGCGGACGGCGCGAGATAGACGCCCTCGACCAGCATCAGGTGGAAGAAGCGGTTGAAGGCCGCCTTGTCGCAGGCCATCACCTCGGCATAGCCGGTCGGCGGCTTGGCCGCGAAATACAGACCGAACATGCCGCCCACGCTCTGGGCCGAGAACAACACACCGGCCTCCTGCGCGGCGGCGGCAAGGCCCTCGACCAGTTTCCGGGTCTTGGCCGCGAGCGCCTCGTAGAAACCGGGCGCCGCCAGCGCCTTGAGCGTGGCCAGGCCGGCCGCCACGGCGACCGGATTGCCCGACAGGGTGCCGGCCTGATAGACCGGCCCCAGCGGGGCGAGCTTGTCCATGATCTCGGCCCGGCCGCCGAAGGCGCCGACCGGCAGGCCGCCGCCGATCACCTTGCCCAGGGTGGTGAGGTCCGGGGTGATGCCATACAGGCCCTGGGCGCTGCCCGGCCCGACCCGGAAGCCGGTCATCACCTCGTCGAAGATCAGCAGCGCGCCATGGCGGGTGCAGTTCTCGCGCAGGCACTCGAGGAAGCCGGGTTTGGGCGCGATCAGGTTCATGTTGCCGGCCACCGGCTCGACGATGACGCAGGCGATGTCCTTGCCCTGCTCGGCGAATACGCGATTGACCTGGTCGATGTCGTTGTAGTCGAGCACCAGGGTATGCGCGGTGACCTCCGCCGGCACGCCGGCCGAGCTGGGCTGGCCGAAGGTGAGCGCGCCGGAGCCGGCCTTGACCAGCAGGCTGTCGGCATGGCCGTGATAGCAGCCCTCGAACTTGATCAGCTTGCTGCGGCCGGTGAAACCGCGCGCCAGGCGGATCGCGCTCATGGTCGCCTCGGTGCCGGAGGAGACCAGGCGCACCTTCTCCAGGCTCGGCACCCGTTCGACCAGCAGGTCGGCCATCGCCAGTTCCAGCTCGGTCGGGGCGCCGAAGGAGAGGCCCTTCGCGGCGGTCTCCTGCACGGCGCGCACCACCTCGGGGTGGGCATGGCCCAGGATGAGCGGGCCCCAGGAACCGACATAGTCGAGATAGCTTTTGCCGTCGGCGTCCCACACGCGCGGGCCCTCGCCGCGGGCGAAGAAGCGCGGCGTGCCGCCGACCGACCCGAAGGCGCGCACCGGCGAGTTGACGCCGCCCGGGATGTGTTTCTGCGATTGCTCGAACAGGATGTCGTTGCGGGAAGTCATGTCGGTCCTCGTAAAAATTAACGTCGCGTAGCGACACTGCGTCCCCCTCGCCCGCCTGCGGGAGAGGGCAGGGGTGAGGGGAAAAGCGCTGCAAATTCTTGGGCGACGGCCCTGGGATCGTCGGCCTGGTACAGGGCGCTGATCACCGCCAGCAGGTCGGCGCCCGCCTCGATCAGGGCCGGCGCGTTCGCCGGCGTGATGCCGCCGATGGCGCAGAGCGGCAGTGTCAATTCGCGCCGCGCGGCGCGCAGCAGCTCGGGGCTGGCGCGGCGGGCATCCGGTTTCACCTGGGAAGGAAAGAAACTGCCGAAGGCGACGTAATCCACACCCGCCGCCTGCGCCTGGCGGGCCAGGGCCAGGTCGTCGTAGCAGGAGGCGCCCAGTATTTTACCTGGTCCCAGGCGTTGCCGGGCGGCGGTAAGGTCGCCGTCGTCGCCGCCCAGGTGGACGCCGTCGGCCTCGACCTGCAGGGCCAGCTCGATGCAGTCGTTGACGATCAGCCGCGCGCCGTAGCGCCGGGTCAGGGCGCGCAAGGCACCGGCCTGTTCCTGGCGGTGGCAGTCCGAGGTGGTCTTGTTGCGGTATTGCACGATGCGGCAGCCGCCGGCCAGGATGGCCTCGGTGCTGG
>DDKN01000114.1 GCA_002339725.1 Thiobacillus sp. UBA2597
GGCTACAACGGCTCGAGCCCGGGTCCGACGCTCGAATGCGTGGAAGGCGACAAGGTGCGCATCTTCGTCACCAACAGACTGCCTGAGCACACCACGGTGCACTGGCACGGCATCCTGCTGCCCTCCGGCATGGACGGCGTCGGGGGTCTGACCCAGCCCCACATCCAGCCGGGCAAGACCTTCGTCTACGAATTCGAGATGAAGAAATCGGGCACCTTCATGTATCACCCGCATGCCGACGAGATGGTGCAGATGGCCATGGGCATGTATGGCGGCCTGATCGTGCATCCGAAGAATCCGAACCAGTACAAGGTGGATCGCGATTTCCTGTTCATCATGACCGCCTACGACATTGAGCCCGGGGCGATGGTGCCCAACGTCAACACCATGCTCGAGTTCAATCTTTGGACCTGGAACAGCCGGGTGTTCCCCGGCATCGATCCTCTGGTGGTGCGCACCAACGACCGGGTGCGCGTGCGCTTCGGCAACCTGACCATGACCAACCACCCGATCCACATGCACGGCTACGACTTCGAGGTGACCTGCACCGACGGCGGCTGGGTGCCCAAGTCGGCGCGCTGGCCCGAGGTGACCGTCGACTGTGCCGTGGGCCAGATGCGCGCCTTCGAGTTCGACGCGATCTATCCGGGCGACTGGGCGATCCACTGCCACAAGTCGCACCACACCATGAACGCCATGGGCCATGCCGTGCCCAATCTGATCGGCGTCGATCAGAGCGGCATCAGCGAAAAGATCGCCCGGCTGGTGCCCGACTACATGGCCATGGGCAGCCGCGGCATGGCCGAGATGGGGGCGATGGAGATGCCGCTGCCCGACAACACCCTGCCCATGATGACCGGCCAGGGCCCGTTCGGCCCGCTGGAGATGGGCGGCATGTTCAGCGTGGTCAAGGTGCGCGACCACGTGCAGCCGGGCGACTACAGCGATCCGGGCTGGTATCGCCACCCCAAGGGCACGGTGGCCTACGAGTGGACCGGCGCGATGCCCGATGTGGAGCGTGGTCGCGCACTCGATGCGGATGCGCAGACCCTGCAGGTCAAAAAGCCCGGCGGCCATTCCGGTCACGCCGGACATTGATCGAGTCAGGAGTCATCATGTACCTCAGGTCATCCATCCTGGGCCTCACCCTGGCCTTCCTGGCAAGCCCCGCGGCCTTGGCACACGGCGGGGCGCAACACGGAAACAAGGCCGCCATCGACTACGCCCAGGCGGAGGAAAAGGCCTTCGGCCGCGCAGCCGATCCGGCCGGGGCGAGCCGTACCGTCACCATCGACATGCGCGACAGCATGCGCTTCAGCCCGGCCAGCCTCACCATCCGCCAGGGCGAGATCGTGAAATTCGTCATTCGCAACCGGGGCCGGCTGCTGCATGAACTGGTGCTGGGCACGGCAGAGGAATTGAAGGCGCACGGCGAGATGATGAAGCGCTTCCCCGGCATGGAGCACGACGAGCCCCATATGGCCCATGTCGCGCCGGGCAAGACCGGTGTGATCGGCTGGCAATTCACCCAGGCCGGCGAGTTCCAGTTCGCCTGCCTGCTGCCCGGGCATTACGAAGCGGGCATGGTCGGCAGCATCCGCGTGCTGCCGGCGCAATGACGAGGCAAACCAGAGGAGATCGATGTATGCACACACCAAGGACGATCCTGATCGCCCTGCTGGCCTGGGCCCTGGCACCCGCCGCCTGGAGCGCCGACGGGCACGACCATGCGCCGCAGGCGCCGTCTGGACAGCCGGCCCAGGCGGAGAGCCTGACGGCCGGCGTGGTGCGCAAGGTGGACAAGGCCGCCGGCAAGGTCACCATCCGGCACGAGGCGATCCAGCATTTGGGCATGCCAGCCATGACCATGGTGTTTCGGGTCAAGGAGGCGGCCTGGCTCGATCAGCTCAAACCGGAAGACAAAATCCGCTTCCTGGCGGACAGGGTGAACGGGGCGTTCACCGTTCTGCGCTACGAGCGGATCGAGTGATGTCGCTCCAATCGCGCCGGCATGCCTGAAATCGAAAGCGGTCGGGTGGGCCGCGTTCTGCCTGGGCGGGGTGCCGCAGCAGTGAGAACGCTGATACTGGCAGGCACCGCGCTGCTGCTGACCGCTTGCGGTCAACGCGAGGCCGCGGATGCCACCGGGGACAGGGCGGGCGCGCCTGAGCCGGGCCCGCCGCTGCCGATCGTGCGCGTGCAGGACGTTAACCAGGTGCGGCTGGGCCAGGCGGTCTACCAGCGCCATTGCAGCGTCTGCCACGGTCCGGACGGTCGGGGCCAGCCGGGCGACTGGCGTGTGCGCGGGCCGGATGGCCGCTATCCGCCGCCACCGCTGGACGACTCGGCCCATGCCTGGCATCACCCCACGGCCGAGCTGAGACGGTTGATCGCCCAGGGCGTGCCCGGCAGCGCGATGCCGGCCTGGCAAGGCCGTTTGAGCGAGGGCGAGATCGAGGCGGTGGTGGCCTATATCAAGTCGCTCTGGTCCGACCCCGTCTATGCGGTCTGGTACGACATCGAGCGACGCGCCCTGGAAAACTAGTCGAGGCTGAGCACGATCCCACCGAGGGGCGGCAGGGTCAGCACCAGCGAGTGGGGATAGCCCATCCAGGGCATGTCTTCGCTCACCGCGCCGGGGCCGTTGCCGATGTTACCGCCGCCGTAATATTCCGAATCACTGTTGAAGATCTCACGCCAGAAGCCGGCGGCCGGGGCGCCCAGGCGGTAGCCCTCGCGCGGCACCGGGGTGAAATTGAGGGCGACGATGACGCTGCGGCCCGCCCGGTCGCGTCGGACGAAGGCGAGCACCGACTGATTGGCATCGTGGCAGTCGATCCAGTTGAAGCCGGCCGGATCAAAGTCCAGCTCATGCAGGGCCGGCAGGTTCAGATAGAGCCGCCCCAAATCGCGCACCAGGGTCTGCACCCCGCTGTGCCAATGGATCTGCAGCAGGCCCCAGTCGAGCTCGCTGTGGGTGGTCCATTCCCGACCCTGGCCGAATTCGTTGCCCATGAAGTTGAGCTTCTTGCCCGGGGTGGTGAACTGATAGGTCAGGAGCAGGCGCAGATTGGCGAACTGCTGCCAGGCATCGCCCGGCATCTTGCCGAGCAGGGAGCGCTTGCCGTGCACCACCTCGTCATGCGAGAAGGGCAGCACGAAGTTCTCGCTGTAGGCATAGAGCTGGCCGAAGGTGAGGTAGTTGTGGTGGTAACGGCG
>DDKN01000048.1:0-6279 GCA_002339725.1 Thiobacillus sp. UBA2597
CTGCCAACTGCCAACTGCCAACTCTCAAACCCAAATCATCAAGCCGGTCTCGAACGGATGCGTCAGCAGTTCGTGATAGGGATAGGCGCGGATGCGATAGACCAGCTTGCCGCACAACTCGGGGGTCAGCTCGAGGCCGAATTCGCATTCGGCACCTTGACAGCTCGTGGCCTCAAGCTGGAATACCTTGCGCTCGGTCTCCTTGCCCGGCCGGGTGCCGCGTCCGACCAACAGCTCGACCCGGACATCCTGCGGCTGCAGGCCGTTGAGGTTCATTGCCACCTGGATGTGCATGGTCTCGCCGAAGGGGATGCGCTTGACCGGCGCATCCAGCCGGCGAATGCTGACCCCGCCCCAGGCATGACGCACTTTCGCCTTCCAGTCGGCCAGGGTGCGCGCCGCCGCGTAATCGTCCTCGGCGAAACGGCGCGCCTGCCGGCTGGCCGGCATGTAGAACTTGTTGACGTATTCCATCACCATGCGGGTGGAATTGAACTGGGGCAACAAAGTGGCGATCGAACGCTTGGCCATCTTCACCCACTCGGGTGAGAAACCCAGCTCGTTGCGCCGGTAGTACATGGGGATCACCTGATCCTGCAGCAGCTCGTACAGGGTTTGACTGTCTTCCTTGTTGCGGCGGGCATCGTCGTAGTACTCGGGTGCCGGCTTGATCGCCCAGCCATTGCTGCCATCGTAGCCCTCGTCCCACCAGCCGTCGGTGACCGAGAGGTTGAGCACGCCGTTCATGCCGGCCTTCATGCCGGAAGTGCCCGAGGCCTCGAGCGGATAGATCGGGTTGTTGAGCCAGACATCGACCCCGGCCACCAGGCGGCGCGACAGCCCGAGGTCATAGCCTTCCACCATCAAGAGCTTGCCTTCGAATTCGGGCAGGCGCGAGATCTCGTGGATGCGCCGGATCAGCTCCTGGCCCGGCCGGTCGGCCGGGTGGGCCTTGCCGGCGAAGACGAACAGCACCGGCCGGTGCGGGTCGCTGATGATGGCACGCAGCCAGTCCATGTTCTCGAACAGCAGGGTGGCGCGTTTGTAGGTGGCGAAGCGACGGGCGAAGCCAATCACCAGCACATTGGGATCGAGCGGATTGGCATGCTTGAGCATGCGGTCGAGGTGGGCCTCGGAGCCGTGATTGCGCAGGTGCTGCTGGGTCACGCGTGAACGCAGGGCGTGCAGCATCTGGGCCTTGAGTCCCTGATGCACCGCCCAGAACTCGTGATCGGGAATGGCCTCCACCTTGGTGAAGAAATCCCGGTCGCAATAACGCCGGCGCCATTCATAGCCGAGCTTGTTGTCGAACAGGTTCTGCCACTCCTGGGCCAGGAAGGTCGGCACGTGAACGCCGTTGGTGATGTAATCCATGGGCGACTCGTCCGGCGTGACCTGGGGCCAGATGTCGCCGCAGATGCGGGAAGAGACGTCGCCGTGGATGCGCGACACCCCGTTGTGGTGACGCGAACCGTGCAGGGCGAGCTTGGTCATGTTGAAGTCGTTGCCGTGACCGGCGCCACCCAGACTGAGGAACTCCTCGCGCCCGATGTTGAGCTCGTTGCAGCAGGCCGAAAAATAGCTCCAGATCATGTCCTCGGCGAAGTGGTCATGACCGGCCGGCACCGGGGTGTGGGTGGTGAACACGGTGCTCGCGGCCACCGCCTCCAGGGCGGCACGGAAGGGCAGGCCATCGCTGACCAGGGCGCGCGTGCGCTCCAGCACCAGGAAGGCGGCATGCCCTTCGTTGATGTGGAAGGTGGTCGGCTTGATGCCGAGCGCCTCCAGCGCCCGGATGCCGCCGACCCCGAGCACGATCTCCTGCTGGATGCGGGTCTGCTTGTCGCCGCCATAGAGCTGATGGGTGATATAGCGGTCCTCCGCGCTGTTCTCGGGCAGATCGGTGTCGAGCAGATACAGCTTGTTGAGGCCGACCCGGGCCTGCCACACCTTGACCGCGACCAGCCGGCCCGGCATCTCGACGTGGATGTGGATCTCGCTGCCGTCGCTGCGCTGCGCCGGCTCGATCGGCAGGTCTTCGAAATCGGAATCGGTATAAGTGGCGACCTGGTTGCCGTCGTTGTCGATGCGCTGGGAGAAATAGCCCTGGCGATAGAGCAGGCCGACCGCGACGAAGGGCAGTCGCATGTCGGCCGCCGCCTTGCAGTGGTCGCCGGCCAGGATGCCGAGGCCGCCGGAATAGATGGGGAAGCTCTCGTGGAATCCGAACTCGGCGCAGAAATAGGCGATCAGGTCGCCCGGCTTGAGCCCGATCGGCATCTGCAGCCTAAGCGGCTCGCCGTGATAGGTGTCGTAGGCCGAGAGTACCCGCTTGTAGGTGCCGAGGAAGACATGGTCTTCGGCCGCCTCGTTCAGCCGGTCCTCGTCCACCCGTTTGAGAAAGGCCTTGGGGTTGTGGCCCACCGCCTCCCACAGTCCGGGATGCAGCCGGGCGAACAGGCTGCGCGTGGCGCGATCCCAGCTGTACCAGAGGTTGTCGGCCAGCTCGGTCAGCCGCGCCAGGCGCTCGGGGATGCGCGGATTGACCTCGACCGTGTAGTCAGTGCCCGGCTTCAACATCCTGGTGTCCTTTCGCAATCGTGCTCATGTCTACGTTGCAAGTTTCATGCCATTTTTTTCCAAGGCGTAAGTCGCCCCACAGGCAATCTTCGGCGCCCCTCATGACTCCCGGATGAAATGCTGGCGGTAATAACGCAATTCCGCGATCGATTCCCGGATATCGGCCAGGGCGGTGTGGCTGTTTTCCTTGGTGAAGCCCTCCATCAGGCCGGGGCGCCAGCGCCGGGCCAGCTCCTTCAGGGTGGAGACATCCAGGTTGCGATAGTGGAAATAGGCCTCAAGCTGGGGCATGTAGCGCGCCAAAAAGCGGCGGTCCTGGCAGATCGAGTTGCCGCACATCGGGCTGGTGCGGTTCGGCACGTGCTTTTGCATGAAGGCCAGCATCTGTGCCTCGACCTCGGCCTCGGACAGGGTGGAGGCCTTGACCTTGTCGATCAGGCCGGACTTGCCATGGGTGCCCTTGTTCCAGGCATCCATCGCGTCGAGCACCGCATCGGGCTGGTGCACCACCAGGACCGGCGCCTCTTCCACCACCTCGAGCTGGGCATCGGTGACGATCAGGGCGATCTCCAGGATGCGTTCCTTGTCCGGATCGAGGCCGCTCATTTCCATGTCGACCCAGACCAGATGCGTCGGGTTTTGCGCCATAAAACCATCCAAAAATCAGGGTTGGCCATTGTGGCATAATCGGCGCCACTGCGTCATCCGAGCGAGATTTCATGCCGCTGTTCAGCAAGCTGTTCCTGGTCGCCGTGATTCTCACCTTCGGCCTGCGCCTGTGGCTCGCCCTGCGTCAGATGCGTCACGTCTGGCTGCATCGGAACCGGCCGCCCGAGGCCTTCGCCGGTACGATCACCCTGGCCGAGCATCAGAAGGCGGCCGACTACACCCTGGCCAAGCTGCGCCCCGCCCTGGTGCAGCTGGCCATCGAGGCGGGCGTGCTGCTCGCGCTGACCCTGGGCGGCGGCCTGCAGCGGCTCTACGACGTGGTCAGCGCCGGCTTCGACAGCTCCCTGCTCCAGGGCACCGCCTTCCTGCTTGCCCTGATCGCCCTGCTCTCGGCGAGCGAGATGCCCGTTGCGCTCTATCGCCAGTTCCGGGTCGAGGCCCGGTTCGGCTTCAACCGGCAAACCCTGGCCGGCTGGCTCGCGGACCATGTGAAGCAGGCCGCGCTCGGCCTCGTGATCGGCGGGCCGTTGATCCTGGCCGTGCTCTGGCTCATGGGTGCCATGGGTGAGCTGTGGTGGCTCTATGTCTGGCTGACCTGGATGGGCTTCAACCTCCTGATGCTGGCGGCCTATCCCACCCTGATCGCCCCGCTGTTCAACACCTTCACCCCGCTCGACGACGCCAGCCTGCGCAGCCGGATCGAAGGCCTGCTCAAGCGCTGCGGCTTCGCCAGCCAGGGCGTGTTCGTCATGGACGGCTCGCGCCGCAGCAGCCACGGCAACGCCTATTTCACCGGCCTGGGCGCGGCCAAGCGCATCGTCTTCTTCGACACCCTGCTCAAACAACTGGCGCCGGACGAGATCGAGGCCGTACTCGCGCACGAACTGGGCCATTACCGTTTAAGGCACGTCGCCAAGCGCATCGCGCTGCTCGCCGCCCTGAGCCTCGCCCTGCTCTATGTGCTGGCCCAGCTCAAGGGCGCGCCCTGGTTCTACCAGGACCTCGGCGTCATGGTGCAGAACGACGCCACCGCCCTCGCCCTGTTCCTCCTGGTCGCGCCCGTGTTCCTGTTCCCGCTCACGCCACTCATGAGCCTGTATTCGCGCAAGCACGAGTTCGAGGCCGACGCCTACGCCGCGCAGCAGGCCGAGGCCGGCCAGCTGGTCGCGGCCCTGGTCAAGCTCTACCGCGACAATGCCACCACCCTGACGCCCGACCCGATCTATTCTTTGTTCTACGACAGCCATCCCAAGGCGGCCGAACGCATCGGCCGCCTGCAGGCACAGGCCGGCAAACTGGCTCTGGCCTGAGGCGCAACCCGCCAGACGAGAAGGAGACCACGCATGAGCGAAGTGTTCTGCGACCTGGCCAAAGGCAAATGCAAACCCTGCGAAGGCGGCGTGCCGCCCTTGAGCCAGGCCGAAATCGACCGGCTGCTGCCCAGGCTCAAGGGCTGGCAGGTGGTCGACGGCAAACTGCGGCGCGACTTCCAGTTCGCCGACCACTACCACACCATGACCTTCGTCAATGCCATCGCCTGGGTCTCGCACCAGCAGGGCCACCACCCCGGCCTGACCGTCGGCTACAACACTTGCCGGGTGGAATACCTCACCCATGCGATCAACGGCCTGTCGGAAAGCGATTTCATCTGCGCAGCCAAGGTCGATGCGCTGTTCGAACTATGATGCGATACCTGGCACAAAGGGAAATTGCTTCGGCGAAGGCTAATGGGCACGCAGTGCCCGTTAAGCCGCTAAGCGGCGGCCGTAGCCAAAGCAATTTCATCTGCGCCGCCAAGATCGATGCGCTGTTCGAGTTGTGATTAAAGACCGGAACCCCTTGCCCTCACCCCTGCCCTCTCCCAGCGGGAGAGGGGGTATCCTCGCCTCTGCCTCTGGGAGAGACCGACGCGAAGCGGCGGGTGAGGGAGAACAGGCGCAGCGCGCGCGTTCCATCTGCGCAAGCCAGATGCCTTTGCGCGTTTCTCCGTGTTGAACAGCGGCCGGGTCGTCGCCACCTTCGGCAAGCACTGCCTGGTCGAGGCCGACGGCGGCATCGTCGATTGCGTCGGGCGCGGCCGCAAGACCGACATCGCCTGCGGCGATGGCGTCGAATTCAAGCCCATCGGCCCGGGACAGGGCGTGATCGAACGGGTGGCGCCCCGGCGCAACCTGCTCTACCGCTCCGATCCGTTCAAGACCAAGTACTTCGCCGCCAATCTCGACCAGGTGCTGGTGGTCAGCGCGGCCGAGCCGGGCTTGAACGAGAACCTGCTCAACCGCTGCCTGGTGGCGGCCCAGGCCGCCGGCATCCCGGCCGCCATCGTGCTGAACAAGGCCGATCTCGCCCAGACCGCAGCCTTGCACGATCATCTGAAAGGCTATCAGGCCATCGGCTACCCGGTCATCCCGGTTTCGGCCAGGCATGACGTCAGCCCCCTGCTGCCGCTGCTCGCCGGCAAGACCTCGGTGCTGATCGGCCCCTCGGGCGTGGGCAAGAGCACCCTGGTCAACGCCCTGGTGCCCGAGGCCGATGTGCGCACCGCCGAGATCTCGCGCGCGCTCAACGCCGGGCGCCACACCACCACACACACCCGCCTGTATGCGCTGCCCGGCGGCGGCGCCCTGATCGATTCGCCCGGCATGCAGGAATTCGGCCTGCACCACCTCAGCCTCGATCAATTGCAGGCGGCCTTTCCCGAATTCAGGCCGTACCTCGGGCACTGCCGCTTTTACAACTGCCGCCACCTGAAGGAACCGGATTGCGCGATCACCGCCGCCGCGGCAAGCGGCGCCATCCTGGCCGGCCGGCTGCGGGCCTATCAGGCGCTGGTCGAAGAACGCCTGGCGGCAGATCAGCTGCACAAATGAAACGCCCCATCGGGGGCGCTGACATGGATGCGGGGGTTGTTTTGGTTCCGGCCGCCACTTCGTGGCTTAACTTTGCTGCGCAAAGTTAGCCTGCACCGGAATGAGCTACTCAGGCCAATGCTTAATGGCGCTTCGATAGTTCATTTTGGTTCCGGCCGCC
>DDKN01000048.1:6624-15208 GCA_002339725.1 Thiobacillus sp. UBA2597
GGCTTAACTTTGCTGCGCAAAGTTAGCCTGCACCGAAACGAGTTGCTCATGGTCCTTAGCCAACACTACCGAGATCATTACTCGGGCCAGTGTTTGATATACCTCTTCAGCAACTCGTTTTCATAATGCGCGTATTTGAGGGAGGCTTTGGCGATGTCGTGCAGGGAGATGACGCCGATCAGTTTGTCGCCGTCCATCACCACCAGGTGGCTGATGCGGTTCTTGGTCATCACGTCGCGCGCGTAGTCGACCGAATCCTCGGGCGAGCCGATGAAGGGCTCCTTGCCCATGATCTCGCTCACCTTGACCTCGGCCAAAGAGCAGCCCTTGACCGCCATGCCGCGCATGACGTCGCGCTCGGTGATGAAACCCACCATCACCCCCTTGTCCATCACCACCAGCGAGCCGATGTTGTGCTCGGCCATGCGCTTGACCACGTCGGCGATGGTCTCGTCCGGTTTGGCACTGTAGATGTCGCTGCTGCCTTTGACAGCGAGGATTTCGCGAATCAGCATGTTCGTCTCCTGCTCCGATTTATTGATGTCCTGGCCGCATCAGGCCGAGCTCGACCTCGTCGCGTTTGGCCTGGCCGGCCAGCAGGGCGATGAGTTCGAGGGCAAAATCCATCGCCGTGCCGGGTCCGCGCGAGGTGACCACCCGGCCATCGACCACCACCGGCTGGTTCAAATAGGTGGTGCCCGGCAGGTTCAGTTTATCGAGAAATCCGGGATAGCTGGTGGCCTTTTTGCCGGCCAGCAGGCCGGCCGCGGCCAGGGCGATCGGCGCGGCGCAGATGGCGGCGGTGTATTTGCCGGCCGCGGCCATTTTCTTCAACAGGGTCTGGATGCGGGCGTCGTGCTTCAGATTTTCCGCCCCTGGCATGCCGCCTGGCAGCACGATCATGTCGAAGTCCTGATCGAGCACCTGATCGAGTTCGGCATCGGGCGCGACCCGCATGCCGCGCGCCCCCTGGACCAGGCCCGGGGCCAGGCCGGCCGTCACCACCTCGATGCCGGCGCGGCGCAACAAGTCGACGATGGTGGTCGCCTCCAGGTCCTCAAAGCCGGGCGCCAGGGGTACCAGTACCTTGCTCATGCGCGTTCTCCTAACCCACCCTCACCCCTGCCCTCTCCCTGAGGGAGAGGGGGACGTAGTCGCACTGACTGTGCGCTGCTTTAACCGTTCGAACTCGGCCTTGGCGCGCTCGGCGCAATCGCCGATCGACACGCCATAAAAATAATTCCCGATCAGGGCCAGGCGCTCGCCCGACAGCAAGCGGTCGACCGCCGACACCCAGGCCAGATGCCCCGCCTTCAGGGCCGGCAGGCGATTGCAGCGCTCGGCGCTGGCCACGATCGCCTCGGGCGGCGCGCCCAGAAAGGCGGCGATGCGCGCCAGCTTGCCCGCCCGGTCGAGCCGGCCGGGCCGGAAATGGAAGGTGAAGCCGCGCAAGCGCGCATCGGGCACCACATCGCGCGACACCACCGAATAGAAATCCTGATCGATGCCGATCGCCCCGGCCAGCTCCGGCAGGCCGATGCTGTCCCGGGCCACCACCACGGCCAGGCTCTCCACCTCGGCCGGGGCGATCTGCTGCAGATATCGGGCCAGCTCGGGGTATTCGCCCTCGAGCAGGCGCGCCGCCTCCCAGGCCGGCACGGCCAGGGCCAGGTGGCGGCAACGCCAACTCGCCGCGCCGGCGTGCACCCGGAAAGCCTCGCCCTCGCGCTGGATGCATTCGACCGCGACCCCGGCCTTGGCCTCGTGCCCGGGCGTGGCCGCCAGCATCTCGGCCAGGCCGAGCAAGCCGCCGTTCAGGGTGTAGCTGCGCGGCACGTCCTGGCGCCGGGGCTTTTTGCGGAACAGCAGATCGGCCGGAAAGGCGTCGGCCGGCTGGGCCAGCACCGCGCTGAAGGCATGGCGCAACAGGCTGTCGTAGGTGCGCCGGCCCATGACCCGGCCGTAATAGGCGCGCAGGTCAAGGCCCTGCTTGGGCGTGAACAGCAGGCGGGGCAGCGCGGGCAGCAGGCTCGGCCAATGCAGGCGGGCGAACACCGATTGCAGGCGGGCGCCGTCCCATACGCGCCAGGGCAGCTTGTGCCTGGGTTGCAGGCGGCCGAGCTGATTGGCGTCGAGCAGTTCGAGCAGGGCACCGTAGGAGTTGTAGGCGGTATGCGCCGCCAGTTCGGTCCAGTAACCCTCGGCCGCGCCGGTGTAGCGCTGGGTGGCCAGACAGCCGCCGAAGCGTTGATCCGCTTCCAGCAACAGGGTGCGCCAGCCCTGCAGGGCACCGCGGCGGGCGAAGCTGAGGCCGGAGATGCCGCCGCCGACCACGATCAGGTCATACTCGCTCATACGGCAACGGTACCCCGGCCGCGCCGGCTTGGCAACGCGTCATGCCGGCAGCCGGTCAATTTTCGGTGAAACGGTGGATCAGGCGTCGGTCGCGCTTGGTCGGCCGGCCCTTGATCGCCTGACCGGGGTCGAGCCGGGCCTTGCGCTCGGCCACCTGTTGCTGGCGCCGGGCATGGCTGGCGGCGTCCTCGAGGTACAGGCCGCGCGCCACCTCGGCCGGCCCGCGCCGGTCGGACAAGGCCACGACGCTGATGTCCCATTCATAGCCGCCGATATGGATCAGCAGGCGATCGCCCGGCTTCACCTCCTTGCCCGGCTTGGCGCGCTCACCGTTGAGCTTGACCTTGCCGCCCTCCACCGCCTGGGCCGCCAGGCTGCGGGTCTTGAAGAAACGGGCGGCCCACAGCCATTTGTCGAGTCGGATTCGTTGTCGCTCATGGTTCATGCCGCATCTTAGAGCCTATTTCAGTCGGGAACACACCCCGCGCCGCCACGCGCTGCGTGTATTGTCATCAAAAGCTTCTACAGTGAGAACATGCGCAGCCTGCTCAGGTCCCTGTTCCAACGCATCGGCGCCGCCACCCCCCTTTGCTTCCGGGTGCAATTCGCCGACGGCAGCGTTTATCAGAGCCAGCCGGGCGAGCCGGCGTTCAGTCTGCGCTTTGCCAACGTTTGGGCGGAATGGCGCGCCACGCTGTTCGGCCACGTCGGCCTGCTGGAGGCGTATTTCGATCAGGCGATCGAGTTCGAGGGCGACCTGCGCCTGGCCATCCGCGCCGGCCTGGACTGCGGCATCGACCGCCGGCCGGGCCTGCTCGTGCGCCTGAGAAACCGCTGGCACGAACTGCGTTTGAGCAACCGCGATCCGGCCCAGGCCAGGCGCAATGCCGAATACCACTATGCCCTGGGCACCGAGTTCTACCGGCGTTGGCTCGATGTGCCCTACATGATGTACACCTGTGCCTACTGGCCGGAAGGCACCCAAACCCTGGAGCAGGCGCAGATCAACAAGATGGAACACGTCTGCCGCAAGGCCCGGTTGCAGCCGGGCGATCAGGTGGTGGACATCGGCTGCGGCTGGGGTGGTTTTCTGTTCTATGCCCAGGCACGACATGGCATCACCGGTGTCGGCGTCAACACCACGGGCGAGCAGGTGGCGGCCATGCGCCGCGAGATCGCCCGGCGCGGGCTGGAAGGCGCGATTCAGGCCGTGGAAGCGGATTTCCGCGCCGTGCCGGGCCAGTTCGACAAATGCATCTCGATCGGGGTGCTGGAGCATGCCGGCCGCGACCAGCTGCGCGCGGTCATCCAGGCCCATGCCGATGCGCTCAAACCGGGCGGCCTCGGGGTACTGCACTTCATCGGTCACGTCGGCCGGTTCGAGACCGAATTCTGGATTCGCCAGCACATCTTCCCGGGCGGCTGGATCCCCAGCCTGGCGCAAACCATCGAGGCCATGGAGGCCTGCGGCCTCGAGGTCATCGACATCGAAAACCTGCGGCGCCATTACGCCCACACCCTGGACGCCTGGCTCGAACGCTTCGAGGCGCGCTGGCCCGAGATCCAGGCCCTCGACCCGCAGCGTTTCACCGAACACTTCCGGCGCAAGTGGCGCGTCTATCTGCTGTCCTGCGCCGAGATGTTCCGCTCGCCCCGGGGCTATACCCATCTGTTTCAGATCGTCTACAGCAAGGGCAACATCACAGATGCCAGTTATCCCATGAGCCGACGCTTCCTCTACCGGGAGGCGCCATGAACCGCTATGTGGAGAAACGCGACCGGCTGATCGCCGAGTTCCTGGCCAACGGCAGCCCGGTCGGCCTGGCCAAGGACACCTCCAACCTGTTTCGCGACCGCACGCAGAGCGCGCAACGCAAGCTGGATGTGCGCGGCTTCAACCAGGTGTTGGCGGTTGACCCCGTGGCCGGCTGGATCGAGGCGGAAGGCATGACCACCTTCGCCGATCTGGTCGAGGCCGGCCTGGCCCGGGGCGTGATGCCGGCCGTGGTGCCCCAGCTCAAATCCATCACCCTGGGCGGCGCCGCCGCCGGGGTCGGCATCGAGGCCACCTCGTTCAAACAGGGCCTGGTGCATCACACCCTGCTGGAGCTGGATGTCCTGGTGGGCGACGGCCGCGTGCTCACCTGCACGCCGGACAACGCCCAGAGCGATCTGTTCTTCGGCTTCCCCAACTCCTACGGCAGCCTGGGCTATGCCCTGCGGCTCAAGCAGAAGACCCTGCCGGTCAAGCCCTATGTCCGGGTCGAGCACCGGCATCACGCCTCGATCGCCGCCTGCTTCGACGATCTGGCGCGCCAATGTGAGGGCGATGCCGATTTCGTCGATGGCGTGGTGTTCGGTCCGGACGAACTCGTCATCAGCGTCGGCCGCTTTGCCGACCATGCGCCCTACACCAGCGACTACCACTACGAGCGCATCTATTACCGCTCCCTGCGCACGCGCAACGAGGACTGGCTCACCACACGCGACTATCTCTGGCGCTGGGACACCGACTGGTTCTGGTGCTCGAAGAACGTGGGGGCGCAAAACCCGATCCTGCGCCGGCTCTATGGCCGCAAGCGGCTCAACTCGGTGACCTACACCAGGATCATGCGCTGGAACAGCCGGCATGGCCTGAGCCGCAAACTCAACCGCCTGCTCGGCTGGCACACCGAGTCGGTGATCCAGGACGTCGACATCCCGCTCGAGCAGGCGCCGCCGTTTCTCGATTTCCTGTTGCGCCAGGTGGGGGTGCTGCCGATCTGGCTGTGTCCGCTTCGGGCGAAGGATGCGCGTTTCAGCCTGTATCCCCTGCGTGCCGGCCAACTCTATGTCAACTTCGGTTTCTGGGACACGGTCAAAAGCCGCAGCCCGCGGCCGCCGGGCTACCTCAACCGACAGATCGAGGCCAAAGTGATCGAGCTGGGCGGCATCAAGTCGCTCTATTCCGACAGCTATTTCGAGCCGGAGACGTTCTGGCGTCTCTACAACGGCCCCGCCTATCAGGCGCTCAAGGCCAAGTACGACCCGAATGGCCGCTTCCGGGACCTTTACGCCAAATGCGTGCTGAAGGCGTGAACAGGAAACGGCTGGCGCTGCTCGCCGCGCTCGCCTGGCTCACGCTGGGCTGTGGCAGCGCGCACGACTATGGCCCCGACTCGCCCTACTTCCGCTATCCCGAGGGCAGCCGCCTGCGCCTGCACACGGCGCTCGAGGTCCCCGCCGGCTGGGCCACGCTGCGCCTGCAGCATGGCCGCAGCGTGGCCTTCGGAGCGGTGCAGGAACAGGAGCCGCACTGCATCCTGGAAATCGACAGCGTGCGCCCGCTGCCACAACGGATCGAGCCGGACCGGTTCGACATCGTCGGTGTCCAGCGCAGTGTGAGCGATCTGGCGGCCGCCTCCGGTTTCTTCATCCCTGCCGCCCATGCCGACGGCGACCTGCCCAGCCAGCTGTTCTACAAAACCGAATTCCGCCTGCGCTCGGCGCGCCAGCCCGGCGTGCGCCGGCTGCTCTGCCAGCACGACCAGCTCGCCGCCGGCGCCGGCCTGCCGCGCCACCTCACCCTGGCCGAGATCCGGCAGACCTTGGGTGAGCGTTTCACGCTCGAATTGCCGCCGGGCCGCTAGGCCATCAATCGCCGCGCAGCGCCGCCTTGAATTCGCGCCGGCGCCGGTGCAGGGTCGGCTCGGTGTAGCCGTTGGGCACGCGCCGGCCATGGAAGATCATGTCCTGGGCGGCCTGGAAGGCCAGGCTGATGTAATGCGGCGCCAGGTTGATGTAATTGCGCTCGCCGGCGTTCTGCCGGTCGACCAGCCGGGCCAGGCGGCGCAGGGCCTCCATCACCTGGCTTTCGCTCACCACGCCATGATGCAGCCAGTTGGCGATGTGCTGGCTGGAGATGCGCAGGGTGGCGCGGTCCTCCATCAGGCCGACGTTGTGGATGTCCGGCACCTTGGAGGCGCCCAGGCCCTGGTCGATCCAGCGCACGACATAGCCGAGCAGGCCCTGGACGTTGTTGTCCAGTTCTTCCTGGATCTGTTCGGGCGACCAGGGAATGGTGTCGACCACGGGGATGGCGAGCAGGTCGTCCAGCGTGGCCCGGCGCTGCCCGCGCAGGGCCCGTTGGCGCGCGAAGACATCGACCCGGTGATAATGAATGGCGTGCAGGGTGGCGGCGGTGGGCGACGGCACCCAGGCGCAATTGGCGCCGGCCTCGGGGTGGGCCTGCTTGCTCGCCAGCATGGCCGCCATCCGGTCGGGCATGGTCCACATGCCCTTGCCGATCTGGGCCCGGCCCGACAGGCCGCAGGCCAGACCGATGTCGACGTTCCAGTCCTCGTAGGCGGCAAGCCAGCGGGCCGATTTCATTTCGTCCTTGCGCAGCACGGGCCCGGCCTCCATCGAGGTGTGGATCTCGTCGCCGGTGCGGTCGAGAAAACCGGTGTTGATGAAGATCAGCCGTTCGCGCGCGGCGCGGATGCATGCCTTGAGATTGAGCGTGGTGCGCCGCTCCTCGTCCATCACCCCGAGCTTGAGGGTGTTGCGCGGCAACTGCAGCACGTCCTCGATGCGGGAGAACAGCTCGACGGTGAAGGCCACTTCGTCCGGGCCGTGCTGCTTGGGTTTGACGAGGTAGACGCTGCCGGCGCGGCTGTTGCGCAGGGGGCTGTTGCCTTTCAGATCGTGCAGGGCGCAATAACTGGTGATGAAGCCGTCGAGCAGGCCCTCGAACACCTCGTTGCCCTGCGCGTCGAGCACGGCATCGGTGCTCATCAGATGGCCGACGTTGCGCACCAGCATCAGGCTGCGGCCGGGCAGCTCGAACCAGCAGCCGTCGGGCGAAAGATAGCGCCGGTCGGGGTTGAGGCGGCGCGTCAGCGTCTTGCCACCCTTCTCGAAGCTGGCGGCGAGTTCCCCTTTCATCAGGCCCAGCCAGTTGCGATAGACCAGCACCTTGTCCTCGGCATCCACCGCGGCGACCGAGTCCTCGCAGTCCATGATGGTGGAGATCGCCGCCTCGAGGTGGATGTCGCGGATGCCGGTCGGGTGCAGCGCGCGGATGGGGTGATCGGTATCGAAGCGGATCTCCAGATGCAGACCGTGATGGCGCAGGAGCAGGGCCGTGATCCGCCCGCCTTGTTCCTGGTAGCCGCGAAACTGGTCCGGCTCGCGCAGGCCGGTGCGTTGGCCGCTCGACAGGGTGACCGCAAGCTGGCCGTCCTTCACCGCATAGGCGATGGCATCCAGATAGCTGCCTTCGGTGAGCGGCACCGCCTCGTCGAGCAGGGCCTTGGCATAGGCGATCACCTTGGCGCCGCGCAGCGGGTTGAAGGCGCCCCGCCTTTCGGCGCCGTCTTCCTCGGAAATCGCGTCGGTGCCGTAGAGGGCGTCGAACAGGCTGCCCCAGCGCGCATTGGCGGCGTTCAGGGCATAGCGCGCGTTGTTCACCGGCACCACCAGTTGCGGGCCGGCGATGTGCGCGATCTCGGCATCGATGTGGGTCGTGGTGATCTCGAAATCCTCGCCTTCGGGCAAGAGATAGCCGATGTCGTAAAGATACTGCCGGTAGGCCGCGGCGTCATGCGGCCGGCCCTTGCGCTCGAGGTGCCAGGCGTCGATCTTGGCCTGCAGCTCGTCGCGCTTGGCCAGGAGGGCGCGGTTCTTCGGCGTCAGCTCACGCACGATCGCAGCAAAGCCGGCCCAGGCGTGCTCGGCGCCGATGCCGGTGCCCGGCGCGATCTCGTCGCGCACCAGCTCATAGAGCGGCCGGGCGATCTTCAAGCCGGCCAGTTCAATCCGTTCCATCATGTTCACCCCCTGGACGACGGGCCTGCGCGTTGATGCTGGCCACCAGGCGCGCCAGCTGTTCGGCCCGATCGGCGAGCAGGCGCGCCGCGTCGGTCATGGCCGCTTCGAGCGGCATCGGCCCCTCGGGCAGGGCGAAGCAGCCGTCGAAATGGGGCGCGAGCTCGGCCAGCGCGGCGCCATCGAGCGCGCCGGAGAGCAGGCTCACCGGCACCCCCGCCGCGCGGGCGTGGCGGGATACGACCCAGGGCACCTTGCCCAGCAGGGTCTGGGCGTCGGAGCGGCCCTCGCCGGTGATCGCCCAGTCGGCGCGCGCCAGCGCGGCATCCAGGCCCACCAGCTCGGCCACCACCTCGGCGCCGGAGCGGTTCTCGCCCCCGAGCAATTGCAGGGCATAGCCCAGGCCCCCGGCCGAGCCGGC
>DDKN01000013.1:0-5373 GCA_002339725.1 Thiobacillus sp. UBA2597
ATGCTGATCGCCCTGGCCGACCGCCATTTGCACAAGCCGGTACCGCCGCGCCTGGTCGCCAATCTGCCGCCGCTGCTGACCCTGGAGAAGCTGCTGTTCCGTTTGATCGAGGCGGGTTTCGTGCTGCTGACCCTGACCCTGGCGAGCGGTGCCCTGTTTTCCGACGCGATTTTCGGCACCCCCCTGCCGCTCAACCACAAGACCGTGTTCGGGGTGATCTCGTGGCTGATCTTCGCCGCCCTGCTCTGGGGGCGCCGTCGCTACGGCTGGCGCGGCAGGCCGGCCATCACCTGGACCCTGGCCGGTTTCGTCTGCCTCCTGCTGGCCTACGTCGGCGTCCAGTTCGTGCTGGAAGTCGTGCTGCACCGCATCTGAATCAGGGGGATTCGCGATGCGGCGCGGGCCGGCTGCGCCAGGCGCCCCTAGGCCAGGCCCTTGGGCAGGGGGAAGTTGACCTTCTCCTCGATGCCGGCCAGCGGCTGCACCTGTTTGATGCCCAACTGCGCCAGCCGGGCGATCACACCCTGCACCAGCACCTCGGGGGCCGAGGCCCCGGCGGTGACGCCGACCTTGTGCTTGCCCACGAGCCAGGCCGGGTCGATCTGATCGGCGTTGTCGACCATGTAGGCGGGCGTGCCCAGATTGGCGGCCACTTCGCGCAGGCGGTTGGAGTTGGAACTGTTGGGCGAGCCGACCACGATCACCAGCTCGCTCTGACGGGCCAGGGCCTTCACCGCATCCTGCCGGTTCTGCGTGGCGTAGCAGATGTCGTCCTTCTTGGGGCCGATGATGCGGGGGAAGCGGGCGCGCAGCGCCTCGACCACGCGCGCGGCGTCGTCCACCGAGAGCGTGGTCTGGGTGACATAGGCCAGCCTGGCCGGGTCGGTCACCTTGAGGCCGGCGACGTCTTCCGGCGTTTCCACCAGATACATGCCGCCCTGGCTCTGGCCCATGGTGCCTTCCACCTCGGGGTGGCCCTTGTGGCCGATCATGACGATCTCGTACCCCTGCTCGCGCAGCTTCTTCACCTCGACATGGACCTTGGTCACCAGCGGGCAGGTGGCGTCGAACACGGTCAGGCCGCGCCGGGCGGCCTCCTCGCGCACCGAGAGCGGCACGCCGTGCGCGCTGAAGATCAGGGTGGCGCCGTCGGGCACGTCGGCCAGGTCTTCGATGAAGATGGCGCCCTTGGCCTTGAGGTTGTCGACCACGAAACGGTTGTGCACCACCTCGTGGCGCACGTAGATCGGCGCACCGAATTTCTCCAGGGCGCGCTCGACGATGGCGATGGCGCGATCGACCCCGGCGCAGAAGCCGCGCGGGTTGGCGAGCAGTATTTCAGTCGGCATGGCAGTTGCCTTTCACGATGTCCAGTATCTCCACCTCGAACTCGACCGGCAGGCCGGCGAGCGGGTGGTTGAAATCCAGCCGCACGCTGTCGGCATCCAATGCCAGGATGCGGCCCTGCACCGTCTCACCGTTGGGCAGTTCGAAGTCGACCAGGTGGTCGACCGCGAGTTCCATCCCGGCCGGGAAGTCGCTGCGCGGCAGGGTCTGCACCAGTTCGGCATGATGCTCGCCGAAGGCCTGCCAGGGCGCCAGCTGGAACAGGCGGTGCTCGCCCTTGCGCAGTCCGGTCAGGCACAGTTCCAGG
The DNA here is from genome assembly GCA_002339725.1 of Thiobacillus sp. UBA2597. Lineage (GTDB taxonomy): Bacteria > Pseudomonadota > Gammaproteobacteria > Burkholderiales > Thiobacillaceae > Sulfuritortus. Next base: position 1,655 of record DDKN01000013.1, read on the forward strand.
CGCGGGTCGATCTCACCCTGGCCCAGGCGGAAGGTCTCCGGCCCGGTCTCGAAGGTGCTGGCGACCTCCTGCTCCAGGCAGCGGATGCGGTAGTGCAGGGTGACCTGATCGTTCAGGCGCAGGCCGTCACCGCTGTGGCTGTTCATGTTTGCGCAGGCTGTCCCAGATCAGCAGGGCGGCGCCGACGGTGATGCCGGAGTCGGCGACATTGAACGCCGGCCAATGCCAGCCGGCCAGATGGAAGTCGAGGAAGTCGACGACATAACCATAGGCGGCACGGTCGATCACGTTGCCGATGGCGCCACCCAGGATCAGGGCGAGGGCGAAACAGAACAACGGCCGGCCCCGGGTCTTGCGCAGCAGGTGCAGGATGACAGCGCTGGCGATCAGGCCGACGGCCAGGAAGAACAGGCGCTGCCAGCCCGGCTGGTCGGCCAGCAGGCTGAAGGCGGCGCCGGTGTTGTGCGCCCGCACCAGGTTGAAGAAACCGGTGACCGGGATGGCGTCGTGCAGGGCCATGGTCTGGATCACCGCGAACTTGGTGATCTGGTCGAGCGCCAGCACCAGGGCGGCCAGCCAGAGCCAGGTCAGCCCCCTGCGCTGCCCTCCGATCCCTGATCCCTGATCCCTGGCGTCAGGCATGCTCACGCGGCTCGCCTGCACCGAACAGGTTGCTCACGCAGCGGCCGCACAGGCCGGGGTGCGCCGGGTCGGCATTCACGTCCGCGCGGTAGTGCCAGCAGCGCTCGCATTTGGCGTGTGCACTGGGTACCGCTTCCACCCGCGGCTCGCCCGGGCTTTGCACCACCCGGGTGCTGGAGGTGATCAGCACGAAGCGCAGATCGTCGCCCAGCGACTTGAGCAGCGCGTAGTCCTCGCCGTCGGCATAAAAGCTGAGTTCGCCTTGCAGCGAGGAGCCGAGCTGGCCCTCGGCGCGCAGCTCTTCCAGCCGTTTGGTCGCCAGGCCGCGCAGTTCGCGCAGGCGGGTCCAGCGCGCGTGCAGGGCGGCCTCGTCGGCCTGCTCCGGCAGCACATGCCACTGGTCGAGGAAGACGCTGTCCGATTTGGCGATCAGGGCCCAGACCTCTTCCGCGGTAAAGGAGAGGATGGGCGCCAGCAGCCGGGTCAGGGTCTGGGTGATGTGCCACAGCGCGGTCTGGGCCGAGCGACGCGGCCGGCCGGCCTTGCCCGTGGTGTAGAGGCGGTCCTTCAGGATGTCGAGGTAGAAGGCGCCCAGGTCTTCCGAGCAGAAGTTGTGCAGGCGCTGCACCGCGGTATGGAAGCTGAAGGCGCGATACTCGCCGATCACCTCGGCCTGCAGGGTGCGGGTCAGGGCCAGGGCGTAGCGGTCGATCTCCAGCCACTGTTGCACCGGCAGGCCGTCCTGTTCGATGTCGAAGTCGGCGGTATTGGCCAGCAGGAAGCGCAGGGTGTTGCGGATGCGGCGATAGGCCTCGACCACGCGCTTGAGGATCTCGTCGGAGATCGACAGCTCGCCCGAGTAATCGGTGCTGGCCACCCACAGGCGCAGGATCTCGGCCCCCATGCTGTCCGACACCTTCTGCGGCGCCACCACGTTGCCCTTGGATTTCGACATCTTCAGGCCCTTGCCGTCGACCACGAAACCGTGGGTGAGCAGGGCCTTGTAGGGGGCGTGGCCGTCGGTGGCACAGCCGGTGAGCAGGCTGGACTGGAACCAGCCGCGGTGTTGGTCCGAGCCTTCGAGATACAGGTCGGCCGGGTGGGCCAGGTCGGGCCGTTGCTTGAGCACGCAGGCGTGGGTGACGCCGGAATCGAACCAGACGTCGAGCGTGTCCTGCACCTTCTCGTATTCCTGCGCCTCGGCGCCGAGCAGTTCGGCCGGATCCAGGCCGAACCAGGCCTCGATGCCGGCCTGCTCGACCCGGCGCGCGACCTGCTCCAACAGTTCCAGGCTGCGCGGATGCGGCTCGCCGGTCACCTTGTGCACGAACAGCGGCATCGGCACGCCCCAGTTGCGCTGGCGCGAGACGCACCAGTCGGGCCGGTTCCGGATCATCGCGGTCAAGCGCTCGCGCCCCCAGGCCGGGAAGAAGCGGGTCTTTTCCACCGACGCCAGGGCCAGTTCGCGCAGGGCCGGGTTGCCCTTCTCGGCCACGTCCATGCCGATGAACCACTGGCGGGTGGCGCGGAAGATGATGGGGGTCTTGTGGCGCCAGCAATGCGGGTAGCTGTGCTTGAGTGGCGCATGGGCGAGCAGCAGGCCATTGGCTTCGAGCGTCGCCAGCACGGTCTTGTTGCCGTCCCAGATCGACTGGCCGCCGACCAGGGGGGTGTCCGGATAGAACTTGCCGTCGTTGCCGACCGGGTTGTCGACCTTGAGGCCGTAGCGCATGCCGACCACATAGTCTTCCAGGCCATGGCCGGGCGCGGTGTGGACGAGGCCGGTGCCGGCATCCAGCGTGACGTGATCGCCCAGGATCACCGGCACCTCACGCTCATAGAACGGGTGCAGCAGCATCAAGCCTTCGAGCAGCTCGCCGGTGCACTGGCCGACCACCTCCACCGCCTCGAAGCCGTAGCGCTTCATCGCCGCCTCGGCCAGGTCCCGGGCCAGGATGATCAGGCCGCGGGGCGTCTGGATCAGGTCGTAGATGAATTCCGGGTGGGCGCACACGGCCTGGTTGGCCGGCAGGGTCCAAGGCGTGGTGGTCCAGATCACCAGGTAGGCCGGCTCGCTCAAGGCGGGCAGGCCCAGACGCCGCGCGAGGTCGGCGAGATCGGCCACCGGGAAGGCGACGTCGATCGCCGGCGAGGTCTTGTCCTCGTACTCCACCTCCGCCTCGGCCAGGGCCGAGCCGCAGTCGACGCACCAGTGCACCGGCTTGGCACCCTGGTAGAGATAGCCGCGTTCGAAGATGCGGCCGAGGCTGCGCATGATGTCGGCCTCGAACTGGAAGTCCATGGTCCGGTAGGGCGCATCCCAGTCGCCGAGCACGCCCAGACGGATGAAGTCGGCCTTCTGCCGCTCGATCTGGCCCGCGGCGTAGTCGCGGCACAGCTCGCGGAACCGGGCGGCCGGGATGTCCTTGCCGTGGGTCTTCTCCACCATCAGCTCGATCGGCAGGCCGTGGCAGTCCCAGCCCGGCACATAGGGCGCGTCGAAGCCGTCCAGGGTCTTGGCTTTGACGATGATGTCCTTGAGGATCTTGTTCACCGCATGGCCGATGTGAATGTCGCCGTTGGCGTAGGGCGGGCCGTCGTGCAGGATGAACTTGGGCCGGCCGGCGCTCTGGGCCCGGATCTTTTCGTAGAGCTTCTTCTGCTGCCACTGCTTGATCCAGCCCGGCTCGCGCCGTGGCAGGTCGCCGCGCATGGGGAAGGGCGTGTCGGGCAGGTTCAGGGTGTCTTTGTAGTCGGGCATGGTGCGCTGTTCGCTAGAAATGGCGAGTCATGTTTTGTGTTGGGTGGGTTGGCCGGGGGCGCCCGGCAGCGCGTTACTTTCTTTGCTCGTGCAAAGAAAGTAACCAAAGAAAGCACGCCCCGCTGCCGTCGAAACCCCGATGATTTCGGCCTTGCCCGGGCGGCGAAAGAACTCGCTTCGCTCAGACAGCTTTCGCCGGCCTTCGGCTTCCCCGGACAAGGCCAAAATCATCGGCTCCGGCAGAGGGGACAGGGGAAAACCAGCGCGGCCCGTCAAGCATCCCCTCTGAGTCGCCACATTTTCCGGGAATGTTCGG
>DDKN01000013.1:5767-24550 GCA_002339725.1 Thiobacillus sp. UBA2597
CCGAACATTCCCGGAAAATGTGGGAACCCGAAGGGCGACGAAGCGGGGCGGCCTTCTTTTGGTTACTTTTCTTGGCCGAGCAAGAAAAGTAACCCGCTGCCGGGCGGTTCCCGGCCAACCGCGCTCCCGTGACCCTATTACGGCGCCCGTTCGCCAACCCCAACTCACACATTCAACAACCCCCGCGCCTGCGCCGCATCCTTGTCGATCTGCGCGACCAGGGCGGCCAGGCTGTCGAATTTGGCCTCGTCGCGCAGCTTGTGCAGGAACTCCACCCGCAGGTGCTGGCGGTAGATGTTGCGATCGAAGTTGAACAGGTGGACTTCCAGGGTCGGCCGGCCGTTGGCATGCACCGTGGGCCGGGTGCCCAGGCTGGCGACGCCGGGCCAGTCGGGTGCATCCAGGCCCTGCACGCGCACGGCGAAGATGCCGGTGACGGGCGGGCGGTTGTGTTTGAGCTGGATGTTGGCCGTGGGATAGCCGATCTCGCGCCCGAGCTTGTCGCCGCCGACCACCCGGCCGGAGATCGAATAGGGCCGGCCCAAAAGCTGGGCGGCCTGCGCCATGTCGCCGGCGGCCAGGGCCTCGCGCACGGCGGTGCTCGAGGCGCGCTGGCCGGCCGCGGCCACGGTGGGCAGGGCCTCGGCCTCGAAGCCGAGCTGGGCGCCCATTTGCTTGAGCAGGGCCAGGTCGCCGGCGCGCCTGGCGCCGAAGCGGAAGTCGTCGCCGACCAGGACATAGCGCGCCTTCAGGCCCTCGGCCAGGATGCGCCGGACGAAGTCCTCGGCCGAGAGGGCGGCGAAGGCGCGGGTGAAGCGGCAGATGTGGACGTGGGCCACGCCCAGGCTGCGCAGGATCTCCAGCTTTTCCCGCAGCGAGGTCAGCCGTGTCGGCGCGGCGGCGGGGGTGAAGATCTCGCGCGGATGCGGCTCGAAGGTCAGCACCGTGGGCAGGGCGCCGACTGAGGTGGCCCGTGCGGTCAGCCGCGCGAGCATGGCCTGATGCCCGAGGTGGACGCCATCGAAGTTGCCGATGGTGACCGCGTTCGGGCGCAGGGCATGGGGCCAGCCGTGGGTGATGCGCATGAAAATATGTTTATGAAAAAGCTGGAATTTTAGCCGCCGGGCGGGAGGGGCGTCTATTCGGCGGCCCGACGCCGGAACTGCCCGGGCCTAAAGCCGAGCAGAAACAGCGTGGCGAAATAGGTCGCGGCGCCGGCCAGAACCAGGCCGCCCAGGTGGGCCGCCCGCTCTCTGGCCCGGTATTCGAGCCATTGCGCCTCGCTGCCCATGGCGAACCAGAGTACGGCGGCCATCGCGAGCAGGGCCAGGGCGAGCTTGAGCAGAAAGGCGCTCCAGCCCGGCTGGGGCTGGTAGATCCGCTGCTTGCGCAACTGGTAGAACAGGATGCCGGCATTGAGGCAGGCGCCCAGCCCGATGGCCAGGGCCAGCCCGGCATGCTTGAGCGGCCAGATGAAGATCAGGTTCATCGCCTGGGTGGCGAGCAGGGTGAAGATGGCGATCTTGACCGGGGTGCGGATGTTCTGCCGGGCGTAGAAGCCGGGGGCGAGCACCTTGACCAGGATCAGCCCGATGAGGCCGACGCTGTAGGCCACCAGTGCGCTGCGGGTCATCGCCACGTCGTGCGGGGTGAATTCGCCGTAAAAGAACAGGGTGGCGATCAGGGGCACGGCCAGGATGGCCAGGGCCGCGGCCGCGGGCGCGGCCAGGAGCAGGGTCATGCGCAGGCCCCAGTCGAGCAGTTTGGAATATTCGGCGGTGTCGTTGTCGGCGTAATGCTTGGCCAGGCTGGGCAAGAGGATGGTGCCCAGGGCGACGCCGAGCAGGCCGGTGGGAAATTCCATCAGCCGGTCGGCGTAATACAGCCAGGACACGCTGCCGGTGACCAGGAAGGACGCGAACAGGGTATTGATCAGCAGGGACACCTGGGCGACCGAGACGCCGACCGCGGCCGGGCCCATCAATTTCAGGATCCGGCGTACGCCCGCGTCCTGGAGGTCGAGATCCCAGCGCGGGATCAGGCCCAAACGCTTGAGGGCGGGGAGCTGGATCGACAGTTGCAAGAGTCCGCCCAAAAAGGCGCCCCACCCCAGGGCCAGCACCGGCGGGTCGAACCAGGGCGCGGCCACGGTGGCGGCCAGGATCATGGCGACGTTGAGCAGCACCGGGGTGAAGGCGGGCAGCGAGAAGCGGCTGTAGGTGTTGAGCACCCCGGCGGCGAGCGAGGTGAGCGAGATGAACAGGATGTAGGGGAAGACGATGCGCAGGAGATCGACCGTGAGGTCGAACTTGTCCGGGCTGGCGAGAAAGCCGGGGGCGCTGATCACCACCACCAGGGGGGCGGCCAGGATGCCGAGGCCGGTCACCCCGATCAGGGCGAGGAAGAGGGCGCTGGCGACCTTGTTGACCAGGACGTGGGTGGCCTCGGTCCCGCGTTTGTTCTTGTATTCGGCCAGCACCGGGACGAAGGCCTGGGAGAAGGCGCCTTCCGCGAATAAGCGACGCAGCAGGTTGGGCAGCTTGAAGGCGACGAAGAAGGCGTCGGTGGCGGCGCCGGCCCCGAAGGCGCGCGCGATCACGGCATCGCGCACAAAGCCCAGGATGCGCGAGAGCAAGGTCATGGAGCTGACGGCGGCGAGGGCTTTGAGCAGATTCATGGGGTTATCGTTGGTATCGGGGCTGGGTCAGGCTTGTCTGGCCGAAACAAAGGCAATATAATCCGCGCCTTTCAATTGCGTCCAGGCAACAGGAGTACCGAATTATGGCCAACAGTGCCCAGGCGCGGAAGCGTGCCCGTCAGAGCGCCAAGCAGCGCCTGCACAACATGGCTCTGCGTTCCGCTTACCGTACCGCGGTGAAGAAGGTGCAGAAGGCGATCGAGGCCGGCGACAAGGGCGCTGCCCAAGCCCTGTTCCAAACCTCGATGAGCGTGATCGACCGCATCGCCGACAAGAAGATCGTGCACAAGAACAAGGCCGCTCGCCACAAGAGCCGGCTGTCCGCCGCCATCAAGGCGATGGCCTAAACACCGCCGCCTGCACGAGCGGGCGGCGCCTTGCTCAGCCCCGGGGGACGTGGCGGCCTTCCACGACCTGCAGGTCGTTGTCCCGGGCGAAATCCATCAGGAACCGGAATGCCATCGGATCGACTTGTTCGAGCCGACGGTTGACCACGACACAGTACATGCCCTCACGCGTGACAGGAAATATGTTCGCGGAGTAATGGGTGCGGTTGTCTGGGCTGACTGCGGCGAAGACGCCGCACAGCCGTTCGGCCCAGTCGCTGGGGCGGAACTTGCGGCCATCCTTGGTGAGGCCGCGAATGACGAGTTCTTCCTGGTTGGACATACAGAGTCTCCCTGGGGGTGCGATTGTACCAGCAACCGGGTGCGGCAAGGCGACGGACTGTACTTTTTGTGCCGAGGAAAATATGAATCTGGATCGAGTGTCTTCCGGCCGCGACGTGCCGAACGATTTCAACGTCATCATCGAAATCCCCGCCCATGGCGAACCGATCAAGTACGAGGTGGACAAGGACACCGGCGCGATGTTCGTCGACCGCTTCATGTCCACCGCCATGCACTATCCCTGCAACTACGGCTACATCCCGCACACCCTGTCGGACGATGGTGATCCGGTCGATGTTTTGGTGATCACGCCGATTCCGCTGATCACCGGCGTGGTGGTGCGTTGCCGTCCCGTGGGCATGCTCAGGATGACCGACGAGGCCGGGGTCGATGCCAAGCTGATCGCGGTGCCGATCGACAAGCTGTGCAATCTCTACAGCCAGGTGCAGAAGCCGGAAGACCTGCCGCCCCTGCTGCTCAACCAGATCGCCCACTTCTTCGAGCACTACAAGGACCTCGAGCCGAACAAGTGGGTGAAGGTGGAAGGCTGGGTCGGCGCCGACGCAGCCCGCGCCGAGATCCTGGCCGGTGTCGAACGCTACAAGGCGGCGCCCGAGAAGCCGATGTTTTAATCCGGGCGATCAGTCATCCGTTGGCAGTCGTCAGGTGTTTATATACATACTGCCGACTGACGACCGCAAACTGCCGACTTTCATGAAAATCTGCATCCTCTCCGACAGCCACGACAACCGCCGCCTGCTCGATCACGCGGTGGAGGATGCCGCGCGCCGCGGCGCCGAGGCGGTGCTGCATTGCGGTGACGTGGTGGCGCCGACCACGCTCAGGGTGTTGAAGAAATACGGTCTGCCGGTGCATGTCATCCACGGCAACAACACCGGCGACCTCTACAGCATGACGCGGCTGGCGGCCGAGCCGGACAGCCCGGTGCGCTACCACGGCCAGGATGCCGTGCTGCATCTGGCCGGCCGCGCGATCTTCCTGGTGCATTACCCGCATTACGCCGCCGCCATGGCCCTGACCGGGGATTACGATCTGGTCTGTTGCGGGCACGACCACAAGGCCAGCATCAGCCGGATCGACAACATCAAGGGCGGCGTCACCCACCTGATCAATCCCGGCACGGTGGGCGGCGTCGGCAAGCCACCGACCTATATCCTGGCCGATCTGGCGGCGCTCAGTTTCGAGATCCGTCCGGTGCCGACCGAGCCGGGCGAGGCCTGCAACGTCCCGCCCGCCAGCGTCCATCCCTGAGCCGCGCCGCGCGATAAACCCTGTGCTGCAGTCCGATTTATCCAATCTATTTGCTTATAAGCACATTCGATCTTAATGTCCGGCCTAGAGCGGGGCCATTGCGAGTAACATTCGGGGCATCTTCAGCCCGGCGCACTGGGCTGCCCGATTTTCTGTCTTCACCCATCGGAGGCGATTCATGACGTCAGTTGTGGCGACCAACCAGACCATCCTGGTCGTGGGCGGCGGCATCTCCGGCATGACCGCGGCGCTCGAAGCGGCGGAAACCGGCAAGCAAGTCGTACTGGTGGAGAAGAACCCGTACCTGGGCGGCCGCACCGCCCAGCTCTATCGGTACTTCCCCAAGATGTGCCATCCCACCTGCGGCCTGGAGATCAATCTGCGCCGGCTCAAGGCCAATCCGCGCATCCAGGTGCTGACCCTGGCCGAGGTGACCGGCATCTCCGGCAGCAAGGGCGACTACACGGTCAACGTCAAAATCGCCCCCCGCTTCGTCAACGAGAACTGCACCGCCTGCGGCGAGTGCGCCAAGGCGGTGACGGCCGAGATCGACGATGCCTTCAACTACAACCTGGGCAAGATCAAGGCGGCCTATCTGCCGCACGCCATGGCCTACCCCCAGCGCTATGTGCTGGACCCTTCGATCATCGGCACCGCCGATGCCGAGAAGGCCCGCGCGGCATGCAAGTACAACGCCATCGACCTGAACCAGAAGGAAGAACAGGTCAGCCTGAAGGCTGGCGCCATCGTCTGGGCCACCGGCTGGCAGCCCTACGACGCCGAGAAGATCACGCCCTATCGCTACGGCGAGTTCCCGAACGTCATCACCAACGTCGAATTCGAGCGCCTGGCCGACCCGCATGGGCCGACCGGCGGCAAGATCCTGCGTCCGTCCGACGGCAAGGAAGCGAAGAACATCGCCTTCATCCAGTGCGCCGGTTCGCGCGACGAGAACCACCTGCGCCACTGCTCGCGCTTCTGCTGCATGGGCTCGCTCAAGCAGACCCACTACGTGCAGGAGAAATACGGCGATGAGGGCAAGTCGACCATCTACTACATCGACATCCGCGCCATCGACCGCTTCGAGGATTTCTACGCCAAGGTCAAGGCCAACCCCAATGTCAGCTTCGTCAAGTCCAAGGTGGCCCGCATCTCCCAGGACAAGGACGGCAACCCGGTATGCTGGGGCGTGAACACCGAGGGCTACAAGCGCTATTCCAATACCCACGACCTGGTGGTGCTGGCCGTGGGCATGGAGCCTGCGGTCAAGGGGGTGGACATCCCGGCCGAGGTGATGAGCGATTCCTCCGGCTTCATCATGGCCGACCCCAAGAACGCCGGCATCTTCGGCGCCGGCTGCGCCACCAATGCCCTGGATGTCAACCGCGCGGTGCAGAGTGCCACCGCCGCCGCCCTGCGCGCCATCCAGGTCGTCAACAAAGTCGCCCGTGCGGAGGCTTAAGCTATGGCTGACATGAAAACCGCTGCATACATCTGCAAGGGCTGCGAGCTGGGCAACCGCCTGGATGCCAAGGCCCTGATCCAGGTCGCCACCAAGGAAGGCAAGATGAATCTCGTGCGCGAGCACGACTTCCTCTGCTCAACCGAGGGCGTGGCGCTGATCAAGAACGACATCGACAACGAAGGCGTCACCCACATCGCGATCTGCGCCTGCTCGCGCCGGGCCAAGACCGAGGCCTTCAATTTCCCGACCGTTGCCGTCTCCCGCGCCAACCTGCGCGAAGGCGTGATCTGGGTGCGGCCCGATACCGACGAGGCGCGCGAGACCACCCAGGAAATGGCGGAGGATTACGTGCGCATGGCCTGCGCCGAGGTGAAGGCGATGACCGTGCCCTCGGGCAACCCGAACACCGGCGGGGTCAAGACCCTGATGGTGGTTGGCGGCGGCATCTCCGGCATGACGGCGGCGCTGGAGGCCTCGCGCGCCGGCTACAAGGTGGTGCTGGTCGAGAAGAGCGGCGCGCTGGGCGGCTGGGCGGCCAAGCTGTACAAGCGCATCCCCACCCGCGAGCCGTTCAAGGCCCCGGAAGACAACGGCGTGGCCGATCTCATCGCCCAGATCGAGGCCGATGCCAATATCAAGGTCTATCTCAACGCCACCATCGCCAAAACCTCGGGCGCGCCCGGCCGGTTCAAGGTCGAGATCGTGGTCGAGAGCGGCCCTCAGGCGACCGAGGACATCGGCGCCATCGTCCAGGCTACCGGCTTCGAGCTGTACGACATGAACAAGCTGCCGCACCTGGGTGGTGGGCAGGCCAACGTGGTCGACCAGGCCGGCCTGGAGGCCCTGGCGCGCGCGGCCAACGGCGGCCCGATCAAACGTGCCGACGGCAAGGAAGTCAAATCGGTGGTGTTCGTGCAGTGCGCCGGCCAGCGCGATGCGACCGGCGAGCACCTGCAGTACTGTTCGGGCTATTGCTGCAATGCCAGCATCAAGCAGGCGATGTACTTCAAGGACAGCAACCCGGATATCGACACCCTGATCCTCTATACCGATCTGCGCACGCCCGGCAACGGCGAAGACTTCTATCGCAGCGCTCAGAACAAGGGGGTGATTTTCTCCAAGGGCGTGGTCTCCCAGGTGGTGCCGAACGGGAATGGCCTGACGGTCAAGTTCAAGGACCTGATCCTGGACGAGGAGACCGAGACCGAGGCCGACCTGGTGGTGCTGGCGACCGGGGCGGTGCCGAATTCGGGTGTCAACATCGAGGCCGTCGCCGCTCCGGCAGCGGAAGAGTCCGAGGGTGAGGGCGAGGCGGCCAGCGCTGCCCTGCCGGTCGCCGAGGTGAAGACCATCTCCATCCTCAACCTCGATTATCGCCAGGGCCCGGATCTGCCCCAGTTCAAGCACGGCTTCACCGACAGCCACTTCATCTGCTTCCCCTACGAGACCCGCCGCACCGGCATCTATGCCGCCGGTCCCGTGCGCCGGCCGATGGACACCGCGCAGGCGATCGAGGATGCCACCGGCGCGGCGATGAAGGCGATCCAGGCCATGGAAAACGCCGGCCTGGGCCGGGCGGCGCATCCGCGCGCCGGCGATCTGTCCTTCCCGACCGCGCGTCTGGAAGGCTGCACCCAGTGCAAGCGCTGCACCGTAGAATGCCCGTTCGGCGCCATCGACGAGGACGAGAAGCGCTATCCGCTGTTCAACGAATCGCGCTGCCGGCGCTGCGGCACCTGCATGGGCGCCTGCCCGGTGCGCGTGATCTCGTTCGAGAACTATTCGGTCAATACCGTCGGTGCCCAGATCAAGGCGGTCGACATCCCGGACGAATTCTCGGAGAAGCCGCGCATCCTGATCCTGGCCTGCGAGAACGACGCCTATCCCGCCCTCGACATGGCGGCCATGAACCGCTATGAGTACAGCGCCTTCGTGCGCGCGATTCCGGTGCGCTGCCTGGGTTCGGTCAACACCATCTGGATCACCGACGCCCTCAACTCCGGCTATGACGGGGTCATGCTCATGGGCTGCAAGCACGGCGAGGAATACCAGTGCCACTTCGTCAAGGGCTCCGAGCTGGGGCGCTATCGCCTGTCCAAGGTGGGCGACACCCTGAAGAGCATGAACCTGGAGACCGAGCGGGTGCTGGACATGGAGGTGGCGATCACCGACATCGAAACCCTGCCCAAGCGGATCAACGAGTACGCGGCGAAGATCATGGAAATCGGCTTCTCGCCGTTCAAGGGCTTCTGAGGAGGAGGCGAGCGATGAGCGACTTGAACCAACAAATGGCGGTTCGCTACAAGAACAACTTCCTCAAGGAGATCGAGGAACAGGCCGAAATGGGCAACTGGGTCAAGATGTGCATGCAATGCGGCGTCTGCTCCGGTTCCTGTCCGACCAACTTTCACCCCGGCTGGGAGCATCCGCCCCAGGAGATCTTCATGATGATCCGGGCCGGCAAGCGGGACGAGGTGCTCAATTCCCAGTCGATGTGGATGTGCACCTCCTGCTACAACTGCTATGTGCGCTGCCCGCGCAAGCTGCCGATCACCCACATCATGCACGGCATCGCCGAGTATGCCTATCGCCTGGGCCGGGCCCCCAAGATGCAGCCTACCCTGCACCTGTCGAAGGCCTTCTGGAACAACTGCACCAAGAACGGACGCGTGAACGAGGTCAAGCTGACCCAGTCGCTCTACTTCAAGGATGGTCTGATGGCCGGCATCAAGATGGGGCTTGCCATGAAGGACGTCGCGCTCGGCCTGGTCAAGGCCAAACGCCTGAACATCATGGAAGCCTTGGGTGGCGGCCATAAGTGCAAGGACGTCAACGGCATCCACAAGATGCTGGCCAAGGCGCGCGAACTGGAAGCCAAGCGCAAGGGTCGCCAGCCGGCTTAAGGAGATCAGACAGATGGCACGCAAGGAATACGCTTTCTACCCGGGCTGCTCCTCCCAGAAGGGCGCCTCGGCCTCCAATTACCTGACCTCGGTCGAGTCGATGTGCAAGACCCTGGACATCAAGATCACCGAGATTCCCGACTGGAATTGTTGCGGCGCTTCGATCAGCTACGCCGAGGCGGGCGAACTGCCGCGCCACGTGATGAACGCGCGCAACTTTGCCCTGGCCGAGCAACATCTGCCGGGTCAGGAGATCGTCGCCACCTGCGCCGCCTGCTGGCTGGGCGCGCGCGAGTCGAAAGAGCGGCTGGAGCACAACTCGGTACTGATGGCCGACACCCAGGAGGCGTTGAAGGAGGCCGGCCTCAGCATCAAGGCCATTCCCGAGATCAAGCACATGGTCGAGGTGCTGATCGAGGATCTGGGCTACGAGGAACTGGCCAAGCCGGTGAAGAAGCCGCTGGCGGACATGAAGTTCGCCGGCTATGTCGGCTGCCAGACCAACCGGCCGTTCGGCATCCACGGCGAATCGTTCGAAAATCCCGTCTACCTGGACAAGCTGATCGAGACCGTCGGCGGCGAGGCGGTGCCCTACGACCAGAAAGTCACCTGCTGCGGTGGCGCCCTGGCCTTCTCCGAGCCCGACAAGGCCCAGGCCCAGATCAAGGACATCATCGAGTCGGCCTATGACAACGGCGCCGAGATGATCGTCACCCCCTGCCCCTTGTGTCAGGCCAACGTCGAGGTCTACCAGGGTCAGATCAACAAGAAGTACGGCACCAAGTTCAACATGCCGGTGCTCTACTACAGCCAGCTGATGACCATCGCCTACGGCGGGACGGCCAAGGAGGCCGGCCTCGACGGCAACGTCATTCGCGCCCGCAAGCTGGAGGAGTTCGCCAGCAAATAAGCCGACCGGCTGTGGCATACTGACAGGGGCGCCAAGCCCCTGTTTTCATTTGGGCCCCTGCTTTGTTGGGCGCCCCTGTCTGTTTTTATCGTGATGGAGTTCGCGAGTTAGTATGAAACGACCCAAGACCGTCGATGAATATGTCGACCTGGTACACCAGGCGGTATATGAGGTGGACGAGTTTCGCACCAGCATGGATTACGAGCCGGAAAACGCCGAGATGTACGGCCCTTTCATTGAACAGCTCGATGCCATGGTGCGCAAGGTATACGACGACATGGTGAACGGTACCTACCAGTGGGGCATGGGTGAAGACCTGCCTTACATGCCGCTGGTGGCGAAATTCGGCCGTTTCATCCCGTTCCAGCGCCTGCTGGTGCTGATCAACGACACCCACAAGAACGGGCTCGACATTGCTTAAGCTGCTGATCTGGCTCGCCATCGCCCTGCTTGCCGTGTTTTGGTTCCGGGCTTCGCGCCGCAAACAGGTTGCCCCGCCGCGGGAGGACAGGGCTGGCGTGGAGGACATGGTGCGCTGCCAGGTCTGCGGCGTGAATCTGCCGCGCTCCGAGGCCATCCTGAGTCGGGGCCGCTTCTATTGCAGCCCGGAGCATCAACAGCAGGACCACGGCTGATTCGTGACGGCGGCAGCGACGTTTCCGGAAAGCTTCTGGCGCTCACTGCGCCATCTCAACCAGTATCGCCTGTTCCTTGCCTTCAGCCTGACCCTGGGGGTCTGGGCCTTTCCCCAGTATGCGCCGATCGCGGCCGATGACATTCAGCTCTTTCTGGTCAGCGGGGTGCTCTACGGCACGGCGGCGATCCTGCTCTCGGGCATGGAGCGCCTGCGCCAGACCGTCTTCCAGCGCCAGCTTTATGCCCAGGTCGGGGTCGACATTCTGGGCATCAGCTGGCTCATGCATCTGAGCGGCGGCAGCGCGGGCGGCCTGGGACTGCTCCTGATCCTGCCGCTGGCGGCCGCGGGCATGCTGCCGTCGTTGCGCAGCGTGCTGGCGGTGGCCGCGCTGGCCACCCTGATCCTGTTGCTGGAACAGGCCTGGCGCACGCTGGGCACAAATCTGGCCTTGGACGGTTTCATCCGTGCCGGTCTGCTGTCCATGGGCCTGTTCGTCACGGCCCTGCTCTCCCATGCCCTGGCCAAGGGCGCCCGCAGCGCAGCCGAACTGGCAGGGGAAAAAGGCCGCCTGGCCGAGCAGCTGGCCCGAATCAATGCCCGGGTCATTCAGGAATTGCCGTTCGGCGTGCTGGTGGTCGATCCGGCAGGCCGGGTGCTGTTGGCCAACAGCCAGGCCGAGGAGCAATTGCGCGGCCAGTTTCACACCGATTGCACGCTCGAGCGCTGCTCGCCGCAACTGGCCGAGCTCTGGGCCGGCTGGCAGCGCGAGGGCAAGGCTCAGGCGCACCCCTTCCAGGTCGAGCGGGACGGCGGGCGTTTGCGCGCCCGATTCATCGAACTTGAGCCGCAGCGCGAGGCCGGAGCCATCGTGGTGATCGAGGACGTGACCGAGATCGAGGCCGAGGCCCAGCGCATGAAGCTGGCCGCACTGGGGCGGCTCACTGCCAATCTGGCGCACGAGATCCGCAATCCCCTGTCGGCGGTCAACCATGCCGCCCAGCTGCTGAAGGAAGAGGCCGATGCCGAGGTGCGGGCCCGTCTGTGCCGGATCATCGAGGACAACGCCAGCCGCCTCAACTGGCTGGTCGATGACGTGCTCAGCCTGAACCGGCGCGACCGGCAGAATCGGGAAAAATTGCAGGCGGCGGAGGTCATTCCGGCCTTCGTCGAGGAGTTCCGGCGCAACGAATCGGTGCCGCCCGGGGTGATTCAACTGGAGATCGAACCCGCTGCCGATTTCTGTTTCGACCGCTTGCATCTGCAGCAGATTCTGTGGAATCTTTGCCGTAACGCCTGGCGCTATTGCCGCAAGCAGGCCGGCAGCATCCGCATCAGCGTGCGTCATTATGCGGCAGGGACGGACCTTGATGTTTTCAACGATGGCCCGCCGGTGGAGGCCAAGCTGCAAGTGCATTTGTTCGAGCCCTTCTATACCACCGATCAGAAGGGCAGTGGCCTGGGCCTGTATATCTCACGCGAGCTGGCCGAGGCCAACCAGGCGCAGTTGCGCTACGTCGAGCGGCCGGACGGTGCGCTGTTCCGTTTGAGCTGCGCCAGGTTCCCGTGTTGAGAAGGCAAGCATGGCTATTCCCGCAGTCCTGATCGTCGACGATGAGCCGGATCTGCTCGATCTGATCGAGCTGACCCTGGCGCGCATGGGCCTCGACGTCGTGCGCGCGGGCAGCGTGGCCGAGGCCAGGGCTTGCCTGCAGGCGCGGCATTTTGATCTGTGTCTGACCGACATGCGGCTGCCCGATGGCGACGGCCTGGGAATCGTTCGCGAGGTGGTCGAGACCAGCCCGGCCACGCCGGTCGCCGTCATCACGGCCCATGGTTCGGCCGACAACGCGGTGGCGGCGCTCAAGGCGGGCGCCTTCGATTATGTGGCCAAGCCGGT
Source organism: Thiobacillus sp. UBA2597 (assembly GCA_002339725.1). Classification (GTDB taxonomy): domain Bacteria; phylum Pseudomonadota; class Gammaproteobacteria; order Burkholderiales; family Thiobacillaceae; genus Sulfuritortus. Next base: position 18,218 of record DDKN01000013.1, read on the forward strand.
GAGCCTGGAACAGTTGCGCGCCCTGGTGCGCACGGCCTTGAAGACCCCCGAGAGCGAACAGTCGGCGGGTGAGGCGCCGGGTCTGGTCGGCACCTCACCCGCCATGCAGCAGGTGCGCGCCTTGATCGAGAAGGTGGCGCGCAGCCAGGCGCCGGTCTTTATCCAGGGCGAGACCGGTACCGGCAAGGAGGTGGCGGCCCGTTTGATCCACGCCAAGAGCCATCGCGCCGGCAAGGCCTTCGTCGCCGTCAACTGTGGCGCCATCCCCGAGGCGCTGATGGAGAGCGAGTTCTTCGGTTATCGCAAGGGCGCCTTCACCGGAGCGGAGGCCGACCGCGCCGGTTTTTTCCAGGTCGCCGATGGCGGCACCCTGTTCCTCGACGAGGTGGCCGATCTGCCGATGCCGATGCAGGTCAAGCTGTTGCGGGCGATCCAGGAAAAGCGGGTGCGCCGGGTCGGCGACACCCAGGAGGAGCCGGTCGATGTGCGCCTGATCAGCGCCTCACACCAGGATCTGGCACGCGCGGTCGAGGCCGGCCGGTTCCGGCACGACCTGTATTACCGGCTCAACGTGATCGAACTGAAGATGCCCCCTTTGCGCGAGCGGCGCGAGGACATCCCGGCGCTGGTCGAGCACATCCTGACGCGCTATCAGTTGGGCCAGGGCCGCAGCCGGTTGAGCGAGGCGGCCATGCTGGCCTTGCAGGGCTATGCCTATCCGGGCAACGTGCGCGAGTTGGAGAACATCCTGGAACGGGCCTTCGCCCTGAACGAAGGCGAGATCGGGGCGGCCGAGCTCAACCTGGCGCCGGAACCGGCGAGCGGCAGCGACAGCGCCGTGCGCGCCGATCAGTCACTGCAGGACTACCTGGATGCGGTGGAGCGCCAGGCGCTGCTTGCCGCGCTCGAGAAATGCGGCGGCAACAAGACGGCCGCCGCCAAGCAGCTGGGCGTGACCTTCCGTTCCCTGCGCTACCGGCTGGAGCGCCTCGGCATCCATTGAGACGGCTTGGGGGAGGCCGGCGCCTGCCGGGAACCCCCAAGGCACGCCTCAGCCGTGCTTTTCCTGCACCAGACGGTCGATGACCTGCATCACGCCCAGACTGCCCTGTTCCATCTGCTCGAGCTTGGCATAGATGTCCTGTTGCAAGGCGACGTCGGCTTCCCAGCCCTGGTCGATCAGGTGCAGCATCGCATGCGCGCTCTGGTGCACCTGTTCGTGGGGCGCCTCCAGGGCCGGATAGGACGGCGTCTTACTGAACAAGGCCTTGCCCTCACCCTCGTAATACCATTTGCCGAGCCGGCAGCTATGGCAATCGACCTGTACGGGTTTGACGTATTGTTCGTTGCCGCCACTGCTCAAGGCCATGTAGGCGCGCTGCTTGTAGATGACGTGATCGACCTTGACCAGGGAGGCGAAGCTCTGGTCGAGCGCTTCCTGGGTCTTGTCCAGGGTGATCTTGGCGGCCGCGGCGAACTGCTGGAACCGGTTGGCCATCTCGTCGACCGTTTGCCTGGAGTGATGGGTCATCTGCCGGATAACGGTGGAATCCTCCAGCATTGCCGCCGCCTCCTGCATCAGGTCTTCCATGATGCGGCCGATCGAGACCGAGGCGTTCTTGGTGTTCTCCGCCAGTTTGCGCACCTCGTCCGCCACCACGGCGAAGCCGCGCCCCTGCTCACCGGCCCGGGCCGCCTCGATCGCGGCGTTCAGGGCCAGCAGATTGGTCTGGTCGGCGATGCCATTGATCAGGGTGACCGCCTGCTGGATCTCGGCACCCCGGGCATTGAGCTGGGCGATGGTCTCGCTGGCATGGTCGACCCGGCCGCTGATGTCGTTCAGGCTGCTGACCACGGCGCTGACCGAGGTTGCGCTGGCAGCGGCATCATCATGGGTACGGGTGGCCTCCTGCGCGATTGACTTCATGCGCTCGTTGATCTGGACCAGGTCCTGTTGCGACGAGCCCAGGTTGGCCAGCAGATTGCGCGAGTTGAGTTCCTGCACCTTCGACATCAGCAGGTTGCGCATCTGCGCCCGCTCGTTGGCCGCCATCGCCTCCAGGGAAATATTGATCTTGTCCAAATTGTCGCGGAAGCCGCCATGCAAGCCGGTGGACAGGGTGTGACGAAAATGCTTGCCGTCGCTGTGGTATTGGAACGCGGTGGACACTTCCCGGAAAAAGGTTTCCAGCTGATCCAGCATGTCATTGATATGCCAGCACAGCCTGCCGATTTCGTTGCTTTCGTCGATGTGGGTGATGCGGCCGTCAAAGCGGCCGGCGCTGATTTGCTGGGCGATGGCGTTCAGTGGGGTGAGCGGGGCCAGCCACTGGCGTACCTTGACCTGCATCAGGGCGGCCACGCCGAAGCCGAACGCGAGCAGGCCGATCTGCAGCCATTCGAAACCATGCAGGACGATTTGCACCACGATCGAGATCAGCAGCAGGACATTGAAGGCCGTGGCGAAGAGTGCGAAACGGGTGCGTAGGGGCAGGTTGTTCATAAGGGGCACCTGTGGTCGGCAAATTACAGTGAAAGGACGAATTCTTCGTAGCTCTTGCCCTGCTGCGCCAGCAGGTCGTTCAGGATGCGGCTGGAGGCGGCGATGGCATCCTTGGCGCCGGCCTGCTTTTCCGCCGCCAGCATCTGGGCATACAGCGCGCTGACCTGCTTGAGCGCCTCCGGCTTGGGTTTGCGCCGGACCGAGAGATAACCCAGCAGCTTGCCGTCCTGGTCGTAGGAAGGAGTGACGTTGGCGAAGACCCAGTAGAAGCTGCCGTCCCTGGCCATGTTCTTCACATAGGCGAAGCATTCGTTACCGGCCTGGATGGTGTCCCAGAGCAGCTTGTAAATGGCCCGGGGCATGTCGGGATGGCGCACGATGTTGTGCTGGCTGCCGAGCAGTTCCGCTTCGGTATAGCCGGAAAACTCGATGAAGATCCGGTTGCAATAGGTGATGCGGCCCTTGGGGTCGGTCTTGGAGACGATGAAATCGTCTTCCCGCATGAGGCGTTCGACTGAGGTGGGTTGAATGGCGGGGTTTTTCATTGTTTGGGCGACTCCTCCTGGCAATGCGCAAGACGCAGGCCCTGGCTTCGCGGGTGTTGCTGAGCCGGTCGGTCCTGGCGTCGTGACAGGAAAAATATAACAAATCCGGCTCTCACCCGCGGCGGAATCGCAGCGGGCGGCGCCGACGCGCTGTGCCCATGTTGCGGCCGGACACACCGGCGCCTGTTTACGAAACCGCGGCACGCGCAGAGAATGCGCAGGATGCCAACAGGCCTTCGAGCAGCATGCAGCGAGCAGACACAGCCCTGAGCCGGTTCAGCCCGATCGACGAATTCGGCTTTCACGCCAAATTGGGCCAAAGCGCGGGCCTTGCCCTGGTGCTCTTCGCCAGCCCGGACTGCGGCACCTGCCGTCAGGTCGAACGGCGGCTGTTGCAGGCCGCCGACCCCAAGATCGCCCTGTTCAAGGTCGACGTGCAGCAAAGCACGGCGCTGGCCCGGCAGTACGAGGTGTTCCACCTGCCCGCCCTGTTCCTGTTCCGCGATGGCCATTACCATGCCCGGCTCGATTGCGAGGTGACGCCGGAACGGCTGGGGCAGGCCATCGCGGCGGCGCTCGCCCGGCCGGCAGAGGAGGAGCCATAGATGGCGAGCGGTGAGGAACGGGTCGTGGATGCCGAGGGTTGGGTTGCCGGCGCGCGGCGCATCGCCTCGCCCAATTGCGATACGCGGCCGGCGGACGCGGTGATCAGCCTGCTGGTCGTGCACAATATCAGCCTGCCGCCGGGCGAATTCGGCGGCCCCGGTGTGATCGAGCTTTTCACCAACCGGCTCGATCCGGCGGCCCACCCTTTTTACGCGACGATCCGGGATCTCAGGGTCTCGGCCCATTTCTTCATCCGGCGCGACGGCGAACTGATCCAGTTCGTGCCCTGCGGCCAGCGCGCCTGGCATGCCGGGGCTTCCAGCTGGCGCGGGCGCGAGCGCTGCAACGACTTTTCCATCGGGGTGGAACTGGAGGGCAGCGACAACCAGCCGTTCACCGAGGTCCAGTATGAGCGGCTGGCGGAACTGGCGCGCACGCTGCGCGCGGCCTACCCCGGGTTGACTGACGTGGCCGGGCACTGCGACATCGCCCCGGGCCGCAAGACCGATCCGGGGCCGTATTTCGACTGGACTGAATTCAGGCGCCGGGCGCAGTGGTCGCCTGCGGACGCTGGCGCCAGAGGTTGAGTTCGATCGCGAGAAAGGCGATCAGCCAGAGCGCGGCATCGTAAAAGTCGAGCCAGGCGCCGTTGCCGGCCCAGATCAGGGCGATGGTGAACAGCAGGCAGAACAGCCCGATCTGGGCAAGGATCAACAGGCGGGAGGGTGGGCATCCCGCCTCGGTCCGGCGCACGCCGATTTCGATCAAGCCGGCCAGGGCGAGCCAAAGCCAGGTGTTGGCTGCATCCAGCCAGGCGTGTTCCAGCACGTAGGCCAGGGCGCTGTAGCCGACCAGGCCATAGGCCAAAAGACGCAGCCCATGCAGCAGGCGGAGGCGGCGCCAATGGCTTGGCGTGTCAAGCAAATGGCCGGTTTCGATCTCGAACAGGGCGAGCAGCAGGACCCAGCCTGCGGTGTCCAGGGTTTCGCTCAGGCTGCCGAATTCGAAGAAAAGCAGGATGTTGAGCGAGAGCAGGCCGTAAATGACGGCCTTGAACAGCTTGAAACCGAGGGCGCGGGAAGGGCCCGGGCCGGTCATGGCGGGGCGGGTTCAGGCGGCCTGGGCCGGGATCTCGCTGCCGATGCGCTTGATGCGGTTCTGTCCGTCGACGTAGACCAACCTGGGCTGATAACGCGCCAGCTCGATCTCGTTGTAGACCGCATAGGTGGCGATGATCAGCACGTCGCCGACAGCGGCCTTGTGCGCCGCCGCGCCGTTGACCGAGATCATGCCGCTGTCCCGCTCGCCGCGGATGGCGTAGGTGGTGAAGCGTTCGCCGTTGCTGACGTTGTAGATCTGGATCTGCTCGTACTCGCGGATGTCGGCCGCCTCCAGCAGCGTCTCGTCGATCGCGCAGGAGCCTTCATACTCCAGCTCGGCGGCGGTCACGTGCACGCGGTGCAGCTTGGATTTGAGCAAGGTCCGTTGCATGGGCGGCTGATTCCTTGAAAGGGCGGCAATTATACCCCCGTCAGCCGGCCAGGCCCACCTCGATATTGTCGATCAGCCGGGTGCCGCCCAGCCGGGCCGCGGCGAGTATCACCAGGGCGGTTTCACCGGGCTGGGGCGCCAGCAGCGTGGCCTGGCTGCGGATGGCGACATAGTCCACGGTCCAGCCATGCCGGGCCAGCTCCGCGCCGGCAGCGGCCTCGAGGGCGGCGAAGTCGCGCCGGCCGCCGGCCAGCTCGGCGGCAAGGGCGCGCAGGGTGGCATACAGGCGGGGCGCCTCGGCCCGCTCGGTGGCCGACAGATAACCATTGCGCGAGGACAGGGCAAGGCCGTCCGGGGCCCGCACCGTCTCGCCCTCGAGGATTTCGATCGGCAGGTTGAACTGGCGCACCATGCCCTTGAGGATGAACAGCTGCTGGTAATCCTTCTTGCCGAAGACGGCAAAGCGCGGCCGCACCAGGTTGAACAGCTTGAGCACCACCGTGGCCACGCCCTGAAAATGCCCCGGTCGCCAGGCGCCGCACAGTTCATCGGCCAGCGGCGGCAGCACCTGGTAGGTCTGCGGCTCGGGGTACATCTCGGCCAGCTCCGGCGCGAACACGAGGTCGGTGCCGGCCGCCGCGAGCTGCTCGCAATCGGCCGCCAGGGTGCGGGGGTAACGCTCGAAGTCCTCGCCGGCGCCGAACTGCAGGGGATTGACGAAGATGCTCGCCACCACCGGCCGGCCGGCCTGGCGGGCCTGCTCGATGAGGGCGATGTGGCCGCGGTGCAGATTGCCCATGGTCGGCACGAAGGCGGTGTTCTCGGCGCCGGCGAGCGCCGCGCGCAACTCGGCGACGCGGTGGATGACCTGCATGGTCAGAACTGGTGCTCGGGGCCGGGGAAGCGGCCGGCCTTCACGGCCTCGACATAGGCGCGCACCGCGGCCTCGATGCCGTCGGCGCCGGGCATGAAATTCCGGGCGAAGCGCGGCGGCTTCTCGGTCAGCCCGAGCACGTCGTGCAGCACCAGGACCTGGCCCGAGCAGTCGCCGCCGGCGCCGATGCCGATGGTCGGGATGGCGAGATCGCGCGTGACCTCGGTGGCCAGGGCGGCCGGGATCGATTCCATCAGCAGCATCTGGGCGCCGGCGGCCTCGAGCGCCTTGGCGTCCTGCCGCAGCTGGGCCGC
>DDKN01000085.1:0-6490 GCA_002339725.1 Thiobacillus sp. UBA2597
GGTGCCGTCGTAGGTTTTGTTGGCCACCGTGGTGCCGGTGATCGAAAGCGCCTTGGGGGTGATGGTCAGCGTGCCTGTGACATAGCTGATGTCGTAGCCCGCCTGGTTGCTGTAGAGCCCGGAGACGGTGAGCGCGCGGGAGCCCACGTCCTTGGAGGAGGCCGTCACCGTGGGCGTGCCAAGCAGGTTGCTGTTGGGCGTGGTGGAGTAGCTCACGCCGAAGGGGCTCGAAGTCGTACCGTCATAGACGCGGCTACCGGAATTGGCCGTGGCAGTGAGCGGGGTAAGAAAGCTCCTCAAAAGCGGATAGCTCTGCCCGTCGTAGATGCGCCAGACCTTGCCCGTGCCGCCGGCATCGTCGATGTCCCAGCCGGCCGCGGTGAAGGTGGCAAGGCTCTTCATCTGGGCGGTGGTCAGCCCCGTTCCGCCGGCGCTTGTCGCCTGGCCGGTGGTCTGGGTGTCCCAGAAGCTGTCCGTGACCGTGCCAGAGTTCGACCCCACCAGCCCACCGACACTGCTTGTGCCCGACACGCTGCCCCTGGCGTAGCTCTGGCTCACCGTGCTGGAAATGTTGTACCCCACCAGCCCGCCGACGCTGCTTGTGCCCGACACGCTGCCCCTGGCGTAGCTCTGGCTCACCGTGCTGTAAGTGTTGAACCCCACCAGCCCGCCCACGTAGTTGCTGGTGCCCGCCACACTACCGGTGGCGTAGCTCTGGTTCACTGTGGCGTGGTAGTTGTTCCCCACCAGCCCGCCGACGGTGCCGTAACCCGACACGGCGCCGGTGGCGTAGCTCTGGCTCACCATGCCGTCGTTTCGCCCCACCAGCCCGCCGACTTGATTGCCGGTGGCCTTGTCCGGGTCATAGATGCCCGTGACGTTGCCGGTGGCGTAGCTCTGGTTCACCATACCCATGTAGTCGTTTCGCCCCACTAGCCCGCCGACTTCATTGCCGGTGGCCGTGACGTTGCCGGTGGCGTAGCTCTGGTTCACCATGCCGTAGTTTCGCCCCACCAGCCCGCCGACGTACTCGACCTCGCCCAAGATCGAGAGGTGGCTGCCCGTGACGTTGCCGGTGGCGTAACTCCGGCTCACCGTGCCAGCGTTCATCCCCACCAGCCCGCCGACTCGCCATTCGCCCGTCACGCTGACGGTGGCGTAGCTCTGGTTCACCATGCCGTCGTTTAGCCCCACCAGCCCGCCGACGGTGCTCACGCCCGTCACGCTGCCTCCGGTAAGCCCCACGTTGCGCAAGGTGCTGCCGGTGGCACGACCGAACAGACCGACGTAAGTGGTCGTTGGCCGGTTGATGGTGAGGTTCGTAATAGCATGCCCCAGCCCGTCGAAGCGGCCGGTGAAATTGGTCGTGTCATTACCGATCGGCGCGAAGCCTGCGCCGCCGTTCCAGCCGCTGGTGGCCGAGGCATCGATGTCGGCGCCGAGCACGTAGTTGCCGGAGAGGTTGCCCGAGTGCGCCAGCCCCTGCAGGCTGTTGGCGGGGCCAGTGCTTTCATCCCCTTGGCTGCCCAGGCTGGTGATCACGGTCCAGTTGTCCACCGTGCCGTCCGAGCCGAGCTTGGTCGTGAAGTTGGGGCCCGCCTGCAGGTTGATCCTGCCGGTGAAGCCCGTGCCGGTAAGACCAAAGGAATAGGTGGCGGTGTTGCCGGAGGCCGCCGCCCCCTGCCCGTATTCGAGCCGCACCTTGCCGCCGCTGCCGGCCGAGGCATCCAGCGTGGCGAGGATTTCGATGTTGCGGTCAGCCGAAAGGGTGAGGGTGTTGCCGGAAGACCAGGTGATGTCGTCGCGCACGAAGATGTCGCCGTTGCCGGAGGTGGCCCCCGAGGCCGACTGGATGGTGACGTCGCCCGAGGCAAGGCTGGCCGAGAGCGTGGCGCCGCTGATGTCCCCGCCGCTCGCGGCGATGGTGAAGTCGTTGGGGTCGATCAACCAATGGCCGGCTTTGATCTGGGCGCCGTCGGCTACCTTCACTTTGGCGGCGGAGGTCTCGACGAAGCCGCCCCTCATGCCGGCAGGCGCCGAGGCATCGAGCGTGCCGCCCACATTGACCTGCCCCCGGGCCATGTCGCCCATGAGGTAGATCTCGCCTTTCTCGCCGGTGGCCAGGGTCTTGGCCTCGGTGATGCCCGTGTGGTTGATGGCCGCCGAGGCGAGATCGTTGGCCGCCTTGGCGGTGAGATACACCAGGCCCCCGTCGGCTTTGATCGCCCCGCCTTGCTGGATCAGGGCATTAAGCGCCCCTTCCTCGACCTGAATCTTGACCGGAGCGCCCAGATCGAGGGTGACGCTTTGTCCCGCGCCCATGAGCACGTGGCCTTGGGGCGCTTCGATGCGGCCGGTGTTTTCGATCTTGGCGGCAACGAGCGCCACCGTGCCGCCGGGGGCAGCCTTGAGGCTACCCTGGTTGACGATGGCGTTGGCCGAGTCGCCGGCGAAGCGCAGCCGCCCGGCGAGGAAGTCTTCGTTCGTGAGGTTCAGGGTGGAAGCGATGAGCCCCCCGACTTCCACCTGCGCCGTGGGGGTGAAGAGCACCCCATTGGGGTTGATGAGGAATACCTGGCCGTTGGCGGTAAGCGCCCCCTGGATGACCGACACATCCGAGCCCAGCACGCGGTTCAGGGCCACGGCGGTGGCAGAAGGCTGCACGAACTCGACGGCATAGCCCTGGCCGATGGAGAAGCTCTGCCAGTTCGCGGCGAGCTTGGCGGTGCTTTGCGTGACGGTGAGGGTGTTGCCGGATTGATGGATGCTGCCCGTGCCGGCGACGATTTGCCCGCCTTCGGGCAGGTTGGCGGCGAAGGCCGGGACGGCCAGGCAGACGGCAGCAAGAAGGAGCGCGGCGGCGCTACGCTTGCCGCGGGCACGGGCAACCTCGGCCACGGCCACATAGGCCTGGCGGGCCTCGCTCCAGATCAGGCGGTAGGCGTGGTTCATGGGAAACGATCTCCTCTTGTCGCGTTTTCACGAACGCCAGAGCCGGCCGCCCGATGGAAGCGGCTTCTGCCGTTCTTGTGCTCGAAAGCAAAAAATCGATCGTCCGAGAAGTTACCGACCCCGCCTTGGCCGGTCTTGCCTGAGGGTGCCCCCGGCTTGACTGGAAGTGCACAGGCTTTATCCTTGCCCCAAAGGATGGGGGTCGCATAATGGACAAGCTCTTTTCGACGGCGGATGTTTCGCCGCACGAGGGGTTCGCCCGTTGGGCGGAAGATCTGATGCGCAGCGGCGGCTGGCCGTTTCCTGCCGATCCGGTAAAGGGGCAGCCGTTTCATGCCGAGGTTTGGGGCGCCCTTGCCGGGGACACCCCCATCGTGGCGCAACGTGCGGGGGCTTATCGGGTGCGGTACGGCCGCCGGGAAATCAACGCGATTCAGGACCGCCCGCGCGCGCTCCTGCTGCTGTGTCATGCGGGCGAGCTGTGCGTCGATGGCGGCGGCCGGCGCTTCGTCGGCCGCGCAGGAGACGTGTTGCTCTTGGATCTGGCACATCCCGTGTCTTGCGACTCGCCGAGCGCTCACGACAAGATCGGCGTGTTACTCGACCGCGCGTGGCTCGGCGCGCCCGAAGGCATGAACCTCACGCAATACTGGCGCCCGGGCGAGGGGCTGGCCGATTTGATCCGGTCTTATGTCGGCGCCTTGACGCGGCTCGAACCTGCCGGCCGGGCGCAGCATGGCGGGTTGTTGTCCCGGCACATACATACCCTGGTCGGCGCGGCCTGCATTCCGGCAGCCTTGCCGTCCGCAACCTCGTCCCTGGCCGCGGCACGCCTGGCCTGGGTCGAACAGTGGCTGGACCGCCATTTCATGGAACCGAGGCTGAGCGCCGAGCAGGCCGCGCGCGCGGCGGGCATTTCGGTGCGCTATCTGCACCGCTTGTTCGAGGATGCCGCAACGAGCTTCGGCCAGGCGCTGCTGAAGCGCCGGCTGCAAGCCGCCAGGCACGCGCTCGCCGATCCGTTCGATCGGCGCACCGTCACGGCAATCGCCCACGACTGCGGCTTTAGCGACGCGGCGCATTTCTCGCGGGCTTTCCGGGCGGCTTTCGGCTGCACGCCAAGCGAGTTCCGCGTGCGTAACCTGGTATCCGGATAGCCTTGCGGCTTGCCTGAGGGCGATGCCGGCACCTTAGCCGACGGTGCCGGCTGAAGCGGTCGGCCGTCGCCAGGACGCACTCAAGAATCTGTATTGGCGGCTCGCTACGTCGTAGGCCGAATGCGGATCGCGAAACAGCTGATAGAGGCGGAGCGCCGTGAGTGCAACTGCTTCTTCACCAGGCCAACATGACAGCAGCGCGCCATCGAGCACCGGCATTTCCAGTCGGCGAAGATGCGATCGACGGCCGAGTGCACCACGTTCCAGTGCTGGTTCAGGGCCATCTGGAACTTGGTCAGCGGCCGGTTGCGGCGGGCGCGGTAGAAGATGCGCGGGGTGTTAGCGGAACTCGTAAATTGATACAGGATGGAAATTGAATCTTGATACAGCGCCCATGAAACTGACCGCCGTCTGCGTTTGCAGGGGGAAGGCGGTGTTGATGCTGGAGCGATGTATGGAGATTCGGATTTTGAGGAAGCAAGGCAAGAGCCTGCAGGCGATTGCCCAGGAAGTCGGGGTATCGGTGAACACGGTACGCAAGTATCTGGCTGACGATCGGGCGCCGCTACCAGTGCCGGCCGCCCAAGGCGAGCAAGCTAGAGCCGTTCATGCCCTATCTGCGCGAGCGGATCGAAGCGGCGCGGCCGCACTGGGTACCGGCCACGGTGCTGTGGCGGGAGGTGCGCCAACCCGGCATTGCGTCAGGTCTTTGAAATCGTGCGGGCTATCGTAGCCCGGCTACGACTGCGCAGACAAGGCGAAAAGTGGATTCCTTGTCGTCTGGACCTCACCGAAAGCTGCTCGGCCCGCTTGACGGATTCCGCAATACGGAACACAATGCGCCATGATCCACTCGTTTGCCTGTTCCGATACCGAGGCGCTTTTCCACAGCCGGCCCGTGCTCCGGTTCCGGAACATCGAACGGGTGGCGCGGCGCAAGCTGCTGCAACTCCATGCGGCCACCGAATTGGCGAACTTGAGGATTCCTCCGGGGAACCAGCTCGAAGCCCTGAAAGGGGACCGCAAGGGGCAGCACAGCATCCGCATCAACGACCAGTGGCGCATCTGTTTCGTCTGGCGCAAGGATGGGGCGCATCAGGTCGAGATCGTGGACTATCACTGAGAGGTATTGGTACATGGCGAAACTACTCGACGAAATTCACCCTGGCGAAATCCTGCTGGAGGAATTCATGAAGCCGCTCGGCATCACGGCGCGCCAACTTGCCGCTGATATCGATGTCTCTCCCAGCCGTATCAGCGACATCGTTCATGGTCGCCGGCCGATTACCGCCGACACGGCTTTGCGCCTGGGGCTCTACTTCGACATGGAGCCCCGGTTCTGGATCAACCTGCAGGCGGAGTACGACATGCGCATCGCGATGCGCGAGCTGCGTGACAAGATCGCGCCCCGCATCCGCACGTTTCATCCTGTCGTTGCGTGAAAGGCCTTCGTCTGCAAAGACAGGCAACGACAGGCAGGAGCAGAATTTTTTCTGGCAGGGTATACGGCAGGGTATTGCGAAACTCGATGCAGAAAAACCATATACAAATCAAGGCGCTTGCCGCGCCATTGATGATAGAGTGGGAATGAGGGCGTCAGTCTGAGAGCAAAACGGCCGGTTCATCCGGCCGTTTTGTTTTGGAGTAGGCGGGCGATATTATTTGCCTCCAGCCGCGACCCAGCCCGGATGCTGGAAGAAGCGGCCGTAGGCGTGCAGGGCATCGATCACCTTCACGGCGCCATCGTGGCGCGAGAGTTTGCCCTTGCCCTGCATGGCCTCGGCACCCGCGCTCAGCTCGGCGATGACGAGGTGCAGCATGGCGTCGGCCTTGGGTTCCAGTTTGCAGTTGGCCAGGGCATAGGCGATCTCCTTGTCCACGGTCTCGCCCAGTTTTCGGTAATCCGCCTGGCTGAACGTGTTGCCGTGGATGCGCGGGATCGCCCGTTTCATCGCATTGTTGATGTTGTCCATGGCCTGACGCAGCGGGGCGTCGATCGCCCAGGGCTTGCCGGCGTTGAGTTGCAGTTGCTGCGGCGCGTGGCGGTGGGCGTGCGTGTGCTCGGCCGCCCGGGCCGGCAGGATGGTGGCAAGGGCAAGGCAGGCGAGGGTGAGGGCGTGTTTCATGTCGTCTCCTTTCGGGTGAATCGGGGTTGCATGGCAATCACGGTTTCAGGCCTCGCGGCCTTCGCCTGCTTCCTCGTAGGTGCGGCCGTCGCGGATGTGGTAGATGCGGCGGAAGGTGGGGATGATCTTTTCGTCGTGGGTGACCACGATGATGGCGGTGCGGTATTGCCGGGCCATCTGGTTGAGGATGCGCACCACCGTCAGGGCCCGCGCGCTGTCGAGCGGCGCGGTCGGCTCGTCGGCCAGGATCACCGG
>DDKN01000085.1:6897-30950 GCA_002339725.1 Thiobacillus sp. UBA2597
CTGCGCCTTTGCGCGGTGGGCCACATCCAGCGCGGTGAGCAGTTCCAGGGCGCGCGCGCGGGCCTCGGCATTGGGCCGGCCGGCCAGCATGGGCAGCAGGGCGACGTTGTCGGTGACGTCGAGGAAGGGGATGAGGTAGGGCGCCTGGAAGACGAAACCGATGCGGTCGCGGCGCAGGGCGCGGATGTCCTTCACCCGCCAGCCGTCGGCATAGACCGGCTCACCGTTGAAGTGGATCTGGCCGGAGGTCGGCTCGGTCACCGCGCCCAGGCACTTGAGCAGGGTGCTCTTGCCCGAGCCGGAGGGGCCGATCAGGCCGATCACCTCGCCGGGATGGACGATCATGTCCACGCCCTTGAGGGCCTCGACCGCGGTGTCGCCGCGGCCGTAGACCTTGCGCAGGTTCTCGATCCGGATCGCCGGTGGGTTCATGTCGTGAGGGACTGAGGGCCAGGGCGCAGGCGGCGGCACGCCGCCTGCGCCCTGGCCGGATTCAGCGCTGGATGGCCATCTCGCATCCTCTGTTGGCTCAACGGCGACCGCCGCGTCCCATGCCGCCGCCCATCTGGCCGCCCCAGGCGCCGCCCTGGCCCATGCCCTGGCCGCTGCTCTGGCGGCTTTGGCGCTCGGCCTGGCGCGATTCGCGATTGGTCTGGCGTTCTTCACGCTGGAGCTGGTGCTCGGCCTGGCGTGCCTCGCGCTGCTCGGGCATCTGGGCACGCTCGCGTACCTGGGCTTCCTCACGCACCTGCTGGCGCACCTGTTCCCGGATCTGCGCCTGGTTGAGCTGTAGGGGCTCCTCGGCCATGGCGGTTCCGGCAAGCAGGCCGCCTGCCAGGGCGAGGGTCCATTTCAGATGTTTCATTGCATTTCTCCTTGGGCTGGAACAGGAAAGGACGGATGCCGACCCAGCCAGTCGGCAGCGTCACATCAACCGCCGATCGCCTCTGCCGGGTCGACCCTGAGCGCGGTGCGGATGGCCAGGGTACTGGCCAGTGCGCAGATCACCATCACCGCCACGAAGCCGCGCGCGGCGTCGCCCGGCTCCAGCAGGACGTATTTGGGAAAGTGCGGCGCCCACAGGGTGGCCACGGTCTTGCCGACGACGAAGGCGATGAGGCCGAGACCCAGGGCCTGCTGCAGAATCATGCCGGCAATGGTGCGGTTGCGGGTGCCGATCAATTTCAGCACCGCGATCTCGCGCACCTTGGACAGGGTCATGGTGTAGATGATGAAGGAGACGATGGCCGCGCTGACGATGGCGAGGATGACCAGAAACATGCCGATCTGGCGGGCCGAGGTGGCAATCAGCTTGGCCACCAGGATCTCCTCCATGTCGGCCACGGTATAGGCCTGCAGGTATTTCCAGCGGCGGATGTTCTCGGCCACCGCGTCGGCCGACCAGCCGGGCGCCACCTGGACCAGCACGGCATTGACGCTGCGGCTTTCCGTCTTGCTGGCGTCGATGGCATCGAGCAGGCCGGGCACGCCGGGCCGGTTGAGCGCCGGGTTGGCCGCGGTGCGGGCGCGGTCGTTGCGGATGGCCTCGTTGTCCTTGAGGAACTGCGCCTCCTGCGCGTCTTTCAGCGGGATGAAGACCATGGGGTCGCCGCTGGAGGAGACCATGCGCCGGGTGAGCCCCACCACGGTGTAGTCGTTGCGGCGGATACGGATCTTCTCACCCAGGGCGAGGCCGGTCTTCACGTCGGCGATGGCCTCGTAGTGATCGCGGGAGAGCCGGCGTCCGGCCAGCAGATAGGCGGGCTCGCCCGGCTGGCCCGGCACCATGCCGACCACCATCACCCGCACATCCTTGTCGCCACGGCGTACCTGCATGGTGAGATAGGTGGCATTGGCCGCCCGTGCCACGCCGGGCAGGCCAAGGAGAGTTCGATAAACGTCATCGTGCAGGCTGGACGGCTCGGCATAAGGGCCCAGGGTGTCCTTCTGCACCACCCAGATGTCGGCGCCGCTGTTCCTCAGCAGCACCCGGGCGTCGTCGACCATGCCGCGGTAGATGCCGGCCATGGACAGGGTGACGCCGATCAGCAGGCCCAGGCCCAGCCCGGTGAAGACGTACTTGCCCCAGGCGTGGAGGATGTCGCGGCCGGCCAGGCTGATCATCGGCCGTTGCCCGCCAGGCGCTCGACGGCCTTGATCCGCTCACCTTCGCTCAAGGCCTTCTCGCTGTAGGCCACCACCCGGTCGCCCTGGGCCAGGCCGCTCAGTATCTGCACCCGGCCATCCAGGGCCTGGGCCCCGGTGGTCACCGGGCTGAAGCGGACCTCGCCGTCGACCACGCGCCAGACGCCGACCTGCTCACCCCGGTGCTGGATGGCGGCACTGGGCAGGGTGAGGGCGCGGGCCACGGCAGGCAGGGCGAGGGTCACCTCGGCCAATTCGCCCAGGCTGATATCCCGGGGTTGCTGATCGAAGGCCACCTGGACCAGGCGTTCTTCGGTGACGCTGTCGCCCGCCAGTTCCAGCCGGGCCACCCGGCCGGCCAGCGGCGTCTGCGGGCGCGAACGCAAGACGATGCTCGCCGGCATGCCGACCGTGAGGCCGGCGGCGCGCGCCTGGTCGATGCGGGTGGTCACCCAGAGGCTGGCCGGGTCGACCAGTCGGATCACGCTCTGGCCGGCCACCACGGTGGAGCCGGGTTCGGCCTTGCGGGCGGTGACCACGCCGGCCACCGGGCTGCGCAGCACGCTGTTGGCGCGCTGCTCGCCAAGCGCGGCCCGCTCGGCCCGCAAGCGGGCCGCGTCCTGACGGGCGGCGTCGAGGTTGGCCTGGCTCGCCATGTGAGCCGCGCCGGCGGCTTTGGCCTCATGGCGTTTGGCCTCCACCGCCTCCTGGCTGACGAAGCCCTGCTGGCGTAGCCGCTCGAAGCGCTCGGCGTTGGCCGTGGCCAGCGCCTTGCGGCTTGTGGCCTCGCTCGCTGCGGCTGCGGCCGCGTCGACGGCGAAGGCGGCCCGGCGGTAGGCCGATTCGGCCGCGGCCAGTCGCTGGTCGAGGTCGACCGGATCCATTTCGGCCAGCACCTGGCCGGCCTCGACCCGATCGCCGACATCGACCCGCACCCGCAGCACCCGGCTGGCAAAGGTGGGACCGAGGTCAAAGGCGTGGCGCGCCTCGACCGTGCCGATGCCGAAGATGGCCGGCTTCAATTCCTGCGCCTCGACCTGAGCCAGGACGACCCGGGTCGCGGCCAGCGGCCCGGTGCGCAGCACGACGAAGGCGAAGGCCGCCAGCAGGCCGAGCCCGAGCAGGATCAGACCGAGCCGGCTGGTGAATCGGGCGGGCAGCTTCATGCCGGCCTCCGGATGCCGTCAAGGTAGATGGCGAACAGGCCGCCCGCGATCTTGCGCATGGCCTTGGTGTTGCCCATGAGCATGGTCTGCATGACCAGGCCCTGGATCATGCCGATGAACAGGGTGGCGGCGGCGTCGGTATCCAGCCCGGCCTGGGCCTGGCCGGCCTGCCTGGCCTCGTTGAGCAGGCCGACCAGGCGGCGGCGATAGGCGGCGAGCAGGGCGCGCACGCTCTTCTTGACCAGGCTGTCGCCGGGTTGCTGCAGTTCGTGGAACAGCAGGCGGGGCACCCCTGGGTGGCGCGCCACGAAGTCGACATGGGCCTCGAACATGGCCTGCAGCCGTTCCAGGGGCTGCGCCTTGGTTTGGGCGGCGGCGTCGATCGTCGCCAGCAGCGTTTGCTGCACCCAGTCGATGGCAGCCAGCCAGATTGACTGCTTGTTGGGAAAGTGGCGGAACACCGCGCCCTGGCTCAGGCCCACGCTTTTCGCGATATCGGTCGTGGTGATGGTCTCCACGCTCTGCTGCTCGGTCAGCGTCAGCACGGCCTGGACCATCTCGGCCTGGCGGTGTTCGGTCGGCAGTCGGCTCGACATGATCGTCCCTTGCAAGTATTCGATTACTAACATAAGGCCATTGCCGGGAAATGGCAAGCGTGGCAAGTAGAGGGACGGGAACCGGGCAGGGTTGGCCATGCTGGCCCGGCAGGTCGAGGGCGGCGGTGCCGAAGCCTAAGCCGGTGTGGAGGAATCCCTCGGCAGAACGTGCAGGGCGAGGGTGAGGGTTTGAGTGAGGTCGAAGTGCGGCAGCATGTGCGCGCTATTCAATCCGGCACTGAACCCGGTTTCTCAACGCCGGCTGGCCAAGCGCGGTGAAAGCCTCGTCTGCGGGATTCTTGCCTCAGACGGACGGCCCGACGTCAACCGTTCAAATCGGGTGCTCCATTTGCGCCAGCTGACGCTGCGTGTGTTCGTAGCCGATGCGGATGATCTCTTCGGCCCGGGCGAACTCCAGAAAACGAATGTGGCCGAGCGGGGGTTGGATCAGGATCTCGGGCCGATCCAGGCCAAGCCGGGTTCGGGTGATGCTGGTTTCCATGATGTTGATCGAGGCCAGCAGGACTTCGAAGATGTTGGGCAAAGGTTCCTCGGTCGAGGCCCAGCGGGAAAACTGGGCCGAGCCAGGCGCCTCGCGCGCGAGCAGGCGCGTCTTGAGTTCCTGCATGGTCTGGCGATAGCCCTCCATCCAGCGTGCCAGCTTGGTCGGCACCGCGGCGGTATTGTTCGCGCGATTCAACAATGGTTTGAGGTTCTTGCCGGCGACGATTTCGTGGTTGAGGTCAACCGCGATCACGATGTCGGCGCCCATGGCGCGGGCCACGCTGACCGGCACCGGGTTGGTGAGGCCGCCATCGACCAGGATGCGGCCATTGCTGCGCAACGGCGTGAAGATGCCGGGCACCGAGATGCTGGCGCGCACGGCCTCGATCACATCGCCTGTGCGGATGACGATTTCCTTGCCAGTGACGATGTCGGTTGCCACCGCGGCAAACGGTTTGGGCAGGGCCTCGATGGCATCGGCATGGATGTGGGCGCGGACCAGGTCGCTGACCTTGGCGCCATCCAGCAGGCCGGATTTGGGCAGCACGACATCGAAGAAGGACACCGTCTTCTTCCAGTCGAAGCTTTGGAAGGTGGCTTCCAGCTGGTCGATCTTGCCGGCGGCATGGATCGCCCCGATCAACGCGCCCATGCTGGTGCCGGCGACACAGTCCACCTCGATGCCGGCATCCGTCAGGGCCCGGATCACGCCCAAATGGGCCAGGCCGCGTGCCGAGCCGCTGCCCAACGCCAGGCCGATTCTCGGCCGTCGGGTGGTTGTTGCGTCGAGAGCGGGCGCCAAGACCGCCTTATTCGTCCACCGCCAGGCCGGCCGTGCTGTTGAAGCCCGAGTCGACGTAGGTGATCTCGCCGGTGATGCCGGAGGCAAGGTCCGACAACAGGAAGGCGGCGGCATTGCCGACCTCCTCGATGGTCACATTGCGCCGCAGCGGCGAGTTCTTCTCGCCCCAGGCCAGGAGCTTGCTGAAATCCGAGATGCCGGAGGCGGCCAGGGTCTTGATCGGACCGGCCGAGATGCCGTTGACCCGGATGCCCTTGGGGCCGAGGCTGGAGGCCAGATAGTAGACGCTGGTCTCCAGGCTGGCCTTGGCCAGGCCCATGACGTTGTAGTGCGGTACATAGCGCACGGCACCGAGGTAGGTCATGGTCAGCAGGGCGGCCTTGCGGCCCTGCATCATGGGCAGGCCGGCCTTGGCCAGCGCGGTGAAGGAATAGCTGGAGATGTCGTGGGCGATGCGGAAGTATTCGCGGTTGACATTCTCCAGGTAGTCGCCGGCCAGGGCCTGTTTGGGCACGAAGGCGATGGAGTGGACGATGCCGTCCAGGCCGTCCCAGCGCTTGGCCAGGCCCTCGAACAGGGCCGCGATCTGTTCGTCGCTGGAGACGTCGCAATCGAAAGTGAGGTCAGAACCGAATTCCTTGGCAAACTCGATCACACGGTCGCGGGCACGCTCGCCCTGGTAGCTGAAGGCCAGTTCGGCACCCTCCCGGTGGCAGGCCTGGGCCACGCCGTAGGCGATGGAACGGTTGCTGATCAGACCGGTGATGAGGATTTTCTTGCCGGCGAGAAAGCCCATGGTTCAGTTCCTTTTGTCCTGTGGTGACCAATCAGGCCGGCATTATACCGTGACGCCGCATTTCTTCTTATTTACACTCGGGCCATGCGCGCCTGGCTTCTCCTGTCTGCCCTGTTGCTCGCCGGCTGCAACGGCCCGGCC
Organism: Thiobacillus sp. UBA2597; assembly: GCA_002339725.1. Taxonomy (GTDB): domain Bacteria; phylum Pseudomonadota; class Gammaproteobacteria; order Burkholderiales; family Thiobacillaceae; genus Sulfuritortus. The sequence goes on from DDKN01000085.1 coordinate 13,048, forward strand.
AACAGCCCCTACCCGGCCGGCCAGGCCGGCCAGAACATCTTGTATTCGGCCTTTTCCGAACGGCCCAAGCATCTCGATCCGGCGCGCTCCTACAGCGAGAACGAGGTGGTGTTCACCGGCCAGATCTACGAGCCGCCCTTGCAATACCACTACCTCAAGCGGCCCTACGAACTGGAGCCGCTGACGGCAACCGGCATGCCCAGGGTCAGCTACCATGCGGCCGACGGCCGGGTTCTGCCGGCGTCGGCACCGGCCGCTGCCGTTGCCTATAGCGTGTACGAGGTCCGGATCAAACCGGGCATCCGCTATCAGCCGCATCCGGCCTTTGCCAAGCGGCCGGACGGTTCGCCCCGCTATGTGCCGATCGACCCCCAGGAGCTGGCCGGCATCGTCCGCTTCGCCGATTTCAAGGAGACCGGCAGCCGCGAGCTCGTCGCCGCCGACTACGTCTACCAGATCAAGCGTCTGGCCAATCCGCGCTTGAGTTCGCCCATCTTCGGCCTGATGGCCGAATACATCGTCGGTCTCAAGGAATACGGGGCGACCCTGGCTCAGGCGGTCAAGGACCTGCCGCGCGAGGCCTACCTCGATCTCGAGCGCTACCCGCTGGCCGGGGCCGAGGTGGTGGACCGCTACACCTATCGGGTGAAGATCAAGGGCAAGTACCCGCAGTTCGTCTACTGGCTGGCCATGCCCTTCTTTGCGCCCGTGCCGTTTGAAGCCGAGCGTTTCTACAGCCAGCCCGGCATGATGGAACGCAACTTCTCGCTCGACTGGCAGCCGGTCGGCACCGGGCCGTTCTACCTGGCGGAGAACGATCCCAATCGGGTCATGCGTTTGCAGCGCAACCCGCATTACCATGACGACTTCTATCCGGCCGAGGGCGAGCCGGGCGACCGGGCCGCGGGCCTGCTGGCGGACGCCGGCAAGCGGCTGCCGCTGCTCGATCAGGCGATCTATCGGCTGGAAAAGGAGGACATCCCGTACTGGACCAAATTCCTCCAGGGCTATTACGACAGCTCGGGCATCAGCTCCGACACCTTCGATCAGGCCATCCGCATCGGGCCCGACGGCCAGCCCGATCTGTCGCCCGAGATGCGGGAACGCGGCATCGAGCTGTCGACCGCGGTGCGCAGCTCGATCTGGTATGTCGGCTTCAACATGCGCGACCCGACCCTGGGCGGCCTGGGCGAGCCGGCACGCAAGCTGCGCCAGGCCATTTCCATCGCCCTCGACTACGAGGAGTTCATCTCCATCTTTCTCAACGGCCGCGGCATTCCGGCCCAGGGCCCGCTGCCGCCCGGCATCTATGGCCATCGCACGGGCGAGGCTGGGATCAATCCCGTGGTCTATCGCTGGCACAATGGCCGGATGGTGCGCCGGGGCATCGACGAGGCCAAGCGGCTGTTGGCCGAGGCGGGCTATCCGAACGGGCGCGAGCGGGGCAGCGGCCGGCCGCTCACCCTCTATCTCGACACCATGGCCAGCGGGCCGGAGGCGAAGGCGCGCCTGGACTGGTATCGCAAGCAGTTCGAAAAACTCGGCGTGCAGCTGGTGGTGCGCGCCACCGATTACAACCGATTCCAGGACAAGATGCTCAAGGGCAATGCCCAGATCTTCGAATGGGGTTGGAACGCCGATTACCCAGACCCGGAAAACTTCCTGTTCCTGCTCTACGGGCCGAACCGCAAGATGGAACTGAACGGCGAGAATGCCGCCAACTACGCCAACCCGGAGTTCGACCGACTGTTCGTCCAGATGAAGGACATGGCCAACGGGCCGGCGCGCCAGGCCCTGATCGACCGTATGGTCGAGATCGTCCGGCATGACGCCCCCTGGGTTTTCGCCTACTACCCCAAGAGTTTCGGCCTGCGCCATGCCTGGGTGAAGAACGGCAAGCCCAACCTGATGGCGAACAACACCCTGAAATACCGCCGGGTCGAGCCGGAGCGGCGCCTGGCCTATCAGGCGCAGTGGAACCGGGCGGTCTGGTGGCCGCTGCTGCTGCTCTTTTTGCTGTTGGCGCTGGCCGCGCTGCCGGCGCTGCGGGCCTACCGGCGTCGGCAACAGGCGGCCGCCAAAGCTTAATTCGCCGTTGCCCGTTCCGCCGCCAGCGCGCGCAGCCAGTCGATGAAGGAGGCGTGCTGGCGATAGGCGTGGCTGCCCAGGAATGTGAGCAGGTTGGCAAAATGCTCCGGGATCAGGTGATGTTCGTAGCGCAGGATTTCCTGCCCGCGCGAATCAAAAAACAGCATGGTGGGGGCTTGCTGGACGTTCAGCGATCGGGCCAGCTTCGCCTCGGTGCTGGGTTTGCCGTTCAGGTCGCGCAGTTTCCTGTTGCCGGCCAGGTCGATTTGCACCATGACAAAGTGATCGGTCAGCAGTTTGACCGTGTCGCCATCCATGAAATTGCGGTCGTGCAGCCGTTGGCAGTCTTCACAATTGGCCTGCTCGAACAACAGCGCGAGCACCTTGTTGTCGGCCGCCGCCCGCTGGCTCAAAGCCTTCAGGTCGTCGGTCTGGGCGAAGAAGGGTTCCTTGATCAATCCCTGGGCGCGCGGCTTGGCGGCCTGTTTGGCGCTGTATTCCCGGAAACTCATCTTCTCGTAGCTGCGGCTCGCCAGATAATCGAGCTCGGCCTTGAATCGGTCCGGCTTGTGCAGCCCGGTCATGCGGTGGATCTCCCTGCCCTTGGCATCGTAGAAGACAAGGGTGGGGGAGAACTGCACGCGCGATTGGCGCGCGAATGCCTTCTCGCTCATGCTCTCGCCGCTGAAGGTGGTGACCTCACGCCCGCCCCAGAGGTCGAGCTGGATCACGTCGAAGCCCTGGCGGATGCGCTCGACGATGGCCCGATCCTGAAAGTGCACCTGGTGCAGCTGGGCGCAGTAGGGGCAGCCCTCCTGCTCGTAGACCACCATCAACAGCCGGCCGGCCCGGGTGGCGTCGGCCAGGTCCTCCCGCAGGTCGAGGAAGGAATCCTTGATGAAGGGCTGGGAACCCAAGGCCCAGGCCGGGCTCTGCAGGAACAGGGCAAACAGGCCAATCAACCAGTACCAGGGCAAGGGATGTGTCAGGCGCATGGCAGTCTCCAAGATTGCGGGGCGTGGGCGCCCTCGATTATTGAACTGAACGGATTCGACCGGGTCGAGGACACCATGTTCCCCAAAACCCGGGTCCGTGCGCAATGGGACGATTGGCAGGGCCCGCTGCCGGGAATGGTGGACCGGCCGGCTCCGTTGTTATGATGCCGGGCATGCTCGCCTACATCGTCCGTCGAGTTTTCTACGCCATCCCGATCCTGATCGGGGTGAACCTGATCACCTTCGCCCTGTTCTTCGTGGTCAACACCCCGGACGACATGGCCCGCATCCACCTCGGAGCCAAGCACGTCACCGCCGAGGCGATCGAGCGCTGGAAGGTGGAGCACGGTTATGACAAGCCGCTGTTCTTCAATCCGGAGGCAGCGGGCTTGGCCAAGCTCGGCGATACCCTGTTCGTCGACAAGTCACTCAAGCTGTTCGTGTTCGATTTCGGCCAGGCCGACGATGGCCGCGACATCGGGCGCGAGATCACGACGCGCATGTGGCCCAGCCTCGCCATTGCCCTGCCGACCTTTCTGGTGGGCCTCCTGGCCTACATCAGCTTCGCGCTCACCATGGTGTTTTTCCGTGCCACCTACCTCGACTTCGCCGGGGTGGTGCTGTGCGTGGTGCTGATGTCGATCTCCGGCCTGTTTTACATCATCGGCGGCCAGTACCTGCTGGGCAAGCTCTGGCATCTGGTGCCGGTGTCCGGCTTCGAACCGGGGCTGGCCGGGCTCAAGTTTCTGCTGCTGCCGGTGCTGGTCGGGGTGATCTCCGGTCTGGGCGACTCCAGCCGCTTCTACCGCACCTTGTTCCTGGAAGAGATCCACAAGGACTATGTGCGCACCGCCAGGGCCAAGGGGCTGTCCGAGCGTATCGTGCTGTTCCGCCATGTGCTGGGCAACGCCATGATCCCGATCCTGACCGGGGCGGTGGTGGTGATTCCACGCCTTTTCCTGGGCAGTCTGATCGTCGAATCCTTCTTCGGCATCCCCGGCCTGGGCAGCTACACCATCGACGCCATCCAGGCCCAGGACTTCGCCATCGTGCGGGCCATGGTCTTTTTGGGGTCGGTGCTCTACATCCTGGGGCTGTTGCTGACCGACCTGTCCTATACCCTGGTCGATCCGCGGGTGAGGCTGGAATGAATCTGCCCTTCCAGCCGGTTGTCCTTTGGAGCGACGCCCTGCTGTTCCTGCTCGTGGCGGTGCTGATCGGCTTTTTGCTGCACGTGCGCCGCCACGAACATTTGCGCGCGCCCTGGGCACGGGTGGGGCAAAGCCGGGTCGGCATGGCCACGGCGGTGGTACTGGCCGTGTATGCCGCGATCGGCGTGCTCGATTCTTTGCATTTCCGGCCGGCCTTGCCGGCCGAGCCCGGCCAGCCGGTCCAGTACGGCAACGAAGTGCTGTCGGTGCTCGATCTGATGGCCAAGCCCTTGCGCAGCCAGGTCGAAAAGACCTATTCCGCGCCTTTCGCCCTGCACCTGTATGCCAAGGAAAACCTCACTTTGGCCGACGGCCGCCAGGTGCGCGATTATCCGCGGCTGAAATACGGCGGCGCCCATCTATCGGATGAGCGCGAGCGGGCCGGCGACATCGCACGCCGCGCCGTGGTCGGGGTGGCCTGGGGATTGGGGCTGGCGGCGGCAGTGGTCCTGGTCGCTGCCGGCCTGCTCGCCCGGCGCAATCGAATGCCGCCGGGTGACGCCCTGGTCCGGCTGGCGCGCGCCCCCGAACTGGCTGCCCTGCGCAGCGCGCTGCTTACCCTGACGCTCCTGCTGGTCCTGGCCGGCAGCGTGGTTCAGCTCGCCGGCCATTACCACATCCTGGGCACCGACAAGGTGGGCCAGGACGTGTTCTATCTTGCGCTCAAGAGCATCCGCACCGGCCTGCTGATCGGCACCCTGACCACGCTGATCATGCTGCCGTTCGCCCTGTTTCTCGGGGTGGCGGCGGGTTATTACGGCGGCTGGGTGGACGATGTCATCCAATACCTCTACACCACGCTCAATTCCATCCCCGGTGTGCTGCTGATCGCGGCGGCCGTGCTGGTGGCCCAGGTCTATATCGAGACGCATCCCGAGTTGTTCGACACCGCCGCCGCCCGTTCCGACCTGCGACTGGTCTTTCTTTGCGCCATTCTGGGGGTGACCAGCTGGACCGGCCTGGCCCGTCTGCTGCGGGGCGAGGCCCTGAAGCTGCGCGAGCTGGAATACATCCAGGCGGCGCGCGCCTTCGGCGTGTCCCACCTGCGCATCCTGTCGCGCCACATCCTGCCCAACGTCGGCCATCTGGTGCTGATCACGGTGGTGATCGACTTCTCCGGTCTGGTGCTGGCCGAGGCGGTGCTGTCCTATGTCGGGGTCGGCGTCGACCCGGCCATGGCGAGCTGGGGCAACATGATCAACGGCGCCCGGCTGGAACTGGCGCGCGAGCCCATCGTCTGGTGGCAGCTGGCTGCCGCCTTCCTGTTCATGTTCGTGCTGGTGCTGTCGGCCAATCTCTTCGCCGACAGCGTGCGCGAGGCCTTCGACCCCCGGGCGGAGCGGCGGACATGACCGGGCTGGTGCTGAGGGATCTGCGCGTGGAGATCGCGACCGGCGGCCGGCGCCTGGCGCCGGTCGACGGCGTTTCGCTGTCGGTGGCGCCGGGCGAATGCGTGGCCTTGCTCGGCGAATCCGGCTGCGGCAAATCGCTCACCGCGCTCGCCCTGATGCGGCTGTTGCCCGAGGGCTTGCGCATCGCCGACGGCGAGGCGCGGCTGGGCGAGACCGATCTGTTCGCCCTGCCGGAGCGGGCGATGCAGCAGGTGCGTGGCGGCCGCCTGGCCATGGTGTTCCAGGAACCGATGCTGAGCCTCAACCCGGTCATGACCGTGGGTCAGCAGATCGGCGAGGCCCTGGCGGTGCACCGCGCCCTGGCCGGCGCCGCCGCCGGGGCCGAGATTCGGCGTTTGCTCGAGGCGGTGGGACTGTCAGCGGATCTGTCGGCCAGTTACCCCTTCCAGCTCTCGGGGGGCCAGCGCCAGCGGGCGCTGATCGCCACCATGCTGGCGGGCGAGCCCCGGATTTTGATCGCCGACGAGCCGACTACCGCGCTGGATGTCACGGTCCAGGCCCAGATCCTGCGCCTGCTCAAGCGACTGCAGGCCGAGCGCGGCATGGGCCTGCTGCTGATCACCCACGACCTCGACGTCGCCCGCGACATGGCCGATCGCGTGGCCATCATGTACGCCGGCCAGATCGTCGAGTGGGCGCCGCGCGAGGCTTTGTTTGCCGGCCCGGTGCATCCCTATACGCAAAAGCTGTTCAGCGTGCTGCCCTCTGCCCAGCGGCGCGGCGAACGCCTGGACCATATCCCGGGCACGGTGCCGCCGCTGGGCACGGCCTTCTCCGGCTGCCGCTTCGCCGACCGCTGCGATCAGAGCTGGGCGCGCTGCCGGAAGGAGGCGCCTGGTTTTCATGAGCGGGCCCCGGGGCATTTCGCCCGCTGTCACCTCATGGTCGAGCCCAGGCCGGCCGGACCCGCATCGGCCCCGGCAGCCAGCGGCCAGGCAGTCGAGGCCCAGGCCATGCCGTTGTTGCGCGTGCAGGATCTGGCGGTGCACTTTCCGCAGCGCAAGGGTCTGCTGCGCCGGGTGGCCGGCTGGATCAAGGCAGTCGACGGGGTGTCGTTCGAGATCGCGGCGGGCGAGACCCTGGCCCTGGTTGGCGAGTCCGGCTGTGGCAAGACCACGCTGGCGCGCGCCATCCTGCGCCTGATCGAGCCGACTGCAGGCAGCGTGCGCTTGGGCGACGCGGCGATCGGCGAGCTGCAGGGCGAGGCGCTCCGACGCAAACGGGCCGAGATGCAGATCGTGTTCCAGGATCCGTTCTCCTCGCTCAATCCGCGCATGCGGGTGGGCGAGATCCTGGAGGAGGGGATGCAGGCCCTGCGCCCGGAACTGGCCAAGGCGGAGCGCAAGGCGCTGGTGCCCGTCCTGTTGCAGCAGGTCGGCCTGGATGCGGCGGCGGCGCTGCGCTATCCGCATGCCTTTTCCGGCGGCCAGCGCCAGCGCATCGCCATCGCCCGGGCCCTGGCGGTCGAGCCCAGGCTCCTGATCTGCGACGAGCCAACCAGCGCGCTCGACGTCTCGGTGCAGGCCCAGATCCTCAACCTGCTGCAAGGCCTGCAACGCGAGCGCGGCCTGGCCTATCTCTTCATCAGTCACAACCTCGCGGTGGTTGGCTATCTCGCGCACCGGGTGGCGGTGATGTATCGCGGTCGCCTGGTCGAAACCGGGCCGGCCGCGGCCGTGATGGCCGAACCCATGCATCCCTACACCCGGCTGTTGCTGGAATCGGCGCCCGGCCGGGGATTGGGCGTGGCGGAAGCGGTCGAGGCAGGGACAGGCGGCGAGGCCGGCTGCCCCTTCGCCGCGCGTTGCCGGGAGGTGCAGCCGCGTTGCCTGGTCGCGATGCCGGCGTTGCGCCGGCTGAACGACAGGCAGGTCGCCTGTCACCTGCGGGAATGAAATCAGCCGTTTGACACGGGGATGGTGAGCTTGTCGCCCGGGCGCAGGGTATCGGCCAGGGCCTCGTTGTGCTGGCGCAGGGCGGACACGGTGACGTTGTAGCGGCGGGCCAGCTCGCTCAGGGTGTCGCCCTTGCGCACGGTATGGGTGCGCAGCGCGGCTTGTCGTGCTGCGGGCTTTTTCTGGGATGGTGCCGCGGCGGTCTTGCCGGCCGGTGCCGGTACCACGATGGTCTGGGTGGTCGCGATCCTGCCGCGCCAGAGCTTGATCGGATTGTGCTCCTTGAGCCAGGCCAGGCTGACGCCGAATTTGGCCGCGATCTTGCTGGCCGGCTCGCCTTTCATCACCCGGTATTCCTGCAGTTGATGCCGGCTGCCCAGGTTTTGCAGGTTGTGGTGGAAGGTTTCCACCTTGTCGGCCGGCAGCAGGAGCACGCCGGGGGTATCGGTGTGGATCACCTTGCGCTGATAACCCGGATTGAGCGAGATGAAATCGTCCAGGTTCATCTCGGCCAGCTTGGCGGCGTGGCGCGCCTCCATCGGCCGGTTGAGCGCGACCTGCATGAAATAGGGCTCGTTGGCGATGCTCTCCAGCGTGATCCCGAACCGCTCCGGCTCGCGCACGATGTTGCGCACGGCGAGCAGCTTGGGCACATAGTGACGGGTCTCGGTCGGCAGTTTGAGGCTGGCGTAGTCGGTGTCCAGCCCCTGGGCCTTGTTGCGCGCGATCGCCCGGCCGACGCAGCCTTCGCCACAATTGTAGGCGGCCAGGGCCAGCTGCCAGTCGCCGAACATGCCATAGAGCTGCTGTAGATAGTCGAGTGCCGCATCGGTCGCGGCCAGCACGTCCTTGCGCCCGTCATACCAGCCATTCTGCTTGAGGCCGTAGACGCGGCCGGTCGAGGGGATGAACTGCCAGATGCCCGAGGCCTTCTGCGGCGAGACCGCCTGGGGGTTGTAGGCCGATTCGATCATGGGCAGCAGGGCGATCTCCATCGGCATGCGGCGCTTTTCGACTTCCTCGACGATGTGGAACAGGTAAAGCCGGCTGCGTTCGACGGTGCGGTTGAGATAGCCCGGGCGATTGGCGAACCAGTCTTCGTGCACCTGCACCAGCTCCGGGCTGGTGTCGGCCAGCGCGAGGCCGGCGCGGATGCGCGCCCACAGGTCCTGGGGATTGCCGCCCTGATCCATCCGGCTGGGGACGCCCAGGGAATAGCTGATTTTCAATTCAGCCAGTGTCGGCGTCACGCCCACGCTGTCGGCCGGATAGCCCGCGCGCGGCGCAAGCAGACCGATGACGGAGAGCAGGGCCAAGCCGAGCCAACGGGCGATCGCTACTTTTCTGGGCACTTGTTTAAAAATGGGCCGGGAAGGGCCAATCCGCAAATTCACAATTATCGTTGAATTTGAATGTCCGCGACAAACGCATGGTTACATCGTTATTTTAATCGGGTCTAGAAAATGACCCTTGTAATTGCTTGTTAGAAATGGTTTTTCATCTCGCGTACAACACCCCACACCGCGACCTCCGAGTCCAGGCGCTGCCCCGCCCAGGCCTCGGCCGCCTGGCGCAGGGCAGGGGTGTGGCAACGCAGGAAGGGATTGGTCGCCCGTTCCAGTTCCAGGGTCGAGGGCAGGGTGGGCCGGCCCTGCGCGCGTTTCGCCCGTTCCCGCTCGGCGCGTTGCTGCAGGGCCGGGTTGTCCGGATCGACGCTGAGGGCGAACGCGATATTGCTCAGGGTGTATTCATGGGCGCAGCAGACCCGCGTTGGGCCCGGCAGTCCGGCCAGTCGCTTAAGCGAGGCGTGCATCTGGGCCGCCGTGCCCTCGAACAGCCGGCCGCAGCCGCAGGCGAACAGGGTATCGCCGCAGAACAGCAGGCCCTCACCGAAATAGGCGATATGGCCCGCGGTATGGCCGGGCACTTCGAGGATTTCGAAACGGGCGCCGATTTCGCTCAACGTCAGGTGCATGCCATCGCCGAGCGGATGATCGACGCCGGCGATGGCTTCGCGCGCCGGGCCGTAAACCGGCACACGCGCGTGTTGAAGCAGGCCAGTCACGCCGCCGACGTGGTCGCCATGATGATGGGTGATGAGAACGGCCGACAGGCGCAGATCGTTCGCGGTGATCCACGATAGAATAGGCGCGGCCTCGCCGGGATCGACCACGACGCAGTGGCCCTGTCCCGCAAGCGCCCAGATGTAGTTGTCCTTCAGGGCCGGAATCGCTTCAAGCCTCAGCATCCGGCCATTCTTGCGAGCGACCGGGATTGCCGTCAACTATGCGTGAGTGGTTCGAGAGCGAACTGGGCAGTTATGTCCTGGCCAAGGAGCAGGCCTGGTTCGATCAGGAGTGCGTCGACGTGTTCGGCTTCAATGCCATGCAGGCCGGGCTGTGCTGGGTCGATCTGCTGCGCGCCAACCGCATGCCATACCGGTTTTGCAGCGATGTTCAGGCCGGCCAGCTGCATTGCCGGCAGGATGCATTGGCCGTGGCCGGCCACAGCCTGGACCTGCTGCTGTTGCCGCATGTCCTGGAGTTCAGCGCCAATCCGCATCAGGTGTTGCGCGAGGCGGAGCGGGCTCTGCGCCCCGAAGGCCATCTGCTGGTCAGCGGCTTCAACCCCTTGAGTTTCTGGGGCGCCTGCCGCCTGGCCCGGCGCCGGCAGGGCGGCTATCCTTGGTCGGGCCGCTTTTTGCATCTGAACCGGCTGAAGGACTGGCTCGCCCTGCTTGGCTTCGAGCTGCAGGCCGGGCGCATGATGTGTTATGTGCCGCCGCTGAACCAGGCCAAGTGGATCCGCCGTTTCCGCTTCCTGGAAGCGGCGGGCGATCGCTGGTGGGCCTTGGGTGGCGGTGTATATGCCATTCATGCGATCAAGCGCACGCCCGGCATGCGCCTCCTGACGCCGAAATGGGGCGAGGCCTGGCGCCCGGGGGCGGCGCTGGCCCGCACCTTGCCGAAAACGACCACCCAGCGGGGAAAAATTGAGTGAGCGCAAGGCCCCCGTGGTCGACCTTTATACCGATGGCGCCTGCAAGGGCAATCCCGGGCCCGGGGGCTGGGGTGCCCTGCTGCGCTTCGGGGATCACGAAAAGGAACTCTGCGGCGGCGAGCCGGAGACGACCAACAACCGCATGGAACTCACCGCAGTCATCGAAGGGCTGCGCGCCCTGAAACGGGCCTGCAAGGTCCGGGTGCATACCGACTCGCAGTACGTGCAAAAAGGCATCTCGGAGTGGCTGGCCAACTGGCGCCGGCGCGGCTGGAAGACCAGCGAGGGCAAACCGGTGAAGAATCAGGACCTCTGGCAGGCTCTGGATCAAGCCGTCGCCGAGCACGAGGTCGAATGGTTCTGGGTCAAGGGCCACGCCGGCCACCCAGAAAACGAACGCGCGGATGCGCTGGCGAACAAGGGGGCCAGCCAGGTAATGGCAGCGAAGCGATGATGGCCGTGGGCAGCGTGAGTTTCGGCGAGGCTAACGTGAGCGGAGCGAACATTAAGCGCGCGTCAGCGCGCGGCCGGAGCCAAAACGAACGCGCGGATGCGCTGGCGAACAAGGGTGTCAGCCAGGTGTTAGAGGCGACCCGCTGATGTGGTTCGCTTTGTGAGTTTGGGTGGAGGCTAACGTGAGCGGAGCGAACGTTAAGCGCGCGACTGCACGCGGCCGGAGCCAAAACGAACGCGCGGATGCGCGGGCCAATTGAAAGGTGTTGAAAGTTTTTGGGAGGCGCTGATGCGCAAGGTCGTACTGGATACCGAAACCACCGGCCTGGATCCGGGCCTGGGTCACCGCATCATCGAGATCGGGGCCCTGGAGATCGTGAATCGCCAGGTCACCGGCCGCAATTTCCACGTTTATCTGAACCCGGAACGGGAGATCGATGCCGGGGCCATCGCCGTGCATGGCCTGACCAACGAGTTTTTGGCCGACAAGCCGCGTTTTTCCGACGTGGTGGCGGACCTGCTCGATTTCGTGAGCGGCGCCGAGCTGGTCATTCACAACGCGCCGTTCGATATGGCCTTCCTCAATGCCGAATTGCGCCTGATCGACCGACCGCAGCTGGAGGCAAGCTGTGCCGGGGTGCTGGATACCCTGAAGCTGGCCAAGGACCTCCACCCCGGCCAGAAGAACAATCTGGATGCCCTGTGCCGGCGTTATGAGGTGGACAACTCGAACCGGACCTATCATGGCGCGCTGCTCGACGCCCAGTTGCTGGCCGAGGTGTATCTGGCGATGACCCGGGGTCAGGAATCGCTCGGCATCGAGACCGTGGGCGGTCGGGCGGGCTTCGATCGTGCCTTGCCGACCGGGGTGGCGGTGCGTGTGCTCAGGCCGACGGCCGAGGAATTGGCGGCGCACACGGCCTATCTGGCCGGACTGGCCAAGGAGAGCGGGGCGGCGCTCGAGTGGTGACTCAGCCGACGACCTGGTAGCCGCCGTCCTCGATCGCCCGGCGCAGGGCGCCGACATCGGCGCGCGTCGCATCGTAGCCGATCTCGACCCGGCCGCTGGCCAGGTCGACCTCGACCTGCTGCACGCCGGCGACGCCGTGCAACAGCTGCTTCACGCTGTTGACGCAGCCCATGCAGCTCATTCCGCTGACTTTGAGGGTGATGGTGTCCATGCTCATGCCTTGTCGATGGTGCGGCTGTAGCTCAGCCCGCCGTGGGACAGACCATCCGGTCCATAGGTTGCGTTCTGGCGCGAGACGGCCTGCAAGATCTCGATGGCCTTGCTGGTCTGGCGCAGCTGCTCGCGGATGAGGGCGCCGTTGCGCTGATTCAGCTCGCGCGCCCGTTCGCTCAGCTGACGGATGGCCTGGCCGTCTTTCAGCGCGGCGTGTTCACCGCGCGCACTGAGGGCGCTGGTCAAATCGGCCGGTGAGGCTTGTTTGAGGTCCAGGGTCTGGCGCAGGGCATTCCATTGTTCGCCCAGCAAACCGGCCAGGCGGTTCTTTTCGGCGACGACCTCGTTCAGGTTGTCCAGCGCCTTGGCGCTGAGGGCGGCATGCTCGCGTTCGAGCAGGGTGACGAAAAGGCCGAGCTGGCTGGCGAGCTCTTTGACCTGGTTGGCGATCACCGACATTACTTGGCCTGGCGCTGCAATCCCTCGACCACGCTGGCCAGCAGTTTTTCGGCGATGGCATCCTCGTTGGCATTGAAGGTGCCGTTGGCAATGGACTGGCGCACCGCCTCGACCTTGTTCATGTCGATCTCGGGCAGACTGGCAAGCTGGCTTTCGAGCTTCTGCAGCTGGGCCGAGGCAGGGGTCAGCTCGATCCTGGCATCGGCCTGACCACCTTTGGCAGGCTCGGCCGGTGCGGCCTGGGGACGTCGCGCCCGGGGCTCTTCCGGCTGCAGCTGACCGAGCTTCGTGATGCTGTTGTCGATTTTCATGGTCGGACTCCCGAAGGCTCATCTGAGTTTGGCTTACTGTACCCTATTATCGGCCCAGGTGCATGATTGGTTTAGGGTTTGACCTGGATCGTGCCCGCCTCGCCGGCGATGCCCTGGACGATGCGGCCGCTGGGCACCCTGCAACGCACCAGGTCGCCGACATTGGCATTGGCCATCGCCGTGCATTCCTGGCTGACGCTGAAACCGGGCTGCTCGACCACGATTCGGACCTTCTGGCCGGTGCGGATGGCCAGAGGCCTGACCAGCAGGCCGTAGGTGAGGGGCTGGCCGGCCTTGAGCGGCTGCTTGGCCAGCAGGCCAACGGCCTGCTGAGGCTGACGCAGGTATTGGCCGGCCGGGGCGGTGTAATCGATTTCCCGGATTTCCAGGTCCGCGGCCTTGAGCGGTTCGCGCGCCGGCAGCGGCCGTGCCGCCACCAGCGCCGGGCCGCGCAGTTCGATGCGGTAGCGCAGGTAAAGCGCCCAGGCGAGCGGGGATTCGCAGCGCACGCCCAGGCTGCCGACGCCTTGCAGGGCAGAACCGGGGCTTAGGGCGAACTGCAGCTGGTTGCACGTCGTCAGGCGCAGGCGGGGATCGGGCGCCAGCACATCGATCTTGGCCTTCAAGCCCGGCCATTCCTTCTGCACCTGCGCTTCCAGATAGCGGCTCGCCGCCTGGCTCAGGGCATCGGCGGAGAGGGGGCCGGGCCTGGCATCGGCCGCGACGGCCCCGCCCATGAGCCAGACGAAGATCGTAAGGCTACGTAGTAGAAACACCATGTCTGGAGTAAGGTAGTCTGATTAAAATCCCGCCATCAAGGATACGGCGCCGATCATGGAACATCCATCCCAACCGACCGACATTGCGCGCGAGGCACTCAAATGGCTGTCGCAGCGCAAGCTGCCGCCCACACCCGACAACTATCGCCGCGCCTACGCCGAAGTGTCCGGCGAGGAGGTGAAGGCCGCGCCCTGGCCCGAGGCGATTCGCGGCCTGCTGAACCAATGGGACATCCGCCAGGTCGGCCTGACCCAGAAGCAAAAGCGGGAGATGATCGAACGGGTGCTGATCAATTTCGGCAATCAGCCGAACGAACTGCACGAGAAGATCTCCGCCCTGGTTCGCTCGTGGTCCGCGGCACCCGGCTCCCGCAAGGTATTGGAAGGCGAAGAAGAGGTGCCGCCGACGGAGACAGCGGAAGAGGCGGTGTCCGCCCCGGCGGCTGAGGCCAGGGCGCGGGCCGTGCCGGCTTCGGCCGAGCTGGGGCAGGTCTTCGCCGAGAACGTCCGGCTGTTCAGCGCCGGCTGCGAGGCGCTCTGGCCCGATCTGGCCCAGCGCAGCTGGTCTTTGCTGGCGGAGGTCGAGGCGGCGCAGATGAACCTGTCCGAGCGCCACATCGCCGACCTGGGCCGGCTCTGGCGCGAATTCATCGTCCGGGCCGAGGACAACGTCGAATTGCTCGAGGGCCTGAAACGGGTGGTCGCCCTGCTGTTCCGCAACGTGGGCGACATGTTCGCCGACGACCCGTGGATACAGAACCAGGTCACGGCCATCCATGCCATGGTCGCCGGCCAGCTCAACTACCACAGCCTGTTCGATGCCGAACGCACCCTCGAGGAAGTGGTGACGCGGCAAAAGGCCCTGCAGGTCAGCCTGAAGGAGGCCAAGTCGCGCCTGAAGGGCCTGATCTCCACCTTCGTCGACCAGGTGGGCGAGCTGACCGACGCCACCGGTGAGCAGCACGAGCGCATCCAGGTCTATGCCGACCGGATCGCCGCCGCCGAGGACCTGAGCGAGCTGAACGAGGTCATGGAAGGCCTGACCAGCGAGATGGCCCACATGCGCGATCAGATGCGCCAGACCCATGGCAAATTGCTCGATGCCCGGCAGCATGTGGAACAGGCCGACGAGCGGATTCAGCAACTGGAAAAGGAACTGGCACAGGTTGCCAGCCTGGTGCGGGAAGACCAGCTGACCGGCGCCCTGAACCGGCGCGGCATGGAAGAGGCGATGGCGCGCGAACTCGCCCGCGCCGAGCGCATGGCCGCGCCCCTGTCGCTCGCCCTGCTCGACATCGATCACTTCAAGAAGATCAACGACAGCTACGGGCATCAGGCCGGGGACCAGGCCCTGGTCCATCTGTCCCAGGTGACCCGGCTGCTGCTGCGGCCGACCGATTCGCTCGGCCGCTGGGGCGGCGAGGAGTTCCTCATCATGCTGCCCAACACCGAACTGGCCGAGGCGGAACGGGTCATGCAGCGCCTGCAACGGGAGCTGACCAAGACCTTCTTCCTGCACGACAACCAGCGCATCCTGATCACCTTCAGCGCCGGCGTGGCCGAGCGCCAGCCGGGCGAGGCGCGCGATGCCTGGATCCGCCGGGCCGACCTCGCCATGTATCAGGCCAAGGCCAAGGGGCGCAATCGGGTCGAGCGCGGCTAGCCGGCAATTCTTGCCGCCGGCAGGCGGCAGCTTGCCGGCGAGCCGGCGGGCAGGGCCTTGCGTGATCCCGATAACACCAATAAATACAATGAGATAGGCTTGTTTTTCCGGCTTGGCACGGGGCTTGCTAAGTAGAGCGCGAAAGGAATCGCGCCATGCTGGGAAAACTCGACCGAGAACTCGCCTTCGTACAAAACGCCCTGGACCTGCGGGCCCGGCGCCAGGAGCTGCTGGCCGCCAACATCGCCAATGCCGACACGCCCAACTACAAGGCGCGCGACATCGATTTCGCTTCGGCCCTGCGTGCCGCCATGGGCGCGCGCGGCGGCCGCCTGGCCCTGGCCACGACCGCGCCCGGCCACATCGGCAAGGCGGCCGGCGGTGCCGCGGCCGAGGTCCAGTACCGCACCGTCCTGCAACCCAGCCTGGACGGCAACACGGTGGACACTGACATCGAGCGCGGTCACTTCGCCGAGAACGCCATCCACTATCAATTCCTGCTGGAGCGCGCCCGCGGCACCTTCCGCAGCATCTCGTCCGCGCTGGAGAGCCGCTGATGTCCATGCTCAACG
Organism: Thiobacillus sp. UBA2597; assembly: GCA_002339725.1. Taxonomy (GTDB): domain Bacteria; phylum Pseudomonadota; class Gammaproteobacteria; order Burkholderiales; family Thiobacillaceae; genus Sulfuritortus. The sequence goes on from DDKN01000085.1 coordinate 29,069, forward strand.
TTTTCCAGATCGCCGCCTCGGCCCTGACCGCGCAGTCCATGCGCCTGAACGCCGTGGCCAGCAACCTGGCCAACGTCAACTCGGCCCACAGCTCGACCGGCGAGGGCTACAAGGCCAAGCAGGTCCTGTTCGAGGCCGTGCCGCTCCAGGCCGGTGCCGGCGCGGCCCAGGGCGTACGGGTGCGGCAGGTGGTGGAGGATGCCGCGCCGCCGCGCCTGGCTTACGAGCCGAGTCATCCCCTGGCCGATGCCAGGGGTTATGTGGCCTACCCCAACGTCGATGCGGTGGAGGAGATGGTCAACATGATCTCCGCCTCGCGTTCCTATCAAACCAACGCCGAAGTCATGTCCACGGCGAAAGACCTGACCCAGCGCACCTTGGCGCTGCTGCAAAGCTGAGGAGATTGAGCGATGGCCCTGAGCACCAGCCAAACCAGCTACGCCGGCCTGATCGACGCGATCAACGGCCAGGGCGCCAACAAGAAGGCCGCCACCAGCCAGATCGCCGAGGTGCAGGACCGTTTTCTGAAGCTGCTCACCACCCAGCTCAAGAACCAGGACCCGCTCAACCCCATGGAGAACGCCGAGCTCACGTCGCAGCTCGCGCAGATGTCCACCGTGGAGGGGGTGAGCCGGCTCAATTCCACGCTGGAGACCCTGCTGGCGGGCTATCAGGCCAGCCAGACCATGCAGGCGGCCTCGATGATCGGCCGCACCGTGCTGACCGATGGCGACACCATCGACCTCAAAAACGGCCTTGGCGCGGCGGCCTTCGAGCTGGCGCAGGGCGCGGACCAGGTGCGGGTCAGGATTCAGGATGCCTATGGCAACGAGGTGCGCACCCTGGTGCTCGGGCCGCAGCAGAGCGGCCTCGTCAAGTTCGGTTGGGACGGCCTGAACAATGCCGGCCTGCCGGCCGCTGACGGAGGGTACTGGTTCGTGGTCGACGCCGAGCGGGCCGGCAACTTCGTCGAGGCCAACCCCCTGGCCCTGACCAGCGTGCGCAGTGTGGTGCTGAGCAACGGCAAGGTCGAACTCGATACCGCGGGCCTGGGCACCCGCCTGATCGACCAGGTGCGGCAGATTTTCTAAGGAGAAGGTAGATGAGCTTCCAGCAGGGTTTGAGCGGACTGGCCGGTGCCACCAAGAACCTCGACGTGATCGGCAACAACATCGCCAACGTCGCCACCGCCGGCTTCAAACAGAGCCGGGCCGAGTTTGCCGACGTCTATGCCAGCTCGCTCTATGGTGCCGGCGGGGTGCAGGTCGGCATCGGTACCCAGGTGCTGAACGTGGCCCAGCAGTTCACCCAGGGCAACATCTCGCTCACCAACAACCCGCTCGACGTGGCGATCAACGGCGACGGCTTCTTCCGGCTCAATGACAACGGCGCCATCACCTACAGCCGCAACGGCCAGTTCCATCTGGACAAGGACGGCTATCTGGTCACCAACACCGGTCTGAACGTCATGGGCTACACCAATCTGACCCTGGACGTGAACAACAACGTGATCGGGGCCTCCACCCTGGGCAACATCCAGATCGACCTCAATGACCTGCAGCCCCAGGCCACCACCAGCCTGCAGCTGGTGATGAACCTGGACGCCAGCGCCACCGCCGTGCCCGCCACCACCAGCTTTGCCCAGGGCAGCCCGGCTACTTACAACTTCACTACCAACTTCACCGCCTACGACAGCCAGGGCGGCAGCCACCCGCTGACCATGTACTACACCAAGCGCGGCGCCAGCCTGTGGGAGGTGAATGCCTATCTGGACGGCACGACCCGGCTCGACCTCAACCCGGCCAATCCCGCCCCCGGCAAGGTGCAGAGCTTCATCTCATTCAATCCGGATGGCAGCCTGAACACGGCCACCCAGCAGGTC
>DDKN01000085.1:31344-36880 GCA_002339725.1 Thiobacillus sp. UBA2597
CCGGTGACCGTGGTGGTGGGCGCCTCGACCCTGGATCTGACCTTCACCAAGAGCGCCCTCAACACCTGGCAGGTGACCGGTAGCGTCGGCGGCAATCCGGTCGATCTCGACCCCAACAGCAGCAACGACTATCACACCCTCACCTTTGGGGGTGGCGTGGTCACGGGGGGGGCCTTGCTCTATGGCGTCACGGGCGTCGATACCTCACCGATCTTCCTGGATTTCAGCGCCATGTTGGAGGCAGCGGTGCCAGTTGCCCCCGTGGCCACGGCGACGGCCATCCCAGCCACCATGGCCAACATCACCCAACCGCTGCCGGCGCTCAATGATCTGGTGATGACCATCGATCTCACCGGCACCACCCAATACGCCGGCGATTCCGGTGTCACCGCCGTGTCGCAGGACGGTTATGCCCGCGGCCGGGTGGTCGGGGTCACCATCGACTCGAACGGCATCGTCAACGGCCGCTACACCAACGGCCTGACCCGGCCCCTGCAACAGCTGGTGCTGGCCAACTTCCGCAACCCCAATGCCCTGGTGCCGCTGGGCAACAACCAGTGGGCGGCGATCAGCGAGACCGGCAGCGAGGTGCTCAACACCCCCGGCCTCGGCATCGCCGGGGCGGTGCAGGCCGGCGCCACCGAGGACTCCAACGTCGATTTGACCGCCGAACTGGTCAATCTGATCGTGGCGCAGCGCCTGTACCAGGCCAATGCCCAGACCATCCGGGCGCAGGACCAGATCCTGCAGACCCTGGTGAACCTGAGATAAGCCGCCAGGAAACGGAGACTGAGAGACAGCCATGGATCGCGTGATCTACCTCGCCATGACCGGTGCCAAGCAGGCCACGCTGCAGCATGCCGCCGTGGCGCACAACCTGGCCAATGTCTCCAGCCACGGCTTCAAGGCCGAGCTCAATGTGTTCCGCGCCCTGCCCGTGGTGGGCGAGGGCGCCAAGACGCGCGCCTTCGTGGTGGACACCTCGGCCGCCAGCGACTTCACGCCGGGCGGTCTGCAGCACACCGGGCGGCCGCTCGATGTGGCGATTCGCGGCGCCGGCTGGATCGCGGTGCAGGGCCCGGATGGCCGGGAGGCCTACACCCGGGCCGGCCAGCTCGAGATCAGCGCCGCGGGCGTGATCCAGACCGCGACCGGCCTGAACGTGCTGGGCGACGGCGGCCCGATCGCCGTGCCGCCCGATCAGGAGGTCGCCATCGGCCGGGACGGCACGGTCTCCACTGTCCTGCCGGGCCAGCCGGCCGTGGCCGGGGCGGGCCGGATCAAGCTGGTCAACCCGCCGGCGGCCGACCTGATCCGGGGCGAGGATGGCCTGTTCCGCCTGAAAAACGGGGGGGTGGCGCCGCCGGACGAAAACGTGGGTCTGGTGACCGGGGCCCTGGAATTGAGCAACGTCAACCCGAGCAAGGCGCTGGTCAACATGATCGAGCTGTCGCGCCAATTCGACCTGCAGATGCGCGTGCTGCGCGCTGCCGAAGACAACGACCGCAGCGCCACCAAGGTGCTGAGTCTGTCCGCATGAGGAACTGAACCATGATGCGCTCATTGCACATCGCCCGGACCGGGATGGACGCCCAGCAGCTCCAGCTGGATGTGATCTCGAACAATCTGGCGAACGTCAGCACCACCGGCTTCAAGAAGGCCCGGCCCATCTTCGAGGACCTGCTCTACCAGGTCATCCGCCAGCCCGGCGCCCAGACCTCTCAGCAGACCCAGTTGCCGAGCGGCCTGCAGGTCGGCCTGGGGGTGAACACCGTGGCGACCGAGCGCATCTTCACCCAGGGCAACATGCAGAGCACGGGCAACGCGCTCGATCTGGCCATCGCCGGCGCCGGCTTCTTCCAGGTGCTGATGCCGGACGGCACCACGGCCTACACCCGGGACGGCTCGTTCCAGCGCGACAGCCAGGGCACCCTGGTGACCGCGAGCGGTTATCAGCTTCAGCCCAACATCACCATTCCGCCCGATGTGGTCACCATCACGGTCGGCCGCGACGGCACGGTGTCGGTGGTGCAGGCGGGCAACAACACCCCGAACAACATCGGCCAGATCCAGCTCGCCAGCTTCGTCAACCCGAGCGGCCTGCAGAGCCTGGGCGAGAACCTGTTCGCCGAGACCGCCGCCTCCGGTGCGCCGCTGCCCAATATTCCGGGTACCAACGGCCTGGGCCTGATCAACCAGGCCATGATCGAGACCTCGAACGTCAACGTGGCGGAGGAACTGGTCAACATGATCGTGTCGCAGCGCGCCTATGAACTGAATTCGCGCGCGATCTCGACCTCTGACCAGATGTTGCAGCGCCTGACGCAACTGTGATGAATGAGGCAATGCAGTTTGAAGCTGGGCAGGAACCGCAGAGGCAAAGGGTTTGCCGGGCAAGGTTCTGGATTGTTAGATAAACCGCAGAACGTGGTTGCGCCGACCGGCGCAATGGATCCACAGAAAGGAGCTAGAAATGGCTAACGACGTACCCTTGACCTCCGCGATGCGGGCCAACCTGTTGAGCCTGCAATCCACCACCCGGCTGATGGACCGGACCCAGCTGCGGCTGGCGACGGGCAAGGCGGTCAACGAGGTGGTCGACAACCCGGCCGCCTATTTCACGGCGGAAGGCCTGATGCAGCGCAGCAGCCTGCTGCTCAACCGCAAGGCCGACATCAGCAACGGCATCCAGGCCATCAATGCCGGCAACAACGGCATCAAGGCGATCAAGACCTCGATCGAGCAGCTGCGCAGTATCGTCACCCAGGCACGCAACGTCGTGGGCGATTCCGGACCCAACGGCGACGCCACGCGCACCAGCCTGGCCAGCCAGTATTCCGAGGTGCTGACCCAGATCGCCAATATCGTGAACGACTCGTCCTTCAACGGCGTGAACTTCCTCAAGAAGGACACCACGCTGAGGGTCGCCTTCAACGAGTCGGGCGATGCCTACCTCGACATCAAGGGCTTCGACGCCACCGCCTACGGTCTGGAGATCTACGGCAGCGGCGGCAAGGTACCTACGGTCGAATCCGAGCAGGATGCGTTTACGCCGACGAATTATTATTCGCACACTTTGACATTGGGGCCGAGTGATACGGTCTCGGTCAATGCCCTGACCGACAGCACCACGATCACCTTCGATGGCGTCAATATCGACTTTTATGGTGGTAGTACCAGTACGCCGGGAAACTATATCGTCACCGATATTAACGGCAACAAATCGACATTTACCGCACCCACGGGTGGCGGGGCTGAAGTGGTGACTTATACGACCAAGAGCGGCCAAACTTTAAAGATCACATCAACCTCTGCCCCTGATATCACGGTTGTCTATGGCAATGTCACGGTTACAGCCGATGCTAGCGCATCGGATGTGGCCACCACTGTCGCCGTGGCTGGTACTGTGACCGATACCTACACCCTGGATACCGACGGCACCAATTGGAGCGCGAGCTATGGCAGTGGTACTGGTCCTACAGTTGTTGCGACGTTCGGCGCTGCGATCGCCGCCACTGATCTGGAAAGCCTGGAACTGCTGCGGCAGATCGAATCCAGCCTGAACGATGCCCTCTCCAAGCTGCAGGACGAGGCCTCGAAATTCGCCGGCAGCGTCGGCATCCTGCAGACGCGGGACGATTATCTGAAGGAACTGATCAACACCCACCGCACCGGGGCCGACAAGCTGACCCAGGCCGATGTGAACGAGGAGGCGGCCAACATGCTTGCCTTGCAGACCCAGCAGCAGCTGGGCCTGTCCTCGCTCAGCATCGCCTCCCAGGCGCTGCAGGGCGTGCTGCGGCTGTTCGGCTGAGTTCTTCAGGGTCACGCGCGGGCCGGGGCGACGCTGTCGCCCCGGCCTTTTTCATGGCGGCAATTCTTGCCGCCCGGCCGGCAGCAACTGCCTGGTTTTTTCCGCCTGCCTGGCCGAAATGCCCTTCTGGCAAGGGTTTCAGTCCCTGGCACGGCTCTTGCTCAGTTATGGCTAGCTCCATCTTGCCAGCCAGAAAGGCGTGTGAAGGGTATGAACATGAAACCCGCCAGCGCAGTATTCCTCGGTCTAGCCGTCCTGCTCGGTGCCGGCTGCAGCACGGTGCCTTCGACCAACATCAGGCAGCCTTTGACCGCGCCGCCGCAGCCGAAGTCGAGCGCGATCGAATCCAACGGCGCCATCTTCCAGCCCGGGCGTGGCCTGGCCCTGTTCGAAGACCGGCGCGCCCGCCAGGTGGGCGACACGCTGACCGTGAATCTGGTCGAGCGGGCCACCGCTACGCGCCGCTCCGAAACCAAGGAGGAACGCAGCGCCAGTGCCAACATCAACGTGCCGGCGCCACGCGTGTTCAACAAGACGCCCCAGGTGCTCGGCATCGGCACCACCGACTGGCACCCGAGCTCATCCAGCAACCAGGATTTCAAGGACAACGACACCAACAGCCTGACCTTCAACGGCTCGATCACCGTCACGGTGATCGAGGTATTGCCCAACGGCAACCTGCGGGTGGCGGGCGAGAAGCAGATCGCCGTCAACAACGACACCGATTACATCCGGCTCACCGGCGTGGTGAATCCGACCTATCTGAGTTCGACCAACAGCATCAACTCGACCCAGCTGGCGGATGCCCAGATCGAATCGAAGAACTCGCAGGGCCTGGACCAGGCGCAGATCGCCAGCCTGTTCGCCCGCTTCTTCCTGACCCTGCTGCCGTTCTGAGGAGATGGCGATGGCTAAGACACTTTTCCTCGGCCTGGTTCTCGGCCTGCTCGCCTTCTCGGCCCAGGCCGAGCGGATCAAGGACATCGCCAGCGTCGCCGGCGTGCGCCAGAACCAGCTGGTCGGCTACGGTCTGGTGGTGGGTCTGGACGGCACCGGCGACCAGACCACGTCCACCCCGTTCACCATCCAAAGCCTGATGTCCATGCTCGGGCAGCTCGGGGTCAACGTGCCGCCCGGCACCAGCCAGCAGCTCAAGAACGTCGCGGCCGTCATGGTCACCGCGAGCCTGCCGCCCTTCGCCAAGCCGGGCCAGACGGTGGATGTCACCGTCTCCTCCATGGGCAACGCCAAGAGCCTGCGCGGCGGCACCCTCTTGATGACGCCGCTCAAGGGCGCCGACGGCCAGGTATACGCCATCGCCCAGGGCAACCTGCTGGTCGGCGGCGCCGGTGCGGCGGCAGCCGGCAGCAGCCAGCAGGTCAATCATCTGTTGTCGGGCCGCATTCCGGCCGGGGCCACGGTGGAGCGGGCGGTGCCCACCGCGCTGGGGCAGGGCGAGTTCATCACCCTGGAGCTGCGCGAGAGCGATTTCACCACCGCCAGCCGGGTGACCGAGGCGCTCGACCGGGCCTTCGGCCGCGGCAGTGCCCAGGCCCTGGACGGCCGCGTGATCCAGGTGCGGGCCCCGGCCGACATGAACAAGCGGGTGGCCTTCCTGGCGCAGGTTGAAAACATCCAGCTCAATCCGGGCCAGGCCTCGCCCAAGGTCATCATCAACGCGCGCACCGGCTCGGTGGTGATGAACCAGCTGGTGGCCCTGGA
>DDKN01000136.1 GCA_002339725.1 Thiobacillus sp. UBA2597
GGTGATCGAGTTGATTTCCATGGCGATTCGATTCATTGACCGGCAGGCCGCTGCGCGCGCCGGAGTACGCTCCAGCACGGGCCAACGGCTGGCCGCACGGCTTGCAGATTTGATATTATAACCGGGTTTTTCGCACCGGCCTTAGCGCCGCCAGGACCCGCCATGTTTTCCCATCGCGCAAGCATCGCCAGCGCCCTCCACAGCTTTCGCATCGAGGGCCACATGCTCTGCTACAACAACTTCGTTCCCAAGCTGTACAACTGGTGCCTAGCGCTTGGCTTCACCCCGGGCAAGATCATGCCCTCGCGCGCCTTCTGCTCGGACGAGAGCCAGGGTTTTCCCATCATCCTGATCGCCAAGCACTTCGGCGCCTTTCCCTTCAACCACGGCCGGGTCGGCGGCATCGTCTCGGTGGAGCGCCACGGCCCGCATGCCGATCACGGCAAGGATCTCTTGCTCGTGCAGGCGAGCCATGTCGGCTACAACCCGGAGACGGCTGAATTCGGCGTCTACCGCCGCCTGCATGCCGAGCATGAACACATGAGCTGCAGCTGCGGCAAGATCGGCAACATCCTCAAGTGGTACCAGACCGAATACCGCTATGCCTGCGAGAACATCCGCCTGCTGCGGCACGAGGGCCAGCTGGCCGTGTTGATCGACTACCAGCTGATCGCCAGCCCACGCGCCCAGGGCCTGTTCCTGATCTTCGAGAACCTGGTGCAGGGCGCCATGGGCGAGGAATTGCCGCCGCCCCTGTCGGTCCGCAGCACCGGCCACATCTTCGCGGCCTCCAGCCACCTCATCGCCCGGCTGGGCGTGGACACCTGGCCGCAGAGCGGCAGCGTCGCCATCGGCAGCCACCTGGCCGCGGAGGATTTCTACTTCCGGCACAAGGGCGGCCACCTGGACCCCTTGCAGGACCAGCTCGAAAACAACCTGCTGGCACCGATGCCCTGGATTTTGACCTCCAAGCATCCCTTCCTGACCGCCGCCTGCGCCAACACCATGGTCGAGTTCGACCGCACCTTCCGCAGCCTGGTGCAGTCGTCGGCGATGAACGGCAAGAACCTGCTGTTCCTGGCCGGCCTCAATATCGACATCTCACCGAACCCGGGCGAGCATTTCCCGCTGACCAAGTTCGTGCCTTGGGCCGCCTATCTGCAGCACGCCGATGGCCAGCGCGAGATTTTCGAGCAGGACGAATTGATCGAACGTCTCGGCAGCGTGGGCAGCGACAACCCGGCCCAGATCGATATTGAACGCGCCATCGAGACCATGGCGAACAAGCCTCCCACCGAAGTGCGCCTGTAGCCCGGCTGCACGCCGCCAGCCACGGGGCCGGCCAGCCCCTCTCTCCAATCTTCCAGTTAGCGGGCCTTTTTGCCCGCGGGCGCCTTGTGCACGCCGCTCGGCTGCCATTCCACGCCATGGGCCTCCAGGTATTCCCGGATCAGGCGACGCACCACCTGCGAGGGGGTCACGTCTTGCTGCGCGCACAACTGCTCGAAGGCCTGTTTCTTGGCCGGATCGAGCAGCACGGTGAGACGAGCGGTCTTGAGTTCCATAAGCGATTGCTTAATTACAATTGCATGATAATGCTATACTCCTACGACGCACATCGTGTGTCAATCAATCGCCCAGGAATCCCGCTGCATGATCGCTCTGCTCGAAGCCCACCGCGCCGGCCTGTTCGGCCGTAGCCACTGGCTGCCGAATATCGCCGCCGGGGTGGTGGTCGGCGTGGTGGCGCTACCGCTGGCCATGGCCTTCGCCATCGCCTCCGGCGCGCGGCCGGAGCAAGGCCTCTACACGGCGATCTTCGCCGGCGGGCTGGTGTCATTGCTCGGCGGCAGCCGGGTGCAGATCGCCGGCCCGACCGGGGCCTTCATCGCCATCCTTTCGGTGATCACGGCCAAATACGGCATTGCCGGCCTGCAGGTGGCCACCCTGATGGCTGGCATCATCCTCTTGCTGATGGGCCTGGCGCGCATGGGCGGGGTGATCAAGTTCATCCCGGCCCCAGTGATCGTGGGCTTCACCAGCGGCATCGCGGTGATCATCTTCGTCGGCCAGTGGGGGGATTTCCTCGGCCTGCCCAAGGTCACCGGCGAGCATTTCCATGAAAGGTTCTGGCACACCCTGCAGCTGCTGCCACAGACGCACTGGCCGACCGCGGGGCTGGCCCTCTTGAGCCTGCTGCTGGTGATCTATTCGCCGCGTATCTGGGGACTTTCCAAGATCCCGGGGCCATTGGTGGCGATGGTCGTGGCCACTTTGGTCCACGTCGCCTTCGATCTGCCCGGCGTCGCCACCATCGGCACGGCCTTCGGCGGCATCCCGACCGGCCTGCCGCCGATCACGCTGCCGGAACTGTCGCTCAAGCAGATGATCCTGTTGATCGGCCCGGCCTTCACCATCGCCATGCTCGGCGCGATCGAGTCCCTGCTCTCGGCGGTGGTCGCCGATGGCATGACCGGAAACCGCCATGATTCCAACCAGGAGCTGATCGGTCAGGGCATCGCCAACATCGTCGCGCCGCTGTTCGCCGACTTCGCCGCCACCGGCGCCATCGCCCGTACCGCGACCAACATCCGCAATGGCGCGACCGGGCCGCTGGCCGGCCTGGTGCACGTCGCCACCCTGGTCGCCGTGGTACTGTTCCTGGCACCGCTGGCCTCGCACATCCCGCTCGCCGCCTTGGCCGCCATCCTCTTCGTCGTGGCCTGGAACATGAGCGAGATGCACCATTTTGCCGGCATTCTGAAAAAGGCGCCCCGGGCCGATCGCGCCATCCTGGTCATCACCTTCCTGCTCACGGTGTTCGCCGATCTGGTCGTGGCGGTGAACGTGGGGGTGATCCTGGCGATCCTGCACTTTTTGCGGCGCATGGCGGAAACGGTCGAAACCAGGGAAATGAACTTACAGGCCTTGCAACCGGAGCTTACCCATCACGGCATCCAACACCTGCCGCCCGGGGTGATGGTCTATGAGATCGCCGGCCCGATGTTCTTCGGCGCCGTGGAAAATTTTGAGCGCGCCCTGCTGCAGACCCACACCGACCCCAAGGTCCTGATCATCCGCCTGCGCCAGGTGCCGTTCATGGACATCACCGGCATCCAAACCCTGGATGAGGTCGTCAATCAATTACGGCGACGCGGCGTTCAGGTCGTATTGTGCGAGGCGAATCCACGCGTGCTGCGCAAACTGCGCCGTGCAGGCATTATCGGCAAGCCCGGCGCCCCGGATTACAGCGAACAGTTCATTGCCGCCCTTGGCCAGCTCAGCACAGACAAACCCACGTAGCAGCCTGGTTTCACGCACAAGCCCTGATCCCCTCACCTATTTTTTCAGTTCGGCCACGGTGGGCGCGAGCTGTTGAGTTCCAGCAGCTTGGTCATCGCCGGGACAGGGCACATGGGCGGCTGATGGTTGATGCCGAGTGAGGCCGATGCCAATTGCAGCGGTGGATGAAAGCCGGCATGGGGGACGCGCGATCAGGGCGTCCGACAGACCGTAGTCGAATTTTTCGCTGTGTATGGCAGAGGGCCGTGTCAGCCTTCCCTGCCCGGTCGATCGCCCGACCGGCGGTAGGG
>DDKN01000007.1 GCA_002339725.1 Thiobacillus sp. UBA2597
GGCAAGCTGACCGGCATGGCCTTCCGCGTGCCGACCTCCGACGTGTCCGTGGTCGACCTCACCGTGGAGCTGGAGAAGCCCGCCAAGTACGAGGACATCTGCAAGGCGATGAAGGCCGCTTCCCAGTCCGGTGACATCAGCAAGACCCTGGGCTACACCGACGAGAAGGTGGTTTCCACCGACTTCCGCGGTTGCGGCTATTCCTCGATCTTCGACGCCGAGGCCGGCATCGCCCTGGATGACACCTTCGTCAAGGTGGTGGCCTGGTACGACAACGAGTACGGCTACACCTGCAACATGCTGCGTTTCGTCCAGCACGTGGCGAAGTAAGCCGCCTTCAGCAATCGGCCATCAGCCGTCAGCAGCAGCGGGCCGTGTCCCGCCACATGCTGAGGGCTGACGGCTGAAAGCTGACCCACTCATGCGTGAGCTGTAAGGCATAAGCCGCCTTATTCCTTACACCTTACTTTCACAGGAGTTGAACCATGTCCGTCATTCGCGTGACCGATCTCGATCTCAAAGGCAAGCGTGTCCTGATCCGTGCCGACCTCAACGTGCCCGTCAAGGATGGCAAAGTCACTTCCGACGCCCGCATCACCGCCTCCATGCGCACCATCGAGCACTGCCTCAAGGCGGGCGCCAAGGTGATGGTCACCTCCCACCTGGGCCGTCCGACCGAGGGCGAATGGTCGGAAGAGGTTTCGCTCAAGCCGGTGGCCGAGAACATCGCCGCCCGCCTGGGCAAGCCGGTGCGCCTGATCAAGGATTGGGTCGACGGCGGCTTCGATGTGGCCGAGGGCGAGCTGGTGGTGCTGGAAAACTGCCGGGTGAACAAGGGCGAGAAGAAGAACCTGGACGAGACCGCCCAGAAGTATGCCAAGCTGTGCGACGTCTTTGTCATGGACGCCTTCGGCACCGCCCACCGGGCCGAGGCCTCGACCCATGGCGTGGCCAAGTTCGCCCCGGTTGCCGCGGCCGGCATTCTGCTCATGGAAGAACTGGACGCCCTGCAGAAGGCCCTGGCCAATCCGGCCCGGCCCATGGTCGCCATCGTCGGCGGCTCCAAGGTGTCGACCAAGCTAACCGTGCTCGAGGCCTTGTCCGAGAAGGTCGACCAGCTGGTGGTCGGCGGCGGCATCGCCAACACCTTCCTCAAGGCCACCGGCAAGAACGTCGGCAAATCCCTGTGCGAGGACGATCTGGTGCCCACCGCCAAGGCCCTGATCGAGAAGATGGCCAAGCGCGGCGCCTCCATCCCCATCGCGGTCGACGTGGTGGTGGGCAAGAAATTCGACGCCAACGAGCCGGCGGTGCTGAAGAGCGCCGATCAGGTGGCCGACGATGACATGATCTTCGACATCGGCCCGAAGAGCGCCCAGGAGCTGGTCGACATCATCATGAAGGCCGGCACCGTGGTCTGGAACGGCCCGGTCGGCGTGTTCGAGTTCGACCAGTTCGGCGAAGGCACCAAGGCCATCGCCAAGGCCATCGCCGAGACCCGCGCCTTCACCCTGGCCGGCGGCGGCGACACCATCGCCGCCATCCAGAAGTACGACATCTACGACAAGGTGTCCTACATCTCCACCGCGGGCGGCGCCTTCCTGGAATACCTCGAGGGCAAGACCCTGCCGGCCGTGGCCATTCTGGAAGAGCGGGCCAAGGCCTGAGTCGGGAGCCGGGAGCCGGGGGCGCGGCGCCCTCGCTCTCCCCGCACCGCTCACCCTGCTCGACTGAGATAAATCATGATTCGCAGAACCAAAATCGTCGCCACCCTCGGCCCCGCCTGCTCGGACCCCAAGGTCCTGGACAAGATGGCCGAGGCCGGCGTGGACGTGGTGCGCCTGAATTTCTCCCACGGCACACCGGAAGACCATATCCAGCGCGCGGAATTGATCCGCTCGATCGCCAAGACCCGGGGCCGCGCCATCGGTGTGCTGGTCGACCTGCAGGGCCCCAAGATCCGCATCGGCAAGTTCAAGGATGGCAAGATCCAGCTCAAGGTCGGCGACCCCTTCATCCTCGACGCCAGCTGCGAACTGGGTGACCAGACCCGGGTCGGCCTCGACTACAAGGAGCTGGTGAAGGACGTCTCGCGCGGCTCCACCCTGATCCTGGACGACGGCCGGATCGAGATGTGGGTGGAGGAGGTCAAGGGCAACGAGGTGCACTGCAAGGTCACCCGGGGTGGCGTGCTCTCCAACAACAAAGGCATCAACCGCAAGGGCGGCGGCCTTTCGGCGGCCGCCCTGACCGACAAGGACAAGGAAGACATCAAGACCGCCGCCCGGCTCAAGGCCGACTACCTGGCCGTGTCCTTCCCCAAGTCGGCGGCCGACATCCAGGAAGCGCGCGAACTGCTGCAGGCGGCCAAGGGCAAGGCCTGGATCGTGGCCAAGATCGAACGGGTCGAGGCGGTCGAGGCCCTGGAAGAGATCATCAATGCCGCCGATGCCATCATGGTGGCGCGCGGCGACCTCGGGGTCGAGGTGGGCGATGCCGCCGTGCCGGCCCTGCAGAAGAAGATGATCCGCATGGCCCAGGAGCGCAACAAGCTGGTGATCACCGCGACCCAGATGATGGAGTCGATGATCAATAACCCCATTCCGACCCGGGCCGAAGTGTCCGACGTGGCCAACGCCGTGCTCGACGGCACCGATGCCGTGATGCTGTCGGCCGAAACCGCCGCCGGCCAGTACCCGGTGGAAGCGGTGGAGGCCATGCATCGGGTCTGCGTCGAGGCGGAAAAGGAAATGGAGCCCTACTTCGAGGGCAAGCTGCTCGACCACGGCTTTTTGCGGGTGGACGAGGCGATCGCCATGTCCGCTGCCTTCACCGCCCTGCACCTGAACATCAAGGCGATCGCCGCCATGACCCAGTCCGGTTCGACCGCCTTGTGGATGAGCCGGATGAGCACCAACGTGCCGATCTACGCCTTGACACCCGAAACCGAAACCCGTAGAAAAGTCAGTCTGTTCCGCGGTGTCTACCCGATCAACTTCAAGCCCTCCAGCAACGATCGCGAGCAATTGCTGGCCGAAGCGGAAGACGAGCTGAGGCGGCGTGGCGCGGTGCGCAACGGCGATCTGATCCTGCTCACCATCGGCGAGCCGATCGGCCGGCCGGGCGGCACCAACACCCTGAAGATCGTCCGCGTGGGCGAGCGGAAGACCGATTTATAGTTAACCCATAGGAGAAAGTCAGATGGCTCTCATTACCCTGCGTCAGCTGCTGGACCATGCCGCCGAACACGGCTATGGCCTGCCGGCGTTCAACGTCAACAACATGGAACAGGTGAAATCGATCATGGAGGCCGCCGCCGCGGTCGACTCCCCCGTGATCCTGCAAGGTTCCGCCGGTGCCCGCTCCTATGCCGGCGAGCCCTTCCTGCGTCATCTGATCCTGGCCGCGATCGAGATGTATCCGCACATCCCGATCTGCATGCACCAGGACCACGGTGCCTCCCCCGCCGTCTGCTTCCGCTCCATCCAGTCCGGCTTTTCCTCGGTGATGATGGACGGCTCGCTGATGGAAGATGCCAAGACCCCCTCTTCCTATGAATACAACGTCAACACCACGCGCAAGGTGGTGGAGCTGGCGCACGCCTGCGGCGTCTCGGTCGAAGGCGAACTGGGCTGCCTGGGCTCGCTCGAGACCGGCATGGCCGGCGAGGAAGACGGCGTCGGCGCCGAGGGCAAGCTGGACCACAGCCAGCTGCTGACCGATCCCAACGAGGCCGCCGACTTCGTCAAGAAGACCCACGTCGACGCCCTGGCCATCGCCATCGGCACCAGCCACGGCGCCTACAAGTTCACCCAGAAGCCCACCGGCAAGGTGCTGCGCATCGATCGGGTGAAGGAAATCCATCAGCGCATCCCCAGCGTGCACCTGGTCATGCATGGCTCCTCCTCGGTGCCGGAAGACTGGCTCGCCATCATCAACAGCTACGGCGGCGACATGGGCCAGACCTATGGCGTGCCGGTGTCCGAGATCGTGGAAGGCATCAAGAACGGCGTGCGCAAGGTCAACATCGACACCGACCTGCGCATGGCCTCGACCGGCGCCATCCGCAAGCACCTGGCCGAAGACAAGAAGAACTTCGACCCGCGCAAGTTCCTCAAGGAAGCCTCCAAGGCGATGAGCGGCATCTGCCAGGCCCGTTACGAGGCCTTCGGTTCCGCCGGCATGGCGAGCAAGATCAAGAAGGTCTACTCGCTGGAGGAAATGTACAAGCGCTACGAGAAGGGCGAGCTCGATCCCAAGGTCAACTGATCCGCGCCCCAGGGCAACAAGGCGGCTTCGGCCGCCTTTTGTCTTTCTTGGCGCGGCCGTCCGCCGACCGTTTGCCGTCGGCAGACGCGCGATTTTCCGGCAAACTGCTGACTGCCAACCGACCACCTGCCACCATGACCGATACCCTGTTCGAGACCTCGATCCAGTCGCTGCCGCTGATCCACCGGGGCAAGGTGCGCGACATCTACGCCATCGACGCTGAGCGCATGCTGATCGTCACCACCGACCGCCTGTCCGCCTTCGATGTGGTGCTGCCCACGCCGATCCCGGGCAAGGGCCGGGTGCTCACCGCGGTATCCAACTTCTGGTTCGACAAGCTCAAACACATCCTGCCCAACCATCTGACCGGCGACAGGGCGGAAGACGTGGTGGCACCGGCGGAGCGCGCCCAGGTCGCCGGCCGCGCCGTCGTGGTCAGACGGCTGAAGGCGCTGCCGGTCGAGGCCATCGTGCGTGGCTATCTGGTGGGCAGCGGCTGGGCCGACTATCAGAAGACCGGGCGCGTCTGCGGCATCGCCCTGCCGCCCGGACTCAGGCAGGCCGAACGCCTGCCCGAGCCGCTGTTCACCCCGTCAACCAAGGCCGCGGTGGGCGAGCACGACGAGAACATCGACTTCGCCCGCTGCGAACAGCTCCTGGGCAAGGACCTCGCGGCCCAGGTGCGCGACGCCGCCCTGGCCCTGTACAAGACCGCGGCGGAGTATGCGCTCACCCGGGGCATCATCATCGCCGATACCAAGTTCGAATTCGGCCTGGACGAGCAGGGCCGGCTGACCCTGATCGACGAGGCCCTGACCCCGGATTCCTCCCGCTTCTGGCCGGCCGACCAGTATCAGGTCGGCAGCAATCCGCCCAGCTTCGACAAACAATACGTGCGCGACTGGCTCACCGCTTCCGGCTGGAACAAGCAGGCACCCGGACCGGCGTTGCCGGCCGAGGTGGTGCAGAAGACGGCGGAGAAATATGCCGAGGCCTTGCGCCGGCTGACGTCCTGACCTGGCCCGGGCCTGTCGTTCAGGCCCAGACGATCGCCGCCGGCTCGGCCGGCCGGCCATACAAATAGCCCTGCGCCTGCTGGCAGCCCAGTTTCTTCAGCAACGCCACCTGGGCCTCGTTCTCCACACCCTCGGCGATGGTGCGCAGGCCCAGGCTGTCGGCCAGGGCGATCACGGCGCGGGTGATGGCCGCGTCCTCTTCGTCCCGCGGCAGATCGCGGATGAAGGAGCGGTCGATCTTGAGCCGGTCGATCGGCAGGCGCTTGAGATAGGCGAGTGAGGAATAGCCGGTGCCGAAATCGTCGATCGAGAGATGCACCCCCATATCGCTCAGCTGCTTGAGCACGCTGACGGTGGACTCGGCCTGGTCCATGATCAGGTTTTCGGTCACTTCCAGCTCCAGCCGGTCGGGCGGCAGGCGGGTCTCCTCCAGCACGCGGCGCACGGTGGCGACGAAGTCGCTGCGCTGGATCTGGGGCGCCGCGACGTTGACCGCGATGCTCTCCAGCACGATGCCCTGATCGAGCCAGTGCCGCGCCTGACGGCAGGCCTCGCGCAAGGCCCACTCGCCCAATTCGATGATCAGGCCGGTGTCCTCCGCGATCGGGATGAAGCGGTCCGGCATCAGCAGGCCGCGCTCCTTGTGCTGCCAGCGCAGCAATGCCTCGGCGCCGATCACCTGTCCGGTTTTCAGATCGACCTGGGGCTGGTAGTGCAGCCGCAGCTCGTCACGTTCCAGGGCGCCACGCAGATCGGACTCCAGCCGCACCCGCTCCATCGCCTCCAGGGTCAGGGCCTGGGTATAGAAGCTGTAGGTGTTGCGCCCGGCCGCCTTGGCCCGGTACATCGCGGCATCGGCGTTGCTGACCAGGGCCTCGGGCGTATCGGCGTCGCGCGGATAGAGGCTGATGCCGATGCTGGCGGTCACATAGAGTTCGTGACCGCGGATCCGGTAAGGCTGGGCCAGCACCTGCAGCAGCTTGTCGGCCAGATGGGCCGCATCCTGCTCGCTGCGCAGGTTCTCCAACATCAGGATGAACTCGTCGCCGCCCATGCGCGCCCGGGTGTCGTCCTGGCGCAGGGTGGCGTTCAGGCGCCGGGTCACTTCCTGGATCAATTCGTCGCCGACCAGATGACCCAGGCTGTCGTTGATGTGCTTGAACCGGTCCAGATCGAGAAAGAGCAGGGCCAGCTGGCTTTGTTCGCGCTTGGCGTGGCTCAGCGCCTGGTTCAGGCGGTCGAGGAAGAGCAGGCGGTTGGGCAGGTCGGTGAGCGGATCGTGGTGCGCCAGATGCGCCAGCTCGGTGCGCGATTGCACGATGCCGCTGATGTCGGAGAAGACCGAGACGTAGTGCGTCAACTGGCCGCCCTCGTTGCGCACGGCGCTGATGGTCTGCCAGGAGGGGAAGATCTCGCCGCTCTTGCGCCGGTTCCACACCTCGCCCTGCCAATGCCCGGTCCGGTTCAGGGTCGCCCACAATTCCTGGTAGAAGCGCGCATCGTGCCGTTGCGACTTCCACAGGCGCGGGTTCTTGCCCACCACCTCCTCGGCGCTGTAGCCCATGATATGGCTGAAGGCGGCGTTGACCTCGATGATGCGGCCCTGAGGATCGGTAATCAGCACGCCATCCTTGGTGCTGGCCAGGGCCTGGGCCGCCAGACGCAGCCGCTCTTCCAGGCGCTTGCCCTCGGTGATGTCCTGGGTGGTGCCGAGCAGGGTGCGCGGCCGGCCGCTCTTGTCGACAAAGACCTCCGCCCGCTGGCGCACGATGCGCTCGCTGCCATCGGGCCAGATCACCCGGTGCACCAGCTCATAGGGGCCGGCATGCCCCTGTTGCGCGGCACTGATCACGGCCTGCACCCGCATCCGGTCATCCGGATGCACCGCCGCCATCAGGGTGTCGAGCCCGGCCTCGACCGCGCCCGGCTCATAGCCGAGACAGCGGTATTCCTGGTCGGACCAGAGCGCCCGGCCGCTCGCCAGATCGAGCTCCCAACTGCCGACCCGGGTGATGCGCTGCGCCTCGTTCAGCCGGGACGCCTGCCGATCCAGTTCGGCGTTGGCGGCGCTCAGGTCCGTTGCCAGGGCCGCAAGTTTGCGTGCGCTCTTTACCTGGCGGAACAGATCGAAGGCGAACAGCGCGGTCAACGCCAGGCCGAGCGCCAATACCCAATGGTGCCGGGTGGAACTGAATTCCGCATAAAAGGCCGGGCTCGGCGCGAACAGCATTTGCCAGTCGCGCCCGGGTACCTGGATCGGCACTGTCCAGTGGCTGGCGGCCCGGGCCGCGGCCAGGGGCGGCGGCTCCTCGCCCGAGGTGCGCGCGCGCGAGGCATGCCGATGCAGCAGCTCCTCGCCGGCGCTACGGTCCAGGATGTAAACATCGAGCCCGGTCGGCAGGCTCTGCTTCAAGGCCTGGGCCATGACGCCGTCGAGCCGCAGGATGCCCACGGCATAGCCTTGCAGGGCGGCCCGGCGCTGCACCACGGTGTCGAGCGGC
>DDKN01000064.1 GCA_002339725.1 Thiobacillus sp. UBA2597
ACCGGGCCGGGATAGGCGGCCAGTACCTTCACCTCGACGCCGAATTCGGACAGCTTGCGCTCGATCAGGCGCGAGGTGGCCTCGAGCGAGGCCTCGTCCACGGTGACCGCCGCCTTGGCCGGCTCATCCAGCAGGTGGAGCGGGGGCAGTTGGGTGTGCGGCAGGTCGCGGAACAGGAAGGCCTGGCGCTCCTGCTCGGAACGGTCGGACTGGGGAATCTCCAGGGCCGGCGGCTCGATCTTGATCGGCGGCTTGGTCTTGAGCTTTTTGCGCTCCTGCTCGACTACGGTCTCGCGCTCGAGGGTGGCGGAAAGCCCGGCCTTGCGGTCATTGCGGGCCTGCCAATAGTCCTTGACCCCGTAATAGGCCTTTTCCAGCAGCCCACCGAGGCCTTCGGCGACGCCGATCCAGGAGACGCCGGTAAACAGACTGAAGCCGACGCCCCAGGCGACCAGGAGCAGCAAGGTGCCGCCGTCGAAGCCGAAGCTGCCGGCGATGAGGCCCGCAATGCCATGACCCAGGGCGCCACCCGGCGCCAAGGGCAAGTCGGCCGTGAGTTTATAGAAACGCAAAGCCTCGATGGCACTGCTGGAGAGCAAGGTGAGGCCGAAGCCGGTCAGGACCACCCAGAGACCATGATGATGCCCGGTCTCGGCTTCGCCGATGCGGCGATAACCCCACCAGATTAAATAAAGCGCCAGGACGACCCACCACCAGGTCGAAATACCGAAGAGATAAAGCAAAAGATCCGACAGCCAGGCCCCGAAGGCCCCGCCGGCGTTGCTCAGTTTGGCATGGTCGGTCGCCCGCGACCAGCCGGGGTCTTCCAGGCTGTAACTCGCCAAAATCAGGGTGAGGTACAGGGCGGCGGCCACCGCCACCAGCCACCAGGCTTCGCGCAGAACGCGGGCGACCTTCGGGGTCAGCGGCTTGCGTGCCGGTTTCTTGGCGACCGCGAAGCGTTTGTTGGGTTTGGCGAGCATGGCACGCAACTATAAAGGAAAGCCCTCGGCCATAGAAACGGGCGTTTCCTGCAAGGGGCATTGCCGGACTGGTCTGGATTTCGTACCAACCGCCATGGAGACAATACGTACAATGTATATTATGTTAAATCAAACAAGGATGCGGTTGCCGCTTGGAATAAGCAGAAACGCCCTCACCTCGAATCCAAGTGCCAAGCGGTTTGACAGTTGGTGCTGATAGAATCCCGGTTCGCTGAATTCACTACCGCCATGCGGTTTCTCAGGAGATTTCATGTCCACCAAGCACGCACAGCTCTTGATTCTGGGCTCAGGCCCCGCCGGCTACACCGCCGCCATCTACGCCGCCCGCGCCAATCTGAAACCGGTCTTGATCACCGGCCTGCAGCAAGGCGGACAATTGATGACCACCACCGAGGTCGACAACTGGCCGGCCGACGTCAACGGCGTCCAGGGTCCCGAGCTGATGCAGCGCTTCCAGGCCCATGCCGAGCGGTTCAACACCGAAATCATCTTCGACCACATCCATACCGCCAAACTGACCGAAAAGCCGTTCACCCTGATCGGTGATTCCGGCACCTATACCTGCGATGCCCTGATCATCGCCACCGGCGCTTCGGCCATGTATCTCGGGCTGGAATCCGAGCAGGCCTACATGGGGCGCGGTGTCTCCGGCTGTGCCACCTGCGACGGCTTTTTCTACAAGGGCCAGGAGGTGGCCGTGATCGGGGGCGGCAATACCGCGGTCGAAGAGGCGATTTATCTTTCCAATATCGCGAGCAAGGTCACCCTCGTGCACCGTCGCGACAGCTTCAAGGCCGAAAAGATCATGGTCGATCACCTCATGGAAAAGGTGAAGGAAGGCAAGATCGTCCTTGAATTGGATAGTGTTTTGGAGGAGGTTCTGGGGGACAAGAACGGCGTTACCGGCGTGCGCCTGAAGAACCTTAAGACCAATGCGACCAAGGAAATCGCGCTGGCCGGCGTCTTCATCGCCATCGGTCACAAACCCAATACCGATCTCTTCGTCGGCCAACTGGAGATGGACCACGGCTATATCGTGACCAAGGGCGGCCGCCACGGCTTCGCCACCCAGACCAGCATTCCCGGGGTGTTTGCGGCCGGCGACGTGCAGGACATGATCTACAAGCAGGCCATCACCAGCGCCGCTTCGGGTTGCCAGGCCGCCCTGGATGCCGAGCGCTTCCTCGAAGGCAAGTCCTGATCCGGCTTGAATTTGTTCGTTTAAGTTCATGAAGAAAAGCGGGAAACCCGGCAAGGCCAGGCTTCCCGCTCCTGCGGCTGAAGACATTGAGCTCTTCCGTTCGGAAGTGGCCGATGCCACCCCACTGGGACCACACGGCCGCTTTCTTCACCCGCTCGATCCTCCGCCTGCCCTGCCCCTGAGCCGCCTGCGCGACCAGCGCGAGGTCATGCTCGAATCGCTGACCGACCCCGGGGAGTGGGATGCCTCGACGGAGACCGGTGAGGAGCTGATTTATCTGCGTCCCGGCATCTCGCGCCAGGTGCTGCGTCGTTTGCGCAGTGGCGAGTGGCGGGTCCAGGCCGAACTGGACCTGCATGGCCTGACGCGGGCCGAAGCCAAGATCGAACTGGTCGATTTTCTGCATGCCTGTGATCGCCGCGGCATTCGCTGCATCCGCATCATCCACGGCAAGGGCTTGGGTTCGCCCAACCGGGAGCCGGTGCTCAAGCGGGCGGTCCGGCACTGGCTGGCGCAAAGGGAAGAAGTGCTGGCCTATGTCCAGGCCCGACCGGCTGATGGCGGTGGCGGCGCGGTGATCGCGCTGCTGAGGAGTCGGGCTTAGGCCTCGACGATCTCCACAGGCGTATAGGCCGGCACCTGCTCGAACAGCTCCACAATGTCCCGGTTGCGCATACGGATGCAACCATGCGAGCGCGGCGCCTGTTCGAACAGTTCGTCCGGCGTGCCGTGGATGTAGATATACCGGCGCATGGTGTCGCACTGACCGAGGCGGTTGAAGCCGACCTCCTTGCCCGAAAGCCAGAGGATGCGCGAGAGGATCCAGTCGCGCCCGGGCGCAGTCCGGCCCAGTTCCGGCGTGTAGATCTCCCCCGTCGGCCGGCGGCCGACGAAGACGCTGTTGATCGGCTGATCGGCCCCGATCTTGGCGCGCACGATATGGCGGCCGCGCGGGGTGCAGTAACTGCCGCTCGCCTCGCCCGCCCCATTGGCCGCGGTGGAGACCGGATAGCGCTGGATCAACGCGCCGTCATCGTCCATGAGATCAAGCTCTTGGCGCGCGAGGTTAATCCTGATCTGCAAGAGATTTTCCCTTTGATTGCGCTTGGCGCCGCTCGGCGAAGAAGGCGCTGAGCAGGGCACCGCACTCCTCCGCCAGCACGCCGCCGACGATCTCGGCATGGTGATTGAGCCGTGGCTCCGCATACAGATTGAGCACGCTGCCGGCCACTCCGGTCTTGGGATCCCTGGCGCCATAGACGACGCGCTTGATGCGGGCATGAAACAGGGCGCCGCTGCACATCGGGCAGGGCTCCAGGGTGACGTAGAGCGTACAGTGCGAGAGCCGGTAATTATCGAGCCGGCGGGCGGCGTCGCGCAGGGCCTGTACCTCGGCATGGGCGGTGGGATCGCGGCTCAGGATCGGGCAGTTATAGCCACGCCCGACGATCAGGCCGTCCTTGACCACCACGGCCCCCACCGGCACCTCGCCCGCGCGCCAGGCCTCATGGGCCTGGGCCAGGGCCTCGCGCATGAACCGGATGTCGTCGTCAGTGCTCATGGCGTGAGTTTAGTCAGATCCTTGCGGCCTTTTTGACGACCATCGTCGCGGAACGGTCTGCCCTGGCGGCTGGGCAGGCCGATCGAACGGACTGTCCCGAGCGGGCGAGACCTCCGGACTGAGTAGAGCGGCTTACTCCGTCTTCTCGGTCAAGGCCGCTTGGTTGATCTCGACCTTGAACCGTTGCTTCAAACTGTCAAGATAGGCGCGCATCTCGGTCTGGGCAACCAGTCGTTGCAGGTCGCGTCGCATCTGATTCAACTGCCCGGCCGGCACCTCACCCTCGCTTACCCGGTTGATCCGGTACAGACGGTAGCCGTCGGCTGTCTCGATGCCGACCCAGGCTGGCAGCTTGGCAACGTCGGCCTTGAAAACGGCACGTACCGAGGCCGCTGGCAGATTGAGCGGCCGCATGCGGGACAGGGTCATCGGTGCCGACAGGCCCGCTGGCGGCTTGCCATTCTGTGCCGCCTGCAGGGCCTGCTGGCCGGCTTCGATGGCTTTCTTCCTGGCGGCCTCGGCCTGCAGCTTCAGCCGAATGGCCGGGGCTACCTCGGCCAGCGGTCGGGTGCTGGCCGGGCGGTGTTCGATCACGCGGGCGGCGACCAGGGTGTTGGGCGCCACCTCGATCGCCTCGGTGTTCTGTTTCTTGCTCAGGCTGTCGCTGGCAAACAGCGCCTCCATGAGGCGGGGGTGGTTGAGGATGGCAGGCTCGGCCCGGCCGGGGCTGATCCAGCCACTCTCCTCCAGCTTGAGTTTGAATTCGGCGGCCGCCGGCGCCAGGCTGTCCGGCTGCTCATAGACCAGGTTGCTGAAGCGCTCGGCCCACTCGGCGAATTTGCGGGCCGCCTCCTGTTCACGCAGTTCCTGGGTGATTTCGCCCTTGACCTTGTCGAAGGGCGCGACGGTGCCGCCGCTGATGCCATCGAGCCGGATGATGTGATAGCCGAATTGGCTTTCGACCAGGCCGCTGATCTCGCCCACTTTCATCCGGAAGGCGGCATCGGCAAAGGGTTTGACCATCATGTCCCGGGTGAAATTGCCCAGATCACCGCCCTGCGCCGCCGAACCCGGATCGTCGGAATATTGCCTGGCCAATTCGGCAAAGCGCGCCGGCTTGGCCCTGACCTCCTGCAACACCTTTTCCGCCTTGGCCTTGGCGCCCTCGCCTGCCTGGATCAGGATGTGACTGGCACGCCGGCTCTCGGGTTGCTGGTAGCGCGCCTTGTTGGCCTCGTAGACCTGGCGCGCGGCGGCCTCGCTGACCTGGATCTGGTCCCTGATGGCGTCCTGTGACAGCACCAGGTACTGCACCCGCACCTGGGCCGGCAGGGCATAATCCCGCTGGTTGGCCTGGTACGCCTGCTCGACCGCCTGATCGTCGATCTGGATCAGGTTGAGGAAGGCCTTGCTGTCATAGATGGCTTCGTTCACCTCGCGTTGCTGGGACAACAGCCGGGCGAGCTGGAGCGTGCCGGTGTTCGATGCCAGGGCACCTTCGCCGTAGGCGAACTGCAATTGGCGCAGCAACAGATCCTGCTGCACCATCTTGAGCAGCTTCTGCTGGCTCCAGCCACGGCTCTTGAGAAAGGTGTCGAGCCGGGCCTGGGAGAACTGGCCGTTTTCCTGGAACAGCTCGACACCGGCCAGATAGGCATGCAATTGCTGTTCGCTCAGGGTGAATCCGGCGGCCTGGGCGGCCTGCATCAGCAACTGGACATCGACCAACTGCTCGACCACCTGCTGGCGCAGGGCATTATCCAGCTCGGCCGGGGCCGCACCTCTGAGGCCGAGCGCCTCGCGTTGCTGCTTGAGTGCCTCGAAAAAATCGCGCTGGTTGACTTCGCTGTCGCCGACGCGGGCGACGGCGGGCTCCTTGCCGCCGCCCTGGAAATACCAGTCGATGCCCCAGAGGGCGAAGGCGACGGCGATCAGACCCAAAATGATGCGTGCGATCCAACCCTGGGCGCGTTCTCGGATGGCTTCAAGCATGGCGTCGTATCTCTGAGATGGCAAAAAAAAGGCGAACCGTCAGTTCGCCTTCTTGGTGTTGCTGGCGGAGTGGACGGGACTCGAACCCGCGACCCCCGGCGTGACAGGCCGGTATTCTAACCGACTGAACTACCACTCCTAACGTGTTTGGTGCCTCTGGTGGGTGCTGACGGGATCGAACCGCCGACATTCGCCTTGTAAGGGCGACGCTCTACCAGCTGAGCTAAGCACCCGGAAAAGCCCGTTAGTTTACCGAATCCTTCAGGGCCTTGCCAGCGCGGAACTTGGGCACCTTGGCCGCCTTGATCTTGATGGTGGCGCCGGTGCGCGGGTTGCGGCCGCTGCGGGCAGCGCGCTTGCCGATATAGAACGTGCCAAAACCCACCAGGGTGACCATATCGCCTTTTTTCAGCGCCTTTTTCACCGCTTCCATGGTCGCGTCGAGCGCTCGGCCGGCGGCGGCCTTGGAGATGTCGGCGGAGTTGGCGATGGCGTCGATCAGTTCAGATTTGTTCACGGAAGTCCCCCTTATTCCTTTGACGAGAACGCAGCAGCAAGGCTGCTCGGGCTTTATAGCAAGCGGCAAAAAGCAGTGTCAAGCGCTTTCGCGCCTGAACACCGCGTCAATGCTTGATTACAGCGGGGGTGCCCTCTTGCGGGGTGACCGGGGCCGCGCTCTCTTCGGCGGCTTCGGTCAACGGTTCCGGTTTGCGCTCGAGCGCGGAATCCAGCACCTGCTCGATCCACTTCACCGGCCGGATATCCAGACGGTTCTTGATGTTCTCCGGAATCTCGACCAGATCCTTGACATTGCCTTCCGGGATCAGAACCACCTTGATGCCGCCGCGATGCGCCGCGAGCAGCTTCTCCTTCAGGCCGCCGATCGGCAGCACCTCGCCGCGCAAAGTGATCTCGCCGGTCATCGCCACGTCGCAACGCACCGGGATGCCGGTCATGGCCGAGACCATGGCGGTGCACAGGGCAATACCGGCGCTCGGGCCGTCCTTGGGCGTGGCGCCTTCGGGCAGATGGATATGCATGTCGTTCTTTTCGAACGCCTCGTTTCGGATGCCCAGCATGCGGGCGCGGCTGCGCACCACGGTGCGGGCCGCCTCGACCGATTCCTTCATCACGTCGCCCAACTGGCCGGTGCGGATGACATTCCCCTTGCCCGGCATCAGCGTCGCCTCGACGGTCAGCAGTTCGCCGCCGACCTCGGTCCAGGCCAGACCGGTGACCTGGCCGACCTGGTTGACCTTCTCGGCCATGCCGTAGGTGTATTTGTGCACACCCAGGAACTTCTCCAGGTTCTTCGGCGTGACATTGATCCTGCCGCGCGCCTTCTTCAACTGGTGTGCCGTGGCCGCCTTGCGGCAGATCTTGGCGATCTCCCGTTCGAGGTTGCGCACGCCGGCTTCGCGCGTGTAGTAGCGCACGATATCGCGCAAGGCGCTCTCCGACACATGCAGCTCAGCGTCGGTCAGGCCGTTGTTCTTCATCTGCTTGGGCAGCAGATAGCGCTCGGCGATGTTGATCTTCTCGTCCTCGGTGTAGCCGGACAGCCGAATCACTTCCATCCGGTCCAGGAGCGGGGCCGGGATGTTCATCGAGTTGGCGGTGGCAACGAACATCACGTCGGACAGGTCGAAATCGACCTCGGCATAGTGGTCCTGGAAGGTGTGGTTCTGCTCGGGGTCGAGCACTTCCAGCAGGGCCGACGAGGGATCACCCCGGAAGTCCTGGCCCATCTTGTCCACTTCGTCGAGCAGGAACAGCGGATTGCGCACACCGGTCTTGGTCAGGCTCTGCAGGATCTTGCCCGGCATGGAACCGATATAGGTCCGGCGGTGGCCGCGGATCTCGGCCTCGTCGCGCACGCCGCCCAGGGCCATGCGCACGAACTTGCGGTTGGTGGCACGGGCGATGGACTGGCCGAGCGAGGTCTTGCCCACGCCGGGCGGGCCGACCAGGCACAGGATGGGGCCTTTGAGCTTGTCCACCCGCTGCTGCACGGCCAGATATTCCAGGATGCGCTCCTTGACCTTCTCCAGGCCGTAGTGCTCATGCTCCAGCACCTCCTCGGCCTTCTTCAGGTCCTTGCTGATCTTGGTCTTTTTCTTCCAGGGCAGGTTGACCAGGGTGTCGATGTAGGTGCGCACCACGGTGGCCTCGGCCGACATCGGCGACATCATGCGTAGTTTCTTCAGCTCGGCCTCGGCCTTCTTGGTCGCCTCTTTCGACATGTGGGCGGCCTTGATCTTCTTCTCCAGCTCGTCGAGTTCGGCGCCCTCCTCGATCTCGCCCAGTTCCTTCTGGATCGCCTTGACCTGTTCATTGAGGTAGTACTCGCGCTGGCTCTTCTCCATCTGGCGCTTGACCCGGCCGCGGATGCGCTTTTCGACCTGGAGGATGTCGATCTCGGCCTCCATGAAGCCCATCAGGTGATCGAGCCGGCTCTTGAGGTCGAACATCTCCAGGATGGCCTGTTTCTGCTCGAGCTTGAGCGGCAGGTGGGCGGCGATGGTGTCGGCCAGACGGCCGGCATCGTCGATACCGGCGAGCGAGGCCATGATCTCGGGCGGAATCTTCTTGTTCAGCTTGACGTAGTTGTCGAACTGGGCCAGCAGCGCGCGGCGCATGGCCTCGATCTCGGTGTCCTCCCAACCCTCCTCGCCTTCGGCCAGGGGTTCGGCGGTGCCGGTGAAATGGGTCTTCTCGTCGGTGAAATCGCGGATGCGCACCCGCTGGTTGCCTTCGACCAGCACCTTCACCGTGCCGTCGGGCAGTTTCAGCATTTGCAGCACGCTGGCCACCGCACCGATCTGGTACATGTCGTCGAAGCTGGGTTCGTCCTTGGCCGCCGATTTCTGGGCGACCAGCAGGATGTGCTTGCCGGCCTCCATGGCCACTTCCAGCGCCTTGATCGATTTCGGGCGGCCGACGAAAAGCGGGATGACCATGTGGGGGAATACCACCACATCGCGCAGGGGCAAAAGCGGCAGGGTGACCGGACTGGTGTAAAGGGCAGATTGGCTCATGGACGATCCTCAGCGGTTTTTGCCGCACTATGACAACATTGTCTATTTGGTGCCGCCGGCGCCTATTTCAAGCGTCGGCGGCCTCACGGATCGAAACAGCCCGGCGACTGTCAGGACGAGGCGACCTTGGGTTCCTTGGCGGCCTCGGCGTAGATCAGCAATGGCTGGCCCTCGCCCGTGATGACCTTCTCATCGACCACCACCTTGGCCACGTTTTCCAGGCTGGGCAGGTCGAACATGATGTCGAGCAGGGCGTGCTCGATGATCGAACGCAGGCCACGGGCACCGGTCTTGCGCTCGAGCGCGCGCTTGGCGATGGCCAGCAGCGCCTCGTCACGGAATTCCAGTTCGACGCCTTCCATCTTGAACAGCTTCTGGAACTGGCGGGTCAGGGCGTTCTTGGGTTCGGTCAGAATCTGGACCAGGGCCTGCTCGTCGAGTTCCTCGAGGGTGGCGATCACGGGCAGGCGGCCGACGAATTCCGGGATCAGGCCGTACTTGATCAAGTCCTCGGGTTCGACGTTGCGCAGGGTCTCGCCGATGTCCTTGCGGTCGTCCTTGCTCTTGACCTCGACCCCAAAGCCGATGCCGGACTTCTCGGTCCGGTTGCGGATGACCTTGTCCAGCCCGCTGAACGCGCCACCGCAGATGAACAGGATATTGGTGGTGTCGACCTGGATGTACTCCTGGTTCGGGTGCTTGCGGCCACCCTGGGGCGGCACCGAGGCGGTGGTGCCCTCGATCAGCTTGAGCAGGGCCTGCTGCACACCCTCGCCCGAGACATCGCGGGTGATCGAGGGGTTGTCCGACTTGCGCGAGATCTTGTCGATCTCGTCGATGTAGACGATGCCGGTGCGGGCCTTTTCCACATCGTAGTCGCACTTCTGCAGGAGCTTCTGGATGATGTTCTCGACGTCCTCGCCGACATAGCCGGCCTCGGTCAGGGTGGTGGCATCGGCGATGACGAATGGCACGTTGAGCAGCCGGGCCAGGGTCTGGGCCAGCAGGGTCTTGCCCGAGCCGGTCGGACCGATCAGCAAAATGTTGCTCTTGGCCAGCTCGACATCATCGTCTTTGCCCGCGCCGGGTTCGCGCAAGCGCTTGTAATGGTTGTAGACGGCCACGGCCAGGGCCTTTTTCGCCAGATCCTGGCCGATCACGTACTGATCCAATGCCGCGCGCAGCTCCTTGGGGGTTGGCAGGCCGGCTTCACCCGCCTTGCCTTCCTTGGCGCCCAGAATCTCTTCCCGGATGATGTCGTTGCACAGCTCCACGCACTCGTCGCAGATGAACACCGAGGGGCCGGCGATCAGCTTGCGCACCTCGTGCTGGCTCTTGCCACAGAAGGAGCAGTACAGGAGTTTGTCGTTGCCTTGGTTGTCGGACATCGCCTTCTATTCCAGCCTCAGAATACCCGAATAATTAAGTCAAGTTTAAGCGGCTTGAGCGCGGTTGGCTAGCACTTTGTCGATCAGGCCGTATTTCACGCCGTCCTCGGCGCCCATGAAGAAATCCCGGTCGGTATCGCGCTCGATGGTCTCCAGCGGCTGGCCGGTATGCTTGGCCAGCATCTCGTTCAAGCGGCTGCGCAGATACAGGATCTCCTTGGCGTGGATCTCGATGTCCGAGGCCTGGCCCTGGAAGCCGCCCAGCGGCTGGTGGATCATCACCCGCGAATTGGGCAGGGCGAAGCGTTTGCCCTTGGCGCCGGCGGCCAAAAGAAAGGCGCCCATGCTGGCGGCCTGGCCGATGCACAGGGTGGAGACATCGGGCTTGATGAACTGCATGGTGTCGTAGATGCCCATGCCGGCCGTGACCGAGCCGCCCGGGGAGTTGATGTAGAGGAAGATGTCCTTGTCCGGGTTTTCCGATTCCAGGAACAGCAGTTGGGCCACCACCAGGTTGGCGGTGGCGTCGTTCACCGGCCCGACCAGGAACACCACGCGTTCCTTGAGCAGGCGGGAATAGATGTCATAGGCGCGCTCGCCGCGGCCGCTTTGTTCGATGACCATCGGGATGTACCCGAGGCCGGACGGTTCCTGAGTCCACTGGCTCATTAGGCTTTCCCCATCAAGGTTTCCATGCTCACCGCTTCCTCGGTCACCTGCGCCCGCTCCAGCACCCAATTCACGATGTTCTCCTCCAACACCAGAGACTGGGCCTCGCGCAAGCGCTCTGGGTCACCATAGTACCACGCGACCACCTCGGCCGGATTCTCATAACTCTGGGCGAACTCTTCCACCATCGCCCTCACCTGTGCCTCGGTTGCCACAATATTGTTGGCCCGGGCCAGTTCGTTCAGCAGCAGGCTGACGGCGACCCGACGCTGGGCCTGGGCCTCGAACACCTCGTCGCTCAGCTTGATGTCCTCGGCCTTCATGCCGCGTGCCTTCAGATCGTTGACCGCGCGCTCGAGCATGGCGCGCCGCTCCAGGGCGACCAGGCCCTTGGGCACCTCGAACGGCATGGCCTTGATCAGGCCGTCGATCACCTGTTCCTTGACCCGGGCCATGATCCGGCGCTTGGCCTCGCGTTTCAGGTTGTCGGCGATGTCCTGACGCAGCTTGGCCACGCCGCCCTCGTGCACGCCCATGCTGGCGGCGAAGGCATCGTCCACCTCCGGCAGCACCGGCTCGTGCACCGATTTCACGGTCACTTCGAAGGTGGCGGTCTTGCCTGCCACTTCCTTGCCGAAATAGTCGGCCGGGAAGGTCAGCTCGAAGGTCTTGGTCTCGCCCGGCTTCATGCCCTCCAAGGCCCCCTCGAATTCCTTCAGGGTTCGGCCCTGGCCCAGCACGACCGGCATGTCTTTGCCCTCGCCGCCCTGGAACACCGCGCCGTCGATGCGGCCGACGTAGTCGACGTGCACCCGGTCGCCCGTCTTGGCGGCCCGGTCCACCGCCTTGTAGTGCAGGCGCTGCTTGCGCAACACCTCGATCGTGCGGTCGATGTCCGCCTCGGTGACCTCGACCACCGGGCGCGTCACCTGGATCTGGGAGACATCGGCCAGTTTGATTTCAGGGAAGACCTCGAAGGTGGCCTTGAACGACAACTCGGCCGCGTCAGGCTCGGCACTGGCCATTTCGAAATTGGGATAGCCGGCGACCTTGATCTCCTGCTCGCGCACGCTCTCGAAGAACCGCTTTTGCAGGGCCTCGCCCAGCACGTCGCCGCGCACCTCGGCGCCATAGCGGGCCTGGACCATCTTCAGCGGGGCCTTGCCGGGACGGAAGCCGTCCATCTTGACCGAGCGGGACAGGCGCTGCAGGCGCTTATTCACTTCGGCCTCGATCTCGGCCGCGGGCAGGTTCAGGGTCAGGCGGCGCTCCAGGCCGGTCAGGGTTTCAACGGTGGTTTGCATCATGGTTCCTTGTCGAGCAAAGGCTGTTGCGCCAAGCAGGCGCGCCGGCTCTCCGACGCAGTTGCGCTTGACGCGGTAACGGATTGATCAATTTCAGGAATTCCGAACCTGCTTGCTGGCCGCCAGCAGGGGTTGGACAGCGGTTCCGAGGCTTCCCAAACAAGCCCCCGAGGATACCATGAAAGCCGGGTTCGATTGGCCCCGCGGCCGACCGGGAAAGGGGTTCAGGCCAGGTTCACGGCGCTGCCGGCCTGGGCGACCTGGCCGTCTTCGTGGGGTTGCACGCCGCTCACGCCGATGGCGCCGACGATTTGACCCTGATGCAGGATCGGCAGCCCGCCTTCGGCCGGCAAGACCCCGGGCAGGCCGAGCACGTTCAGCCGGCCGCCGCCGAGCGCCTCGGACCAGGCCCGGGTCGGCCGCTTGAAGGCCACCGCCGCCCGGGCCTTGGCCAGCGCGACCTCGACGCTGCCATGCTGGGCCCCGTCCAGGCGTGCCAGGCACAAGGGATGGCCGCCATCGTCGACCACGGCGATCACGACCGGCCAGCCCTGCCGGATGGCCTCGGCCTCGGCCGCCGCCAATACCCGTCTGGCGCCGGCCAGGCTGAGCACGGCTTTGTGCCCGATCAGGTTGTCCGACATGCGCTTTTCATCCTTGATGGTGCGGAAGGGGGGACTCGAACCCCCACACCTTGCGGCGCTGGAACCTAAATCCAGTGCGTCTACCAATTCCGCCACTTCCGCCGGTTTTGCCACTTGGGCCCGGTTTTGCCACTTGGGCAAAGCGCGCAAGTGTAATATACCGCCTCCCCGCTGTCAGGCCGCGCCTGACGCCGTTTCGCACAAGGTCCGCTCCGCCATGACAGACGCCCCGACGCCGCTTTCGACCTTGGTCAACGTCGGCCATTACGAAAACTTTCCGGTGGCTTCGGTCTTCCTGCCGCGCCGTCTGCGGCGGCCGATCCAGGCCATCTACCGTTTCGCCCGCGCCGCCGACGATATCGCCGACGAAGGCGATGCCACGCCCGAGCTGCGCCTGGCTGGGCTCGAGGGCTTCCGCGCCCAACTGCGGGCGCTGGAACGCGGTGAAGCCGCCACGCATCCCCTGTTCGTCGAACTGGGCGAAGTCATCCGCCAACACAGCCTGCCCTTTCAACCATTCCACGACTTGCTCGACGCCTTCGCCCAGGATTGCAGCAAGACCCGCTATGCCGATTTCGGCGAGGTCATGGCCTATTGCCGCAAGTCGGCCAACCCCATCGGCCGCCTGCTGCTCAAGCTCTATGGCGCCGACACGCCGCGCAACCAGGCCTATTCCGACGGCATCTGCGCCGCCTTGCAAATCATCAACTTCCTGCAGGATGTTGCAGTGGATTGGCGCAAGAACCGGGTCTATCTGCCCCAGGACGAAATGGCGCGCTACGGCATCAGCGAGCGCCAGATCGCCGAAGGCCGGACCGATGGCCTGTGGCAGGTCTTCATGCGCGCGCAGATCGAGCGCGCGCGCAAGCTGCTCGCCGCCGGCGCCCCGCTCGGCCGGGAGCTCAAGGGCCGCATCGGCTTCGAGATGCGGCTGATCATCCTCGGTGGCGAGCGCATTCTCTATCAATTGCACCGCAGCCACGGTGACGTGTTTCGCCAGCGCCCGACCCTGGGCCCGTTCGACTGGCTCTATATGCTGTGGCGTGCCTTGAGGAAGAAATAACAAAGAGATACGGATGGACGTTCATCAATATTGCCAGGACAAGGCCGCCGCCAGCGGCTCCAGTTTCTATTACAGCTTCCGCTTCCTGCCGCTCGAACGGCGCCGGGCGATCACGGCCTTCTATGCCTTCTGCCGCGAGATCGACGATGTGGCCGACGAATGCCGGGAACCGGCGGTAGCCCAGGCCAAGCTCGACTGGTGGCGCGCCGAGGTGGAACGGCTTTATGCCGGCCAGCCCGGTCATCCGGTGACCCAGGCCCTGCAACCGGCGGTGGCCGCCTACGACCTGCCGAAAGAGGCCCTGCTGGAGATCATCGACGGCATGGAGATGGATCTCTACCAGCAGCGCTATCCCGATTTCCGGGCCTTGCGCCTGTATTGCCATCGGGTGGCCGGGGTGGTGGGCGAGGTCGCCGCCCAGATCTTCGGTTATCAGGAACGGGCGACCCAGAAATACGCCGCCCTGCTCGGCCTGGCCTTCCAACTGACCAATATCATCCGCGACGTCGGCGAGGATGCCCGGCGCGGCCGGATCTATCTGCCGCAGGACGAACTGGCCAGGTTCGGCGTGGCCGAGTCCGACATCCTGCAGGGCCGCGAGACCGATGCCTTCCGGCAGCTCATGGAATTCCAGTACCAGCGTGCCCAGGATTACTACCGCCAGGCCCTGGCCACCCTGCCCGCCGCCGACCGCAAGCCCCAGCGCCCCGGGCTGATCATGGCGGCGATCTATCGCACTTTGCTCGACGAGATCCGGCGCGCGGGTTTTCCCGTGTTGCGCTGCCGGGTGGCGCTCACGCCCCTGCGCAAGCTGTGGATCGCCTGGCGCACCTGGGTGTTCGAGTGAGGGGTGAGCGGTGAGGCGTGAGGCGGTGGCCGTCATCGGCGGCGGCTGGGCCGGGCTGGCCTGTGCGGTCGAACTCGCTGCCGCGGGCAGGCCGGTCACCCTGTTCGAGGCGGCCAGGCAGCTGGGCGGACGCGCCCGCCGGGTCGACTGGAACGGCATCGCGCTCGACAACGGTCAGCACATTCTGATCGGCGCCTACCAGGAGACCTTACGCCTGCTGGAGCGGGTTGGCAGCGCCCATCTGCTGGAACGGCGACCGCTCGAATTCGACCAGCCGCCGGGGTTTCGCCTCGCCCTGCCCCGTCTGCCCGCCCCCCTGCATGTCGGCCTCGGCCTGATCCGTGCCCGGGGACTGGCCTGGCGCGACAAACGGGCCGCCGCCCGTTTCATCCAGACCCTCAAACGCCAAGGCTATCGGCTGCCGGCCGACACCAGTGTCAGCGACCTGCTGGCGCGCCAAGGCCAGACTCCGGCACTCGTGCGCCATCTATGGGAGCCGATCTGCCTGGCCGCCCTCAACACCCCGCTCGATCAGGCCTCGGCGCAGGTCTTCTGCAACGTGTTGCGCGACAGCCTGGGCGGCGTGCGTGCCGCCAGCGACCTTTTGTTGCCGCGCGCCGATCTCGGTCGCCTCCTGCCCGACGCCGCGACGGCCTATCTGGCAGGCCATGGCGGCGAGGTCCGGCTCGGCTGCCGGATCGAAGGCATCGAGCGAACGCCGCGCGGCTACCGCTTGACTGGCAGCGATTGCCCCTTCGGCCATGTCGTCTGTGCGACCTCCCCTACCCGACTGCCGGCATTGCTGGCCGGTCTGCCCGAACTGGAACCGCTGCGGCGCCGGGTGGCGGCCTATGCCTACCAGCCGATCGAGACCCTGTGGCTGAGATTTGAGCGAAGCCTCGAGCTGCCTTTCCCGATGCTCGGCCTCGACCAGGGGCCGGGCCAGTGGCTGTTCGACCGGCGCGAGCTGGCACCGGGGCTGGCCAGCGTGGTGATCAGCGCCGAAGGGCCGCACCGGCAACTGACCAAGCCGGCCCTGCTGGCAGCGGTGCTGGAGCAGACAAAGCGGGCCGTGGGAGCCCTGCCCGAACTGCGCGATCACCTGAGCGTTTTGGAGAGGCGCGCCACCTTCGCCGCCGTCCCGGGCCTCGTGCGGCCGGCGACCCAAACCGCCCTGCCCGGTTTGTATCTGGCCGGCGACCATATCCAAAGCGACTATCCGGCCACCCTGGAGGCGGCGGTGCGCAGCGGCATCGCCGCCGCCCGGGCCATCCTCGCCCAAGCCGAAACAACGGCTTAACGGCCTGTTGCGCACTGAGTTTCGGCAATGGCGCCAGGCGCGCCAGGGCCCCGCCCCGACGCCAAGACCCTAAGCCCGGCAGGGTCGGCGCTGGTTGTCGGTCGGTGCGCCGGCCTTGTTATACTGGCCGCCCCTGTCTCGAGGCGTGCCATGCAGTCAGGCAAAATCCATATAAAAGACTATCAAGCCGCTCCCGATCTGCTCCAAGAGCGCGTCATCCTGATCACCGGCGCCGGCCAGGGCCTGGGCCGGGCCATGAGCCTCGCCTGCGCGGCCCACGGCGCCACCGTGATCCTGAGCGGCCGGCAGGTGGCCAAGCTGGAGGCCGTCTACGACGAGATCATGGCCGCCGGCGGCCCCGAGCCGGTGATCTTTTCGACCGACCTGGCCACCGCCCAGGACAAGGATTACGAATCCATCGCCAGCGCCATCGGCTGGCAGTTGAAGCGCCTGGACGGCATCGTGCACAGCGCCTCGCTGTTCTACAACCTGTCGCCGCTGGCGATCCAGACCAGCGAGCAGTGGCTGGAGCTGTTCCGGGTCAATGCCCTAGCGCCGTTCGCCCTCACCCGGGCCTGCGAGCCGCTGCTCAAGCGCTCGCCCGATGCCTCGGTGGTCCTGGTCGGCGAGAGCCACGGCCACAGCCCCGCTGCCTACTGGGGCGGTTTCGCCGTGTCCAAGGCGGCGCTCGAGGCCTACCTCAAGATCCAGGCCCAGGAATGGGAAGACCAGGCCAATCTGCGCATCAATCTGGTGATTCCGGGGCCGATCCATTCGCCCCAGCGCGCGCGCACCCATCCGGGCGAATTCAAGGAAAACCTCACCCGGCCGGAAGACTTGGCGCCCTATTTCCTCTATCTGCTGGGATTGGATGGCCGCGGCAGCCGGGGCCAGATCATCAACTGCCGCCGCGGTTCGGGGGAGCAGGACTACTGAAGCCGATACTCGGCCTGTTGCTGGCCTGGCTGTTGCTGGGCCCGTTCGCCCCGGCACACGGTGCCGAAGCGCCGGCTGCGGCCGAGCGCCCGGTTGAGCTCTACTTCTTCTGGTCGCTGCGCTGTCCGCATTGCCTGGAGGCCAAACCGTTCGTCGAGGCCCTGCCCCAACGCCTGCCCTGGCTTGAGCTGCATGCCCTGGAACTGAGCCAACACCCGGACCACGTCAGGCGCTATGTCGAGATGGCCGGCGCGCTCGGCCAGGAGGCGCGCGCTGTGCCGGCCTTCATCTTCTGCGACGAAATGCTGGTCGGCTGGCAATCGGCTGCGACCACCGGCGCCTTTCTGCTCGATCGGCTTAAGGCCTGCCAGCGCGACCAGACCCGACCGGCCGCCGCCCCGCTTTGGTTGCCCATGCTGGGCGAAATCACGGCCGAGCAGTTCTCGCTGCCGGTGTTCACGCTGCTGATCGCCGGGCTCGACGCCTTTAACCCCTGCGCCTTCTTCGTCCTGCTCTTTCTTTTAAGTCTCTTGGTGCATCAGAAAAGCCGCGGCCGCATGCTGGTCATCGGCGGGGTGTTCGTGCTGTTCTCCGGTCTGATGTATTTCCTGTTCATGGCCGCCTGGCTCAATCTGTTCCAGCTGCTGGCGCAGGTGGCCTGGGTCACGGCGGCGGCCGGCGGGCTGGCGCTCGTCATCGCCCTGATCAACATCAAGGACTTCTTCGCCTTCCAGCGTGGCATCAGCCTGTCCATCCCGGCGTCGCGCAAGCCACGGATCTACGAGAAGGCCCGGGCCATCCTGCAGGCGGACAACTGGGCCCTGATGCTGGCCGCCACCATCGGCCTGGCACTCGCCACCAATTTCTATGAGCTGTTGTGCACCGCCGGCTTCCCCATGGTCTACACCCGGATCCTGACCCTGCACGAGCTGGCCCCCGCCAGCCGCTATGGCTATCTGGTGCTGTACAACCTGGTTTATGTCATCCCGCTGGCGCTGATCGTGCTCGGCTTCGCCTACACCCTGGGCGGGCGCAAATTGACCGAACGCCAGGGCCGGCTGCTGAAACTGCTCTCAGGCCTGATGATGCTGGGGCTGGGCGGTCTGCTGCTCCTGGCCCCGGCCTGGCTCGACAACCCGCTCACCGCCATCTTGCTGCTGGCCGTGGCCCTGGGCCTGACCGGGCTTGCCGCCAAACTCGACCGTCAAAGCCCGCGCACATAATCGACCGCCTCGGCCAAACGCTCCAGGCCGACGATGCGGGCACCGCCGATTTTCTGCTTGGGCAGATTGGCTTTGGGCACCAACAGCGTGTCGAAGCCCAGCTTGACCGCCTCCCGGATGCGTTCCTGTCCCCGCTGCACCGGTCGAATCTCGCCGGCCAGGCCGATCTCGCCGAATACCGCCAGCTTGTGCGGCAAGGGCTGGTTGCGGATGGAAGACAGCGCGGCCAGCAGCACCGCCAGGTCAGCCGCCGGCTCCATGATGCGCACCCCGCCGACGGCATTGACGAAGACATCCTGATCGAAGCAGCCCACGCCGCCATGCCGGTGCAGCACCGCGAGCAGCATGGCCAGGCGGTTGGGGTCGAGGCCGACGGTGAGCCGGCGCGGGGTGGGCGTGTGCGCGGTGTCGACCAGGGCCTGGATCTCCACCAGCAGCGGTCGGGTGCCTTCCTGGGTGACCACCACGCAGGAGCCGGGCGCCTCGCGCTCGCTGCGGTTGAGGAACAGGGCCGAGGGATTGTTCACACCCTTGAGCCCTTTCTCGGTCATGGCGAACACGCCCAGTTCGTTCACCGCGCCGAAGCGGTTCTTGAAGGCGCGCACCAGGCGGTAGCTGGAGCCGGTATCGCCCTCGAAATAGAGCACGGTGTCGACGATGTGCTCCAGCACGCGCGGCCCGGCCAGCGTGCCCTCCTTGGTCACGTGGCCCACCATGATGACGCAGGCGCCGCTGGTCTTGGCGTGGCGGGTCAGTTCCTGGGCGCATTCGCGCACCTGGGCGACGCTGCCGGGCGCCGACTGCAGCGCCTCGGTGTAGACGGTCTGGATCGAATCGATCACCACCACCTCCGGCCGCTCGGCCTTGAGCGTGCCGAGGATGGCCTCGAGCCGGATCTCGGTGAGCAGCGGAAAGTCGGCCTCGGCCAGCTCCAGGCGCCGGGCCCGCAGCGCGATCTGGCCGGCCGATTCCTCGCCGCTGACATAGAGGGTCCTGCGTTCAGCCGACAGCGCGGCCAGGGCCTGCAACAGCAGGGTGGATTTGCCGATGCCGGGATCGCCGCCGATCAATACCACCCCGCCCGGCACCAGGCCCCCGCCCAGCACCCGGTCGAACTCGGACAGGCCGGTGCCAAAGCGCGGGGTGTCCCGGGTCTGCACCTGGGCCAGGCGCACCACGCTGTCGTTCGCGGCCAGGGGCTGGAACCGGCGTGAGCGGGCCTCGACCGCGGTTTCCGACAGGGTGTTCCAGGCCAGGCAGCTGGGGCACTGGCCCTGCCACTTGCTGGTTTGACCGCCGCATTGGCTGCAAACGTAAAGGGTGTTGGTTTTCGACATGGGCTTGGGGCAACTGTTGGAATCGGCTCTGCTCTCATGCGGCGCGGCGCGCCAGCCGGGGCAAAAGGTTCGGTTTGTCGATACGAACGGGATAATATCAGGCATCCGAGCCAACCCGGACGACACGAATTCGATGGGATCGCACCAGCCATCCGAACCAAGCGCACAAGCCAGGAAGGTCTTGTATCTCGAACAGGACCCCGCCCAACTCGACAAGGTCCGCACGATTCTGGGCGAGCGGGGTTATGCCGTCATCCCGGTCGCCGAGCCGGGCGCCCTGCTGGAGGCGGTCGAGACCGGCGCCCCGCTCGCCCTGCTCCTGTCGGGCGATGTCCTGCAAACCGCTTCCGCAACCGTTCTGTCTGCCCTGTTCGAAGTCGTGCGCCGGCAAACCCCGGCGCCGCCCACCTTCTACCTCTCGTCCCAGGGCGATTTTCATAGCCGGCTGGCCGCCCGGCGCGCGGGCTTTGACCACTTCCTCGCCCAGCCGATCGATTTTGGCCGACTGTTGCGCCTGCTGGAGCAGTACAGCAGCCGGAGCGAGGCACGCGACCCTTACCGCGTGCTGCTGGTGGACGATGACCCCGTGCTCCTGCGCCTGCATACCCTGGTCCTGGAGGAGGCCGGCATGCTCACCCAGGCGGTGAGCGACCCGGCCGAGGCCCTGGAAGTCGCGCACCGTTTCAGCCCCGAGCTGATCGTGCTCGACCTCTACATGCTCGGCTGTTCCGGCACGGAATTGGCCGGCCTTCTGCGCGACTGCGACCGTTTCAACGACGTGCCCATCATCTTCCTATCGAGCGAGGACCAGCCGGCCAAGCAGCTGGAGGCCCTGGTCACGGGCGGCGATGCCTTTCTGACCAAGCCGGTCGACGCCGAGCAGTTCGTCGCCCTGGTCAAACAGCGCGTTCAGCACGCCCGGCAGCAGAAATCGATCGCCCGCCAGCTCGACAGCGCCATGCGTGAAGTCGATGCACGCCAGCATGCCCTGGACCAGCACGCCATCGTCAGCATCACCGACTATCGTGGCAACATCCTCTACGCCAACGACAAATTCTGTGAGATCAGCGGCTATCGGCGCGACGAGTTGATCGGCCAGAACCACCGGCTGCTCAAGTCCGGCCTGCATCCCCAGGCCTTTTATGACGAGATGTGGGCCACCATCGCCCAGGGCCACATCTGGCACGGCGTGGTGGCCAATCGCCGGAAAGACGACGGCATCTATTGGGTGGCCAGCACCATCGTGCCCTTCATGGGGGAGGACGGCCTGCCCGCGCGCTATATCTCGATCCGCACCGACATCACCGAGCGCAAGGAGATCGAGGAGGCCCTGCGCGCGAGCGAGGAGCGTCTGCGATTAAGCCAGGTCTTCGCCAACATCGGCACCTGGGACTGGAATGTCCAGACCGGCGAGCTGATCTGGTCCGAGCGCATCGCGCCGCTGTTCGGCTATAGCGACCAGGTGGAAACGACATATGACAATTTCCTCAAGGCCGTGCACCCGGACGACCGGCCGCGCCTGATCGAAGCGGTCAACGCCTGTCTCGAACACGACACGCCGTACGACATCGAACACCGGGTGGTTTGGCCGACGGGCGAGATCCGCTGGCTGTTCGAGCGCGGGGCGGTCCAGCGCGACCGGGACGGCAGGCCCCTGCACATGCTGGGCGTGGTGCAGGACACCACCGCACGCAAGCAGGCCGAGCTGGCCCTGCAGGAGAGCGAACGCCGCCTGCGCGAGGCCCAGCGCATCGCCCAGCTCGGTCATTGGTCGCTCGATCTGACGAGCGGCCGGCTCAGCTGGTCGGACGAGATCTACCGCATCTTCGGCCATGAGCCCGGCGCCTTCGAGCCCAGCTATGAGCGCTTCTACCAGTTCGTGCATCCGGACGACGTGGCGCTGGTCAAGGCCTCGGAGGCCAGAACGCTCCAGAATGAAAGCGGCCTCAGCATCGACCACCGCATCGTGCTGCCCAATGGCTGCGTGCGCTGGGTGCACGAGGAGGCGCAGGCCACATTCGGGCCGGATGGCCAGCCGGTGCAACTGAGCGGCACGGTGCAGGACATCACCCCGCGCAAGGAGGTCGAGGCAGAGCTGCAACTGGCCAAGCAGGAGGCGGAGCGGGCCAATTTGGCCAAGTCGGAATTCCTCTCCAGCATGAGCCACGAGCTGCGCACCCCGCTCAATGCCATCCTCGGCTTCACCCAGCTGCTGGCGATCGACGACAACCTGACAGCACAGCAGCGCGATAACGTGCACGAGATCGTCAACGCCGGCAAACACCTGCTCAACCTGATCGGCGAGGTGCTCGACCTGGCCAAGATCGAGGCCGGCCGCATGAGCCTGTCGATCGAGCCGATCGAACTCGACGAGCTGCTGCAATCCTGCCTGTCCATCATCCAGCCCATGGCCTGGAAGAAGGGCATCGGCATCCAGGCCGATTTCGAGCGCGACGGCTTCCCCAGGGTGCTGGCCGACCACACCCGGCTCAAGCAGGTGATCATGAATCTGCTGAGCAATGCCATCAAATACAACCGGGAGGGCGGCCAGATCGGCGTGAGCTGGGGGCCCGCCGAGGGGGGGATGTTCCGCATCTCGGTGCGCGACACCGGCCCCGGCATCCCGGCGGAGCGGCTGAAGGAGCTGTTCCAGCCCTTCAGCCGGCTGGGCGCCGAAAACAGCGGGATCGAGGGCAGCGGCATCGGTCTGGTGATCAGCAAGCGCCTGATGGAGGCCATGCACGGCCGGATCGGGGTCGACAGCCGGGAGGGCCAGGGCAGCACCTTCTGGCTCGAGCTGCCGGTGGCGCAGGCGGATACCGCCGTCACCCTCAGCGCCGCCGACCGGCTGCAGGAGGAGCGGGTGCCGCAAATCGGCAGCCATACCGTGCTCTACATCGAGGACAACCCCTCCAATCTCAAACTCATGGTCAGCCTGCTGGCCAAATGGCCCACGGTCCGTCTGCTCACTGCGCACAACGGCACGCTTGGCATCGACATGGCCAAGAGCTACCGGCCGGATGTCATCCTGCTCGACATCAACCTGCCGCAGCTGGATGGCTATGCGGTGCTGCGCGAGCTGAAGAGCGCCGCCGAGACCCGCGCCATTCCGGTGCTCGCCCTCACCGCCAACGCCATGCCCAGGGACATCCAGCGCGGCAAGGCCGCCGGCTTTCACGACTACCTGACCAAGCCGCTCGACATCCCGCACTTCTATGCGGTGCTGGGCGAATTGTTGCCCGCCGAATGAAGGCTGCCGCCTCGCCCGCCCAAGCCCAGGCGCATCCCGTCGGGAGCGAACAGCTCAAGCTGCTGTACGAGGCCATTCCGATCGCCATGTTCGCCACGGTGATCAATGGTCTGGTACTCACCGTCGTACTCTGGAACCAGGTGCCCGGCCCGCAGTTGCTCGGCTGGCTGGCGGCGCTGATCCTGATCTCCGCCGGGCGCTATGTCCTAGCCCACGCCTATCTGACCAGCCAGGCCACCCCGCCAGACCAGACCCGCTGGCAGCGGCGCTTCGATCTCGGGGTCATCGTGGGCGCCCTGGCCTGGGGCGGCAGCGTCCTGGTGATCTTTCCGGCCGCCAGTGCCCCGCATCAGATCCTGCTCGCCCTGGTGATCGCCGGGGTCTGCGC
This sequence comes from Thiobacillus sp. UBA2597, assembly GCA_002339725.1. Classification (GTDB taxonomy): domain Bacteria; phylum Pseudomonadota; class Gammaproteobacteria; order Burkholderiales; family Thiobacillaceae; genus Sulfuritortus. The sequence continues at coordinate 23,146 of DDKN01000064.1, forward strand.
CGGGGCGGTGAGCACCCTGAGCTATCAATGGCGCGCGATTGCCGTGTTTTTGGCCATCACCCTGCTGCCGCTGATCATTCGCTTCATGCTGGGCGGCGACGAGGTCTCCCAGGCCGTCGCCCTGCTGGCCATGCTGTTCCTGCTCATGCTCCTGATCAGCGCCAGGCGCATCTACAACACCAACCAGAGCAACCTCATGCTGAGCGCATCGGCCGCGGCGATGGCGGCCGATGCCAAGGCCGCGGCCGAGCGCTTTCGTCATCTTTTGCAGGCCACGCCGGATGCCCTGCTCATCGTCGATTCCGGCCACCGCATCGAATATGCCAATCAACGGGCCGAGCAGGTGTTCGGCTATGGTGCCGGGAGTCTGATCGGCCAGCCGATCGCCCGGCTGCTGCCGGAGCTTAATGCCCAGGCCGGCGAGCTGCCGGGCCAGGGCAGCCGGCGCGACCTCACCGCGCGCACCCGGCTGGGCAAAGAATTTCCCAGCGATGTCAGCTTCAGCACCGTTCCCTTTCCCGAAGGCAGCCGGCTCTGCCTGACGGTACGCGACGTGAGCGAGCGGCGTGAAATCGAAGACTCCCTGCGCCAGGCCAAGCTCGCGGCCGAGGCGGCCAACCAGGCCAAGTCGGCCTTCCTCTCCAGCATGAGCCATGAGCTGCGCACCCCGCTCAACGCCATCCTGGGCTTTACCGAACTCCTGCGCGAGGAGGCCAACCTGACGCCCGAGCAGCGTGAAAGCCTGGGCGAAATCTATGATTCGGGCGAGCACCTGCTCAAGCTGATCAACGATATCCTCGACCTGTCCAAGATCGAGGCGGGCCGCATGCAGCTGTCGATCGAGCCGGTGTGCCTGGGCGATATCACTGACACCTGCCGCAGCATGATCGAGCCGATGGCGCGCAAGCACGGCATCGCCCTGCATTTCGAGATGGAGCACTGCCGCGACACCCGGGTCCTGGCCGACCGTACCCGCCTGCTGCAATCCCTGCTCAACCTGGCCTCCAATGCCATCAAATACAACCATGCCGGCGGTTCGGTCACCCTGTCCTGCGAACAGCGTCCGTCCGGCCGCCTGCGCCTGTCGGTGCAGGACACCGGTCCCGGCATCCATCCCGAGCGGCAGCGCGATCTGTTCCAGCCCTTCAGCCGTCTGGGCAAGGAGTTTTCCCGGATCGAGGGCACCGGCATCGGCCTGGCCCTGACCAAGCAGATCGTGGAATTGATGCAGGGCGAACTGGGCTTCACCAGCAGCCCGGGCCAGGGCAGCACCTTTTGGCTCGAGTTCCCCTGCGCCGGTGCGGACGCCGCCGACACCTCGGCCCCGGGCGGCGAAATTGTCTCGGTGGCCGAGGCGGCCACCCTGCTGGCGATCGAGGACAACCCGCTCAACCAGCACATGCTGCGCCAGATCCTGACCCGGCAGGCGCATTACCACCTGCTGCAGGCCGACACGCCGGCGCACGGCCTGGAACTTGCGCGCCGCGCGCAGCCTGCCCTGATCCTGCTCGATATCAACATGCCGGGCATGAACGGCTTCGAGGTCCTGACCCGGCTGCGGGCCGATCCCGGGACCCGGCAGATCCCGGTGATCGCGGTGACCGCGATGAATCCGGCGGAGGCTGCAGTCCTGCTAAGTGGCGGATTCGATGCGATCCTGAGAAAGCCGATCGACAAGGGCGCCCTGCTCGCCACCATCGGCCAGGTGCTGGAGCGCCGTGTCGCCCCGCCCGTGGGCCAGCCGTGATGCCCCGGAAGACCGGCCGCCCGGCATGAGTACCAGCCCCCTGCCTGGCCTGCGCTGCGACATCTTTTGCAGCGTGGTCGACAACTTCGGCGACGTCGGTGTGGCCTGGCGTCTGGCACGCCAGTTGTCGACCGAATACGCGCTGAAGGTGCGGCTGTGGCTGGACGACCTGGCTACGCTGCACCGCATCTGGCCGCCGGCGCGGGACGATCTGCCGGTGCAGACGGTGATGAATATCGAGGTGCGCCGCTGGCAGGGGGATTTCGCCGGGGTGGTGCCCGCCCCCCTGGTGCTGGAGACCTTCGGCTGCGCCCTGCCCGAGCGTTATCTCGCTGCCATGGCAGAGCGCAGGCCGCCACCGCTCTGGCTCAACCTCGACCACCTGAGCGCGGAGGCCTGGGTCAAGGGCTGTCACGGCCTGCCCTCGCCCCATCCGCGCCTGCCCCTGACCGGCTATTTTTTCTATCCCGGCTTCGAGCCCGGCACCGGCGGACTCATCCGCGAGGCTGGCCTCATGGCGCGACGTCAGGCCTGGCAGGCCGATGCGGCCCAACGCAGACAGTTCTGGCAGGGCCTGGGGCTGCCCGAACCGGAGCCGGGGACGCTGAGCGTATCCCTGTTCAGTTACGACAACCCGGCGTTGCCCGAGCTGAGCGCGGCCTGGGCCGAGGGTAAACACAAAGTGCGCTGCCTGGTGCCCGAGGGCATCGCCCTGGAGGCCCTCGGGCGCTGGTTGGGGCATCCGCTGCAGCCCGGCCAGCGCCGTTGCCAGGGCAATCTGGAAGTCTGCGCCCTGGCCTTTTTCGACCAGGACGGCTATGACCGCCTGCTCTGGTCCTGTGATCTCAACTTCGTGCGCGGCGAGGATTCCTTCGTGCGCGGCCAGTGGGCCGCCCGGCCGCTGGCCTGGAGCATTTATCAGCAACCGGAAGGGGCGCATTGGCCCAAGCTCGAGGCCTTTCTCGACCGCTATTGCCAGGGGCTGGAGTCGTCGGCAGCGACGGCCTACCGGCACTTCAGCCAGGCATGGAACCGCGGCCAGGGCGTCGGCCCGGCCTGGCACGCCTTACACGAGCACCTGCCCGCCCTGCTGGCTCATGCCGGGTGCTGGGCCGAGCAGCAGGGGGCCCGGCCCGACCTGGCTCGGCAACTGATGCTTTTTTGTAAAGAAAAGTTATAATAATCAGCTTTTTACTCCAGCCAGTTTGCAGGGCAGATCAGATATGAAGACAGCACAGGAACTCCGCGTAGGCAACGTGATCATGGTGGGCAAGGATCCCCTGGTCGTGCAGAAGGCCGAATTCAGCAAGTCCGGCCGCAACGCCTCCGTGGTCAAGATGAAACTCAAGAACTTGCTCACCGGCGCCGGCAGCGAGACCGTTTACAAGGCCGACGAGAAGTTCGAGACCGTGACCCTCGAGCGCAAGGAGTGCACCTACTCCTACTTCGCCGACCCCATGTACGTGTTCATGGATGCCGACTACAACCAGTACGAGGTGGAAGCCGACAACCTGGGCGACATGCTGAAGTACCTGGAGGACGGCATGCCCTGCGAGGTGGTGTTCTACAACGGCAAGGCCATCTCCGTGGAGATGCCGACCACCGTGATCCGCGAGGTGGAGTACACCGAGCCCGCGGTCAAGGGCGACACCTCGGGCAAGGTGATGAAGCCGGCCCGGATCAAGCCCACCGGCTTCGAGATCTCGGTGCCCGCCTTCGTCGAGATCGGCGACAAGATCGAGATCGATACCGCCACCGGCGAATACCGCAACCGGGTCAAGGCCTAAGCCGCTTCCGGCCGACAAAAAGGGCAGCCCGCGGGCTGCCCTTTTTCATTGCCGGAACGGGATGGTTCCGGCCACCTCAACCTTCGGCGATGCGCTGCTTGATGTGGGCCAGCGCGGCCTCGACCTGGTCGATCAGGATCAGGCACAGGTCACCCGCCTGCAACCGCTCCAGGGCAGTGTCGATGGCGAGGAACTCGCCATGGATCTCCTGCACCGCTGTGCAGCGCTTGGCTTGGGCCAGGCCCTGGCGCAACAGGGCCAGCACCTCGCCGTCGGCGCGCCCACGCTGGCAGGCATCCTGATAGAGGATCACCTCGTCGAAGGCATCGCCCAAAATCTCGGTCTGCTGACGGATGTCCTCGTCGCGCCGGTCGCCGGCCGCGCTGATCACCACCGATCTGCGCCTGGCCGGCATGGCCTCGACCGCGCGCACCAGGGCCTGGATGGCGTCCGGGTTGTGGCCGTAGTCGGCGATCAGGGTGGCGCCGCGGTAGGCGAAGACATTGAAGCGGCCTGGCGCGGTCTCCGCATCGCTGTCGAAACTCTTGAGCCCGGCCCGGATCACCTGCCAGTCGAGCCCCAGGGCCCAGGCCGCGCCCAGGGCGGCCATGGCGTTGTCGACCTGGAAGCCGATGCTGCCGTTGCGGGTGAGCCGGATCTCGGCCAGGGGGATGCGCTGCTCGAACGCGCCCTCGCCCGCCACCAGGGCATCGCCGTCGCGGAACACCACCCGATGGCCCTGGGCGCGGTGCGCCGCGATCACCGGGTGATGCGGCTCCCCCGCGAAGAAGGTGACCGCGCCCGGGCAGTAGCCGGCCATCTCGACCACCTTGGGGTCGGTGGCATTGAGCACGGCCATGCCGTTCGGCGCCACGTTCTGCACCACCACCCGCTTGAGCACGGCCAGGTCATCCACCGTGGTGATGTAATTGAGGCCGAGGTGGTCGCCCAGGCCGATGTTGGTGACCACCGCCACCTGACAGCGATCGAAGGCCAGGCCCTCGCGCAGCAGGCCGCCGCGCGCGGTCTCCAGCACGGCGGCATCGACGTCGGGATGGGCCAGCACCGAGCGGGCGCTCTTGGGGCCGCTGCAATCGCCGCTGTCGATGCGCTGGCCCTCGACGTAGACGCCGTCGGTGGTGGTCATGCCCACGCGCTTGCCGGACAGCGCCAGCAAATGCGCGATCAGGCGCACCGTGGTGGTCTTGCCGTTGGTGCCGGTCACCGCCACCAGGGGGATACGCCCGTCGTTGCCCTCCTCGAACATGGCCTGGATGATGGCCTCGCCCACCGGCCGCCCCTTGCCGAACGAGGGATTGAGGTGCATGCGCAGCCCCGGTGCGGCGTTGACCTCGACGATGCCGCCGCCCTGCTCCTCGAGCGATTTCAGCACGGTCTCGCACACCACGTCGACGCCGCAGATGTCGAGGCCGATCATCTGCGCAGCCTCGACCGCGCGCGCCGCCAGTTCGGGATGAACATCGTCGGTCACGTCGGTGGCGCTGCCGCCGGTGGACAGGTTGGCGTTGTTGCGCAGCACCACGCGGGCCCCCTTGGGCGGCACCGAGTCGGCCGTGAAGCCCTGCACCTTGAGCCGGGCATGGGCGATGTCGTCCAGCCGCATCTTGGTCAGCGCGCTTTCGTGGCCCTCGCCCCGGCGCGGGTCGCTGTTGGCGATCGCGACCAGCTCGCGCACGGTGTGAATGCCGTCGCCGATCACATGGGGCGGCTCGCGCCGGGCGATGGCCACCACCTGGTTGCCGACCACCAGAAAACGGTGGTCGTGGCCCGGAATGAAACGCTCGACGATCACCTCGTCGCTCACCTCGGCGGCCGAGCCGTAGACCGCCATGAAGTGTTCGCGGGTCGCGATGTTGACGGTGACGCCCTTGCCCTGATTGCCGTCGCGCGGTTTCACCACCACCGGCAGACCGATTTCGCAGGCAGCGGCCCAGCCTTCTTCCGGGCTGGTCACCACCCGCCCTTGCGGTGTCGGGATGCCGGCATCGGCCAGCAGCTTCTTGGTCAGGTCCTTGTCCTGGGCGATGGCCTCGCCGATGGCGCTGGTGCGGTCGGTCTCGGCCGCCTGGATGCGGCGCTGTCGGCTGCCCCAGCCCAGTTGCACCAGGCTGCCATCGGTCAGCCGGCGAAAGGGAATGCCGCGGGCAAGCGCGGCCTGGACGATGGCGCCGGTCGACGGGCCCAGACGGATGTCGACATCCAATTCATGCAAGCGGGCCAGGGCATCGGCCAGGTCGAACGGCTGGTCTTCGATGGCTGCCCGGCACAGGGCCTCGGCCAGTTCCAGGGCGAGGCGCCCGACCGGCTCTTCGGTGTACTCGATCGCGACCTTGTAGATGCCGGCTTCAACCGTTTCCGAGGTGTTGCAGAAGGTCACCGGGCAGCCGGCCTGGGCCTGCAGGCGCAGCGCGGCGAAGGCCAGGGCGTGGGCGACTGAGACATCGCCTTCGTAACCGATCGGGCGCAGGGCGCCGATTTCGGGAAAGCGCGCGCGCAGGCCGGCCTCGAAGCCGGCCATGCCGTCGATCGAGCGCTCGGCGGCCGAACACTCGACCAGGGCCTCGATGGCGGTGTGCCGGCTCCACAAATTGGGCCCGCGCAAGGCGCGAATGCGGGAGATTTGCATGCGGCGAAATTCCTGTTGTGTGGTTTTTTTGGTTTCCGTTGCCTGCCGGCGTTCAATGGGTGACCGGAATCGGTGTGGCCTCGCCGGTCGGCTGGGTGGGGTCGAAGGTCTCCAGGCCAGCCTGGATCAGCTCGCTGCTCAGGCCCAGGGCGACCGCGGCGGCGCTGGCGGGCAGCACCTGAGACAAGGCAAGCGCGTTGCCATGCGGCAGATGGTTGAGGTCAGCGAGCAGACTTTCCTCGCGGCCCTTGGCCAGGAAGATCCGGTTGTCCCGGGCAGATACCGCCCAGCCGCCTTCGGCGCGATGTTCGGCCAGCACCGGTGAGGCCGGGTCGAGGCTGTAGAAGATGACGGCGCCGTCCGACAGCTCGGCCATGCGCGCCACGTCCGGCTCGTCGGCATTGAGCACGGCCGCACCCTCGGCCAGCACGACATCGACCTGGGTGCGCAGCACGCTGTACATCTGTTCCGGCTCCCGCAGATAGTACTCGGCAAAGCCTTCCGGGCCGGGGATGTCGGTGACGATGCCGACCAGGCAGCGATCGTAGGCCAGGCCTTCGTTCAGGATCATATCGGCGCCGTTCTCGAAGATGGCCGCCTCCACCGCCCGATTGCGCAGCAGGCGTTGGCCCATGTTCCAGTTGGCGCAGTTGCCGGCGCTGGCCTGCCGGCGGTTGAGGTAAAGGCCGTCGGAACAGGCCAGGCCGACCTGCTTGCCGGTGAGCTGCCAAAGACGCGAGAGCAGATGGCCGATGACGGCGCCATCCCGGCTGCCGGCGATGCCGACCACGGGGATGCGGCCGTTGTTGCCGGGTGGGAACAGGTGGTCGACGATGGCCTGGCCCACCGGCTGCGGTTTGCCTTCGGCCGGTTTCAGGTGCATGAGCAGGCCGGGGCCGGCATTCACCTCGACGATGGCGCCACGCTGCTCGGCCAGGGGGCGCGCGATGTCCTCCACCACCAGATCGATGCCGGCGATGTCCAGGCCGATCACCCGGGCGGCGAGGCCGGCGATCTGCCGTGTGCTCGGGTGCACCTGGTCGGTGACGTCGAAGGCGACGTTGCCGTTGCGCTGGATCAGCACCTTTTGCCCGGCCGCCGGCACCGAGTCGCCGGTGAAGCCCTGGCGGGCGAGTTCCAGCCGCACCGCCGGGTCTTCGTCGATCAGGATAAGGTTGAGCGGATAGTCCTCGGTGGTGCCGCGCCGGGGGTCGCTGTTGAGCTGGCGGTCGATCAGTTCGACCACGCTCGAGCGGCCGTCGCCCTCGACCCAGGCCGACTCACCCCGGGCGGCGGCCACCAGCCGGTTGCCCACCACCAGCAGGCGGTGTTCGTTGCCGGGAATGAACTGCTCGACGATGACCTCGCTGCCCTCCACCTCGGCCAGGCGGTAGGCGGCTTCGATGTCGGCCCGCTCGGTGAGATCGAGCGAGACGCCGCGGCCGTGGTTGCCGTCCACCGGCTTGACCACCACCGGCAGGCCGATCTCCTGGGCCGCCTCCCAGGCCGCCTCGGGACTGTCGACGATCTGGCCTTCCGGCACCGGCACGCCGCAGGCCTTGAGCAGGGTCTTGGTCAGATCCTTGTCGCCGGCGATGCCTTCGGCGATGGCGCTTGTGCGGTCCGTTTCCGCGGTCCAGATGCGGTGCTGGTGCACGCCCTGGCCGAGCTGCACCAGATTGCCGTCGGTCAGGCGGATGGCAGGAATCCTGCGCTCGGTCGCGGCATCGACGATGGCCATGGTGCTCGGCCCGAGACAATAGCGGTCGGCCAGCTCGCGCAGGGGCCCGACCGTGGCGGCGACATCGAACGGCCTGTCCTCGATCGCCGCCATGACCAGATCGCGCGCCGCCTGCAGGCAGGCCCGGCCCAGGCCTTCATGCCGGGTGCGCACGGCCACCTTGTAGACGCCGCGCACATGGGTCTGCCGGGCCTTGCCGAAGCCAACCCGCATGCCGGCCAGGTTCTGCAGCTCGATTGCCACGTGCTCCAGGATGTGGGCCGGCCAGGTGCCCTCCTTCAGGCGCAAAAGAAAGCCGCCGCGCTCACCCACGCCGCAGCGGTGCTCGACCAGGCCGGGCAGCCAGGCGGTCAGGCGTTCATAGAAACCGGGGATGGTGTTGGAGGGGGCGTCTTCCAGGTCGCCGATGTCGACCCAGGCTTCCAGGACCGGGCGGTAGGTCCAAAGATTCGGTCCGCGCAGATAGGTCACGCGGAGAAATTCGATGTCACGCTTTGTCATGTTGCACGTGCGATTCAAGTGTTCGAGACGCGCCACGACCCTGACCGATGGGGATCGCGCGCGATATACTTGACGGCCTGAAAAAAGCCGCCGTCCGAGTCACGGCCAAGCATACCTTAAAGGACAAATCGCGCGTCGAATGCGCCGGGCCAGCATGCAAAAAAAATCTTCCGCCACTTCCCTGCCCGAGCGCTGGCAATCCACCACCCCACCCCCCCTGATGGAAGGGGAATCGGTTTTGGCCTGGCTGGAGTTGGACCTGGATGCGCAACTGCATTTTGGCCAAGGCCTGTTACTGCTCACGGACCGGCGCCTGCTCGCCCGCGCGCCGGGCGAAGCCGAATGGCGCGACTGGCCCTGCCGACCCGGCTTGAGCCTGCACCAGCACGATCATGCCGGGGTTGGCACGCTCGAGCTCATCGATGGTGCCAGCCGCCTGGGCGTTTGGCGCTACACCCTGGGGCAGAATCTGGCGGCCGTGCGTCTGTCCAAGCAGTTCGAACGGCAGCAGCGCAACCGGCAAACCGGCCAGGCCGAGCCGGAAGCGGCCGAGACCGTCTGTCCCACCTGCAAGGCCCCGCTCGAGCCGGACCAGGAGGAATGCCCGGTCTGCGCCCGCGAGATCCATGAAGCGCCTTCGACCTGGACCCTGCTGCGCCTGTGGCGTTTCGCCCGGCCCTACCAGGGCCAGCTGCTGGCTGGTTTCCTGCTCACTCTGGCTTCCACCGCCGCCACCCTGGTGCCGCCTTACCTGACCATGCCGCTGATGGACGATGTGCTGATCCCCTATCAGACCGGTCAGGCCATCGATGTCACCCTGGTGCTCTGGCTGCTCGGCGGCCTGCTCGGCGCCGCCCTGCTCGCCTGGGGCCTGGGCTGGGCCCGCACCTATATTTTGGCCCTGGTGTCCGAGCGCATCTGCGCCGACCTGCGCACCACCACCTACGAACACCTGATGAAGCTGTCGCTGGAATACTTCGGCGGCAAGCGCACCGGCGATTTGATCGCCCGCATCGGCTCGGAGACCGACCGCATCAGCGTCTTCCTCTCGCTGCACCTGCTGGATTTCGCCACCGACGTGCTGATGATCGCCATGACCGCGGCCATCCTGTTCTCGATCAACCCCTGGCTGGCGCTGGTCACCCTGCTGCCGCTGCCGGTCATCGCCTGGATGATCCATCTGGTGCGCGACAAGCTGCGCACCGGCTTCGAGAAGATCGACCGGGTCTGGTCCGAGGTGACCAATGTGCTGGCCGACACCATTCCCGGCATCCGGGTGGTCAAGGCCTTCGCCCAGGAAAAACGCGAGGCCGAACGCTTCCGCGCGGCCAACCGGCACAACCTGGCGGTCAACGACAAGATCAACCGCACCTGGGCCCTGTTTTCGCCCACGGTGACCCTGATGACCGAGATCGGCCTTTTGGTGGTGTGGGCCTTCGGCATCTGGCAGGTGGCGAACGATCACATCACGGTCGGCGTGCTCACCGCCTTCCTGGCCTACATCAGCCGCTTCTACACCCGGCTCGATTCCATGAGCCGCATCGTGTCGCAAACCGAAAAGGCGGCGGCCGGCGCCAAGCGCATCTTCGACATCCTCGACCACGTCTCCAGCGTGCCGGAGCCGACCCGGCCGGTGCATCTGGAGCGGGTGCAGGGCCGGATCGAGGTGCGCGAGGCCGGCTTCCGCTATGGCCATCGCGCGGTGATCAAGGGCCTCAACCTCACCATCGAGCCGGGCGAGATGATCGGCCTGGTCGGCCACAGCGGCTCGGGCAAGAGCACCCTGGTCAACCTGATCTGCCGTTTCTACGACGTGAACGAAGGCTCGATCCGGCTCGATGGCGTCGACATCCGCAGCCTGCCGGTGGCCGAATTCCGCCAGAACATCGGCCTGGTGCTGCAGGAACCCTTCCTCTTTTTCGGCACCATCGCCGAGAACATCGCCTACGGCAAACCCGACGCCAGCCGCGAAGAGATCATCGCCGCCGCGCGCGCGGCGCATGCCCACGAGTTCATATTGAGATTGCCCCTGGGTTATGACTCCCTGGTCGGCGAGCGCGGCCAGGGCCTGTCCGGCGGCGAGCGCCAGCGCATCTCCATCGCCCGGGCCCTGCTGATCGACCCCAGGATCCTGATCCTGGACGAAGCCACCTCCTCGGTCGACACCGAGACTGAGAAGGAGATCCAAAAGGCCCTGGACAATCTGGTGCGCGGCCGCACCACCATCGCCATCGCCCACCGCCTGTCCACCCTGCGCCGGGCCGACCGCCTGGTGGTGATGGATCGCGGCCAGATCGTCGAGGTCGGCAACCACGACCAGCTCATGGCCCGTGAAGGTCATTATTACCGGCTCTACCAGGCCCAGGCGCGCAACGTCGATACCGATCTGGACGACAGCCCGCCGCCCGCCATCGAGCCCAAGGTCGAAGGCGTCAAGCCATGATCCCCGCCGACTTCACGCTGACCCGCAACGGCCTCGGTCACCTGGTGCTGACCCTGGCCGATGGCACCGTACACCAGGACGTGGTGCCGGCCCGTGCCTTCCCCATCAGCGCGCCTGACCACGGCATTGCCCTGCTCAGTGCCGATGGTCATGAGTTGGTCTGGATCGAGCGCCTGGATGCCCTGCAGGCGCAGACCCGGGCCCTGATCGAGACGGCACTGGCCGAACGGGAATTCATGCCGGAGATCCTGCGCATCGACCAGGTGTCGACCTTCGCCACCCCAAGTATCTGGCGGGTGACCACCGACCGCGGCGAGACCCGCCTGATCCTGCGCGGCGAGGAAGACATTCGCCGCCTGCCGGGTGGCGTGCTGCTCATCGCCGACAGCCATGGCGTGCAGTTTTTGATCCGCGACCCCGCCAAGATGGACCGGCACAGCCGGAAACTGCTGGATCGGTTCCTGTAAGGATTCGAGCCGCGTCTTTCACCCGCAAGGCCACATCATGCAAAGCTGGTATTTGCCCGCCTTTCTCGCCTTTTTCTTCTGGGGCCTCTGGGCGCTGTTTCCCAAGATCACCACCAGCCTGATCGACCCGCGCAGCGCGCTGTTTTTCCAGGCACTGGGGGCCTTCAGCGTGGCGCTGGTGGTCCTGGCGACCCTGAATTTCCGGCCCCAGCTCGATGCCCGGGCCGTGCCGCTCGCCCTGCTCACGGGTGTGTTGGGCATGACCGGCGGGATTGCCTACCTGTATGCCATCTCGCGCGGCCCGGCGATGCTGGTCTCGGTGCTGACCGCGCTCTATCCGCTGCTGACCGTGGTGCTGGCCTGGCTGTTCATGGGCGAGAGCGTCAGTGTGCGGCAATGGCTGGGCATCGCCCTCGCCTTGGTGGCCATGGCCCTCCTGGCAGGCTGAGTGAGGGGCCAGGCGCATCGCTGCTGCAAAAATGCTGTTGAGCCGGCCAGCCCGGTTCGCGCTTGCCGCCCGCAAACCCCGGCCCTGCGCGCCCGCAATCGCAGGCGATTGTGTCCCTCGCGACCGGTGGTTGCTCGGCGAACAGGCGGGTTCTCTCTACACCATCAACACCAAACAAAAAAGCCACCCTAGCGGTGGCTTTTTTGTTTGGTAGTGTTGAGGCGACCGCACGCGGTCGGGCACCAATATGATTGAAATTCAATACTGATTTTTAGCGTTGATGGGCGGAGTTGGCCTTGACAGCGCGCCTTTTCACTTGCCAGGTGCAGCGACGAGCGCCTTCATGGTGCCCCCTGTCTTTGGAGGTCGCGATGAGCAAGCAATTTCTTTCCGAGGTCGAGCCGGGCAAGACGCTACGTTACGCGATGGGGGACGTGCTTTAGTTTGAGAGAAACGGGTTGCGCAAGCCAGTACCCAGAAAGATCACACCAGCAGAGCCAAGTAAGCCCGACATCATCCAGAGCATGACCGTTTGCGATGTGGTGGCCGGCCTGCCCGCTGGCGGGGGATAGCCTCCTCACACCGTCGAGAGCCAGCCCTAGTTGTAATGTTTCAATAGGT
>DDKN01000119.1 GCA_002339725.1 Thiobacillus sp. UBA2597
AACAACCTATTGCAACTTAACAGTTAGTCGAAACTGGCGCAGGGCGCCTCTATAGCGTTTGGCGCGAAGTAGGGGCGAATTCCGCCGGGTATTTTCCAGGGTATCGCACCTCTGTTCCATCAGGAAGTTCAGCGATACCCTGTGGCGCGGGTTGTGTTATGCCATAACAATCACTGCTGTCCAAGATAGCCGAAGCTGGCCGCATGGCATCCTGAACGCCGGGTGGAGTTATGGGCGTGGGAGCGATCCCGGCGGAGGCTTCGCACTTGTCTGCTCCCCTCAAAACCGCCAGACGGCGCTTACCCACAGCCGGGGACGGCGGTCTTGGCTGTCGGAAGTCGGCTCACCGCCGTGGGTGTGCCAGGCCGCCGCGGCTTCGAGCGTGAATGAGCCGGGGTTGTAGCGCACGCCCAGCCCTGCGCCGGCCATGGAGCGGGTGTTGTCCGTCACCGGCGGGATCATGCCCCCCGGCTCGGCGTTGATCCGGATGTACCCTGCGTCGTAGAAGGCGAAAGGCTCCGCCGCGCCCAGCCGGTAGCGCGCTTCGAGCTGCACGAAGTAGCCTTCGTCCCCCGCTCCCTCGCCCTGCGGATAGGCGCGCACGCCCGAGGCGCCGCCGAGGACGAAGCTTTCGGAGGAATCCAGGTTCTTGCCCGCCCATTGCGCGGAAAGTCGTCCAAAGAGCGTCAGGTTCGAGACGGGCGTCGTCTGCAGCCGGGCGAGGTCCAGGTTCCACTTGTCGAAATGCCCGCGCGTGTTGGTGCCGCTCACGATGTCCGCGGCTTCCAGCGTCGCATCGAGTTTGAGCCTGCCGGCGGTGTAGGCGAGCGCCCCGTAGGTGATGCCGGTGCCATCCCTGCGGTCGAATTGCAGCACGATGGGCAGCGCATCGCTCGATTTGTCGTTGCGTATGCCCACCGCATCCTGCCGGTCTTCGAGCGCCTTGTGCTGGTAGGAGACGGCGACGGCGAGATTGGCCTTTTGCGAGCGCAGGATCGGATAGGAAAGCCCGAGGCTTGTCACCTTGGCCGTGCCGTGGGCCCCAAGGTTCTTGAAGTCCTTGCCGAGCTCGTAATAGGTGTGGGCGTAGCCGGCATTGCCGCGCAGCCCCGAGGTTCCCAGGGGCAGGTTGTAGCTCACGCTTCCCAGCCACAAGCCTTCGTCGGTGTAGAGCAGCCGGCCCAGAAACTGGTCGCCCAGCATGAAGGGGCTGTCGGCCTGCACGTTGGCTTTCAGCCGCGTCTGCCCGGTGTAGCGGTTGCCGTGGCTGTCCATCCCCAGCTCGCCCTTGACCAGGGGCTCGCGGGCCACCTCCACCACGAGATCGCCCGTGCCCACCTCCTGCCCCAGCCGGATGAGGGGGGCAACCTTCACCCCCGGCTGGTCGGAGAGGATCAGCGTGGCGCGTTCGAGCGAAGCGGCTTCGATCACTTCCCCCGGGCGAAGGTCGGCGAGAAAGCCCTGCGCCTGATTCGCCATCGCGCCCTGGGCCTCGACCCTGCCATAGCGGCCTTCGACGATCCGGAGGGTGAGCACGCCGTCGGCCAGCCCCTGGGCAGGCACCAACGCGCGGGCGAAGGGGTAGCCGTGCGCCCGGTAGTGGTCGGTAATCCGCCCCGCCAGGGCGCGCAGGCCGGCCAGATCGAAAGTCCTGCCCTTCACCTCGCCCAGCGCGGCGGAAAGTTCCGCCTCGGTAAACACCGTGTTGCCGACAAAGCGCACGCTCTCGATCCGGACCGTCGGTCCGCCCGGGGCGGCCTTGTCCTCGGCGGGGGGCTCGACCGCCACGCCCGGCGAAGGGCGCGGCGGTGTGAGCGCAGGAGGCGTCAGCTGTTGCAGGCTCTGCCCGGCATCCGGCGCCTGCTGGGCGAAAGCGGGGAAAGCAAGCGCCAGCGCCGCGACGAGCGGCAAACGTTTCAGGGTTTTCTCAAACGGCATGTTTTCGATTTCCTCTTGCTTCAACGAAGGTTGATTTCTGCTAAAGCAGTGACTTAAAGCCATGCTGGGGCTCCTTTCAGCGGGGACGGTTGCGTTCGTCCTCATCCATGCGGGAGCCCTCCGGCAGCCGGATGCCGCCGTCTTGCACGCGGATGAGCGCGGCCATCAGCGGCCCGCCGACGGCTTCGCGGCCGCCCGCGTTCGGCTGCGGCGTGGGCGTGGGAGCCGTGCCGGCGCCGCTAGCGGCCGTCTGCTGCGCGCTGGCCTGCGCATCGCCCGACGCGCCGGTGAGCGCTACCGCCGAGATGCTGAGGTCGGCTCCGACGAAATCGATGGCGTAGTTGGGGTTGTTGGCGTCGGTCACCGTGCCTTGCAGGATGGCATAGCTGCCCACCGCCTCGCCCGCATCGCGGCTGAGGCTGCCGGCAAGGGTCTCGCCACTGACCAGGCCGCAGTCCGCGCTCATGCCCGTGGGGCAGCCGGTGGCGTAGGTGAGCGGCGGGTCGCTCTGGCCGACGAACTTGCTCTTGGCCTCGGCCGCAACCTGCACCGGGCGGGGCGTGATGTCGGCGGTCGCGCTGCCGGTGGGGTTCGAGAGGCTGTAGTTGCTGGCGTCCGCTCCGGACAGCGCCCCGCCCGTGATGCTCACCGCCTTGCCGGTGCCGGCGTTCTTGTCGGCAAAGGCGCCGCTGGCGGAGATGGTGACGGCGTCGCCCGTGACGATGTCGCCGCTGGTGGCCGAGACCGTGGCCGCCGTGGTGCCGTCGTAGACCTTGTTCGCGGCGCTGTAGCTGGCGGTCAGCAGCTTCGGCGTGATGTCGGCGCTATGCGTGGTACCGGCCAGCGTGTAGTTCGACGCCAGCCCCCCGTTGGCACCGTTACTGAGGGTGTAGGCCACCGTGACCGCCTTGCCGGTGCCGGCGTTTTTGTTATCGAATGTGCCGGTAGCCGAGGCCACATTCACCGTCTCGCTGCCGACGAAGCCCGAGAGCGTGCCGGGGGTGACGGTGGCGTTGGTGGTGCCGTCGTAGGTTTTGTTGG
>DDKN01000109.1 GCA_002339725.1 Thiobacillus sp. UBA2597
TAATCCATGCAGGCCAGGCCCTTGAGCACATTGAGCACCCGCCCCATCACGGCTGCCAGATTGGCCTCGATCGCCTCGGGCGAGATGCTGGCACGGCTGTCGCCGCGGCCGGCCGCCCAGTTGACCGAGACCCCGATGGCGGCGTAGCACAAGCCGAGCTCCCGGGCCAGCGCGGCCTCGGGCATGCCGGTCATGCCCACCATGTGGGCGCCGTCGCGTTCCAGCCGATCGATCTCGGCCTTGGTCTCCAGGCGCGGCCCCTGCACCGCGGCGTAGGTGCCGCCGTCCATGAAATCCTCGCCCGCCCGCTTGAGCGCCGTCAGGCAGCGTGCCCGCATGTCCGGGCAATAGGGCCAGGTGAAATCGATATGGGTGACCGGCTGCTCCCCGGGCGTGAAGAAGGTGGTCTCCCGGCCGTGGGTGTAGTCGATGATCTGGTCCGGCACCACCAGCCGGCCGGGACGCAGTTCGGGATGAATGCCGCCCACCGTCGCCACCGACACGACATGGGTCACGCCCTGCGACTGCAAAGCCCAGATGTTGGCCCGGTAATTCACCAGGTGCGGCGGGATGGTGTGGCCATAGCCATGGCGCGCCAGAAAGATCACCTTGTGGCCATCGAGTTCACCGAAGGTGAGTGCGCCCGACGGCTCGCCGTAGGGCGTGCGTACCACCTGGCGGTGGGTGATGTTGAGGCCGGGCAGCTTGGTCAGGCCCGTGCCGCCGATGATTGCCAGCATCAGTCTTTCTCCTTCAAGGCATAAATCGCGGGCAGGTTGCGCCACAGGCCGCGCACGTCCATGCCCATGCCAAAGACGTAGCGATTGGGCAGGCGCAGGCCGACGTAGTCCGGCGCCACCGGTTTGTCATGGCCCAGCTCCTTTTCCGTCAACACGGCGATCTCCACCCGCGCCGCGCCCATCTCCAGAAGCTTGGCCTTGGTGGCGGCCAGGGTGTGGCCCTCGTCCAGGATGTCGTCCAGCACCAGCACCACCCGGTTTGCGATCGGGGTGCGCGGCAGCACCGCCCATTCGATTTCGCCGCCACGCAGGCCGCCGCGATAGCGCGTGACGTGCAGATAGTCGAACTCCAG
This sequence comes from Thiobacillus sp. UBA2597, assembly GCA_002339725.1. Lineage (GTDB taxonomy): Bacteria > Pseudomonadota > Gammaproteobacteria > Burkholderiales > Thiobacillaceae > Sulfuritortus. The sequence continues at coordinate 1,094 of DDKN01000109.1, forward strand.
CGGAAAGCCCAGGCGCGGCAACAGCTCACCGGCGAAGACCACGCCGCCGCCCATGATGCACAGCACCACGGGGCAGACATCGGCCAGGGCCGCGGTGATCTGGCCCGCCAGGCGATCCAGGGTCAGTTCGATCTCGGTGCGGCCGTGCAGCAGCTCCGCCTCGGCGATCAGTTTCCAGGCCTCTTGCGCAGTCAATGGGCTCACCCCCGCTGGCGCCGCGCCTCGTACAGGCAGACGCCGGCCGAGACCGAGACGTTGAGGCTTTCGACCTGACCGAACATGGGGATGCGGGCCAGGACATCGCAGGTCTCGCGCGTCAGGCGGCGCAGGCCCTCGCCCTCGGCGCCCAGCACCAGGGCGACGGCGCCCGTGAAATCGACCTCGGGCAAAACCGCGCTGCCCTCGGCATCGGCGCCGACCACCAGGATGTCCCTATCCTTCAGCTCACGCAGGGTGCGCGCCAGGTTGGTCACGGTGAGGTAGGGCACGCTCTCGGCCGCCCCGCTCGCCGCCTTCACCGCCGTGGCGTTCAGCCCGGCCGCGCGGTCCTTGGGCGCCAGCACGGCATGGGCCCCGAAGGCATCGGCCGAGCGCAGGCAGGCACCCAGGTTGTGCGGATCGGTCACCCCATCGAGCACCAGCAGCATGGCCGGCTCAGTCAATTCCTCCAGCACGTCGTCCAGATGGGTCGCCAGCCTGACCGGATCGACCTGGGCCACCACGCCCTGGGCGCGGCCACCCCTGGCCATTTCCCCGATGCGGGCCGCTTCGACCTGAACCAGCTTGACACCGCGTTCCTCGGCCGCCCGGATCAGGTCGCGCGCCCGCTTGTCGCGCCGGTTCTGATCGAGGTAGATGACGTGGATGCCTTCCGGGTGATGGCGCAGACGGGCGAGGATGGCATGAAAGCCATAGATTTGCGTACGGCCGCTCATTGGCCTACTCCGCTACAAGCCCCTACAGCCGATGGCTTCGGCGTAAGCTCATATCGGCGCAGCCGATGTGAAGCCTGCACCAGCAGGCGGCTGAAGCCAAAGCCATAGATTTGCGTACGGCCGCTCATGTCGCCTTGTCCGCCTTTTTCCCGGCAGCCGGTTTCTTCTTGGCCGGCGCCTTGCCCGATCCGGTGCGTCCGGCCGGGGCGGCCTTGGCCGGCTCCTGGCCGACGCTGGCGCGCGGCACGGCCTGGCGCGATTCCTCGGCCAGGGTGAAATCGATCCGGGCGGTGTCGAGATCGACCCGCACGACGCGAACGCGCACGGCATCGCCCAGGCGATAGCGCTTGCTGGTACGTTCACCCAGCATCTGGTGGCGGGCCGGATCGAAGTGGAAATAGTCCTGGCCGAGGTCGGAGACATGCACCAGGCCCTCGACGAAGACGTCATTCAGGGCGACGAAGATGCCGAAGCCGGTGACGCCGGAGATCACGCCATCGTATTCCTCGCCGATGCGGTCCTGCATGTAGTAGCACTTGAGCCAGTTCACCACGTCGCGGCTGGCCTCGTCGGCCCGGCGCTCGGTGGCCGAGCAATGCAGGCCGATCGCCTCCCAGTTGCCCGGCTGATACTGCTCGTTGTTCAGACAGGCCTTGATCGCCCGATGCACCAACAGATCGGGATAACGGCGAATCGGCGAAGTGAAGTGGGTATAGGACTCGTAGGCCAAACCGAAATGGCCCACGTTGTTCGGGCTGTACACCGCCTGCTGCAGGGAGCGCAGCATCACCGTCTGCAGCAGCTGCTCATCGGGGCGGCCCTTGATCCGGTTGAGCAGCTCGGCATAGTCCTTGGCATGCGGCTCGTCGCCACCGCCCAGGTAAAGACCGAACTCGGCCAGGAATTCGTGCAGGGCCTTGAGCTTCTCGGGCGTCGGCCCTTCGTGGATGCGGTAGAGCGCGGGGTGCTTGCGCTGTTGCAGGAAATCCGAGGCGCAGACGTTGGCCGCCAGCATGCACTCCTCGATCACCCGATGGGCATCGTTGCGCGTGCTCGGCACGATGGCCTGGATCTTGCCCTGCGCGTCGAACACCATCTTGGTCTCGACCGTCTCGAAGTCGATGGCGCCGCGCACCCAGCGCGCCTTGAGCAGGGTCTTGAACAGCTTGTACAGGTCCTGCAGGTGCGGCAGCAGCCAGGCCTGCTCCTTGTCGGGCTTGGCTTCGTTCGAGAGCCAGCTCCACACCAGGTTGTAGGTGAGCCTGGCCTTGGAGTGCATCACCGCCGGGTAGAAGCGATAGTGCTTGATGCTGCCGGTGCCGGTGATCTCCATCTCGCACATCATGCACAGACGGTCGACCTGGGGATTGAGCGAGCACAGGCCGTTGGAGAGCTCCTCCGGCAGCATGGGGATCACCCGGCGCGGGAAATAGACCGAGGTGCCGCGCTCATAGGCGTCGCGGTCGAGCGGTTCGCCCGGCCGCACATAGTGGGAGACGTCGGCGATGGCGACATAGAGCTTGTAGCCGCTGCGGCCCAGGCTCTCGCAATAGACCGCGTCGTCGAAGTCGCGCGCGTCCTCGCCGTCGATGGTGACCAGCGGCAGGTGGCGCACGTCCTCGCGCTGCTTGAGGTCGGTTTGCACCACGCCCTTGGGCAGCTTGCGCGCCTGGGCCAGGGTGGCCTTGGAAAACTCGAATGGCAGTTCGTGCTTGCGCAGGGCGATCTCGATCTCCATGCCGGGATCGGTATAGTTGCCCAGCACCTCGACGATGCGGCCCATGGGCGGGCTGTGCTTGGTCGGCTGCTCGACGATCTCCACCGTCACCACCTGGCCCTGTTTGGCCTGCATCTCCTCGCCGGCGATGACCACGATGTCCTGATTGATCTTGGGGTTCTCGGCGCGCACCCACTGATGGCCGTGTTCGCGATAGAAGCGGCCCACCACGTTGACGTTGGCGCGCTGCAGCACCTCGACGATCTTGCCTTCCTTGCGGCCGCGCCGGTCGGTGCCGGATTCGCGCACCATCACCCGGTCGCCATGCAATACCTGGTGCATCTCGCGCTCGGACAGGAACATGTCGCCCGAGCGGTCGTCCGGCACGAAGAAGCCGTAACCGTCGGGATGCCCTTCGACCCGGCCGGCCTTGAGCTCGATCTTGTCCGGCAGGCAGATCAGGCCCCGGCGGTTGATCACCAGCTGGCCGTCGCGCTGCATGGCGCCCAGCCGGTTGCGGAAGGCGTCGTATTCCTCGGGCTCCAGCCCCAGGCGGAAGGCCAGGTCCTCCATCGGCACCGGCTCGCCTGCCTCCTCGACCAGTTGCAGAATGAATTCACGGCTGGGCAGCGGCTGGCCGTATTTCTCCTGCTCGCGCTTGAGGAAGGGGTCCTGCCAGCGCAGGGCCTTGTTGCTGCCGCGATGGGTTTTTCCGGTTTTTTTCGTTGACAAGGATTCAGTCCAATCGTTAGAATTCGCGCCTCTTTGCCCAGGTGGCGGAATTGGTAGACGCACTAGGTTCAGGTCCTAGCGCCAGCAATGGTGTGGAGGTTCGAGTCCTCTCCTGGGCACCAAATGGTAAGGAAAAAAGCCGGCGCGCGCCGGCTTTTTCGTTTTTCGCACCCCTTCTGCGGCCAATGGCGACAACACCCCCTCTGTGGCCGGCTTGCCGGGCCAGCAAGGCGAAGTGTTGCGCCAGCCTGCTCACTCGAAGGGATGCCGTTTGACGATGGTCTCCTCCCGGTCGGGCCCGGTGGAGATGATGTCGATGGGCACGCCGCACAGTTCTTCCATGCGGTTCAGATAGGCCTGGGCCTTGGCCGGCAGGTCCTTGAAGTATTTGACCCCGACCGTGCTCTCGCTCCAGCCCGCCCAGTCCTCGTACACCGGCTCGCAGTCGGCCAGGGTCTCGGCGCCGACCGGCAGGATGTCGCAGAACTCGCCGTCGATCCTGTAGCCGGTGCAGATGCGCACCGTCTCCATGCCGTCGAGCACGTCGAGCTTGGTCACGCACAGGCCGGACACCCCGTTGATCTGGATCGCCCGCTTGAGCGCGGCGGCGTCGAACCAGCCGCAGCGGCGCGGCCGGCCGGTGGTGGCGCCGAATTCGTGGCCCTTCTCGGCGAGCCAGCGGCCGTTGTCGTCGAACAGCTCGGTCGGGAACGGCCCGCTGCCGACGCGCGTGGTGTAGGCCTTGGTGATGCCCAGGATGTAATGCATGCCGCCCGGGCCCATGCCGGTGCCGGTGGCGGCGCCGCCCGCCGTGCAGTTGGACGAGGTGACGAAGGGATAGGTGCCGTGGTCGATGTCGAGCAGGGTGCCCTGGGCGCCCTCGAACAACAGGCTCTCGCCCCGGCGGTTGGCCTCATACAGCTGGCGTGGCACATCGCCGATCATCGGCTTGATCTTCTCGGCCAGGGCCATGGTCTCGTCCAGGGTCTTCTGGAAGCTCACCGGCTCCCACTGGAAGTAATGCTTGAGCACGTAGTTGTGATAGTCCAGCACCTCGCCCAGCTTGGCGGCGAAGCGCTCGCGGTGGAACAGGTCCTGCATGCGGATGGCGCGGCGCGCCACCTTGTCTTCATAGGCCGGGCCGATGCCGCGCCCGGTGGTGCCGATCTTGCCGGCGCCCTTGGCCGCCTCGCGCGCATGGTCGAGCGCGACGTGATGGGGCAGGATCAAGGGACAGGCCTCGGAGATGGTGAGCCGGCTGGCGACATCGACGCCGTTCTTCTCCAGCATCTCCACCTCCTCGATCAGCGCCTCGGGCGAGACCACCACGCCGTTGCCGATGTAGCAGCGCACGTTGTCGCGCAGGATGCCGGACGGAATCAGGTGCAGCACCGTCTTTTTGCCGCCGATGACCAGGGTGTGGCCGGCATTGTGGCCGCCCTGGAAACGCACCACGCCCTGGGCGCGGTCGGTCAGCCAGTCGACGATCTTGCCCTTGCCTTCATCGCCCCACTGGGTGCCGATGACCACTACGTTCTTCATGTCGCTATCCGCTTATCTCAAGGTTTTACAAAGGAACCACGCGCCAGGCGCCGGCCTGCTGCACCAGTTGCCGGTCGCAGCCGGCCTCGGCCCGATGCGGCGCCTGGCCCGGCAGTTCGACCACCACCCGCTCGCCGGCCGCGCGCAGCTCGGCAATGGCCGCTTGCAGGCCGGCATCCTCGGCACAGGGGGCGAGGATGGCCGGGCGCCGGCCCGGCTCGGGCAGGCTGTCGACGATCTGGCGCAGGTCCAGGCTGAAGCCGGTGGCCGGCCGGCTGCGGCCGAAGATGGCGCCGGCGCCGTCATAGCGGCCGCCCTGGGCGATGGCGCCGGCCTGGCCGCCGACATAGGCGGCGTACACCACGCCGTTGTGATAGCCATAACCACGCAGATCGGCCAGATCGAGGGTGAGGGCGATGCCGTCCGCGGCCGGGAGTAAGGCCGCCAGATCGTCCAGGGCGGCGCTCACGCCCGGCAGGGCGGGCAATTCGCGCCGGGCCGCCGCCAGCATTTCGGCGCCGCCATACAACTCGGGCAGGCGCCGGAAGGCGGCCGCCAGATTGGCATCGAGATTTGCCGTCAGCGCCGCGATCTGCGGGGCATCCTTGTGTTGCAGGGCGGCGAACAGTTCCGCCGCCAGCTCGCCCCCGATGCCGGCGGCCTGAGCCAGGGTGCGGAACAGGCCGACGTGGCCAAGGCTGATCCGGGCGTCGGTCAGGCCCGCCGCCTTGAGTGCGGCGGTGAGCAATTGCAGGCTCTCGCGATCGGCCTCGATGCCGGCATGGCCGAACAGCTCGGCGCCGACCTGGAACGGCTCACGCGAATTGAGCAGGGCTGAGGGCCGGGTGTGCAGCACGCTGCCGGCATAGCAGAGCCGGGTCACGCCCTGACGGTTGAGCAGATGGGCGTCGATCCGGGCGGCCTGCGGCGTGATATCGGCCCGCACGCCGAGCAGTTTGCCGGACAGGCTGTCGAGCACCTTGAAGGTCTTGAGGTCGAGGTCCTGCGCCACCCCGGTCAGCAGCGAATCGAGGTACTCGATCAGCGGCGGCTGCACCAGATCGTAACCGTAGCTGGCGAAAAGATCGAGCAGGCGCCGGCGCAAACCCTCGAGCGCCAGGGCATAGGGCGGCAGGATGTCTTCGACGTATTCGGGCAGCAGCCAGGCGTTCTTCATCGAAACAGCAGCAGAAGCAAAAGACCGGCCAGCATGGAGATCAGGCCCATGAAGCGGATCTGGCCGTCGTTGAGTTGGGTCATGCGGGTGAAGGCCTCGCGCCAGGTCCTGGGCGAGGCAAAGGGCAGCAGGCCTTCGATCAGCAGCATGAGCGCGAGGGCGGGAACCAAAATATCACCAAGAGCCACGGGATGACGACGCGCCTGCTTACCGATGGCCATTACTTGCCGCTGCCGCGGGGCGACTTCATGTAGCGGAAGAAGTCGGAATTGGGCTGCAGGATCATGACATCCTGCTTGCCCTTGAAGCTGGCCTTGTAGGATTCCATGCTGCGGTAGAAGGCGTAGAACTCGGGGTTCCTGCCGTAGGCCGCGCCATAGATCGCTGCCGCCCGGGCATCGCCCTCGCCCTTGGTCTTCTGGGCCTCGCGGTAGGCCTCGGCGATGATGACCTCGCGCTGCTTGTCGGCATCGGCCCGGATCTTCTCGGCCTCGGCGGCGCCGGTCGAGCGCAGTTCGTTGGCCACCCGTTTGCGTTCGGCCTCCATCCGGCGGTAGACCGATTCGCTCACCTCGGTCGGCAGGTCGACCCGTTTGATCCGCACATCCAGCACCTCGACCCCGAACCGCTTGGCATCGGCATCGGCCGACTTGCGCAGGGCCTCCATGACGTCATCGCGCTGGCCCGAGACCACGTCATGCACGGTGCGCTTGCCGAACTCGGCGCGCATGCCGTCGTTGACGGTCTGCGACAGGCGGTTCACCGCGCGTGCCTCATCGCCGTTGAAGCTGACGTAGAAGCGGTTGACGTCCTGGATGCGCCACTTGACGAAATAATCGACCAGCACGTTCTTCTTCTCGGAGGTGATAAAGCGCTCCGGATCGGCCGCATCCAGGGTCAGGATGCGGGTATCGAAATAGCGCACGTTCTGCACCAGCGGCAGCTTGAGATAAAGCCCCGGCTCCTTCTTGATGTCGACGATCTCGCCCAGCTGAAACACCATGGCGGCCTGGCGCTGATCCACGGTATAGAGCGAGAGCGCCAGCAAAAGCAGCGCGCCGAGAACGGCGATGAAGAGATTGGCCGGCTTCATGGCCGCTCCTCCCGCTCCCGGCTGCGGAAGGCCTCACGCGAGCGGAACAGGTTTTCCTGGGGTGCCGCCGCCGGTGGGGTGGCGGCCGGTGGCGACGGCGCCATGGCATCGGGCAGCGCCGGCGCACCCGGTTGGGCGAGCTGCATCAGCTTGTCGAGCGGCAGATAGAGCAGGTTGCTGCCGTTCTTGTCGTCGACCATGACCTTGGTCGTGGAGGACAGCACCTGCTGCATGGCGTCCTGATACAGGCGCTCCCGGGTCACCTGCGGCGCCTTGCTGTATTCGACCAGGATCTGGCTGAAGCGTGCGGCGTCACCCTGGGCGTTGGCGACCACGCGCTGCTTGTAGCCCTCGGCCTCCTCGATCAGACGCGAGGCGACACCACGCGCCTTCGGGATGACATCGTTGGCGTAGGCCTGGCCTTCGTTCTTCAGGCGCTCGCGGTCCTGACCGGCCTTGACCGCATCGTCGAAGGCGGCCTGCACCTGCTCGGGCGGCTGCGCGTTCTGCATGTTGAGCTTGCTCACGTTGATACCCGTCTGGTAGCGATCGAGGATGTCCTGCATCAGCTTGGTCGCGCGCACGGCGATCTCGGCCCGGCCCTCGTAGAGCACGAAGTCCATCTTGCTCTTGCCGACGATCTCGCGCATGGCGGTCTCGGCCGCCTGCATCACCGCCTCGTCCGGGTTGCGGTTCTTGAACAGATAGTCTTCCGGGTCTTTCAGGGTGTACTGCACGGAGAACTGCAGATCGATGATGTTCTCGTCGTCGGTCAGCATGAGCGACTCAGACGGCACCTTGGATTTGACGTTGTTGCGATAACCCACCTCGACCGTGCGCACCTGGTCGATGTTGACCTTCTCCACGGTCTCGAACGGATACGGCAAATGCCAGCGCGGACCGGGCTGGGTGGTCTCGACGTATTTGCCGAAGCGCAGCACCACCCCGCGCTGGCCGGCATCGACGATATAGAAGCCACTGGCGAGCCAGACCGCCAGGATGACGCCGACGATCAGGCCGATACCGGGCAATTGGAAGCCGGGCATGCCCTTGCCGAAACCGCCGCCGGCACCGCCACCGCCGCCTTTGCGCTTGAACAGGTCGTTCAGGCGCTGGTTGAAGTTGCGCCAGAGCTCATCCAGGTCGGGCGGGCCGCCGTCGCCCCGGCCGCGGGGGTTCGTGTCTTTTCCCCATTGGGGATCATTCCATGCCATCGGTCACGGCTTCCGTTCGAAGTTCGGTTTTGGGTTGCTGATCCTGCGCAAAGGCCACGAGCGCCTGCTTGAGCAGCTCGACGCCCTCGCCCGTCCTGGCGCTCAGACGGACCGCGGCAATCTTACCATACTCGTTTCGCACGACATCGGGCGCCGCCCCGGTCAGATCGCACTTGTTGTAGACCAGGATCTGGGGCACGTCCTGGGCGCCGATCTCGGCCAGCACCGCGTTCACCGCCTCGACCTGGCGCTCGCGGTTGGGACTGGCCGAATCGACCACGTGCAGCAGCAGGTCGGCCTGGGCGGTTTCCTCCAGGGTGGCATGGAAGGCCGCCACCAGCCCGTGCGGCAAGTGGGTGATGAAGCCGACGGTGTCGGACAGCACGACCGAGCCGACCCCGGGCAGCCAGAGCTTGCGCGAGGTGGTGTCCAGGGTGGCGAACAACTGGTCGGCGGCGTAGGCCCCGGCCCGGGTCAGGCGATTGAACAAGGTGGATTTGCCCGCGTTGGTGTAGCCCACCAGGGAGACCGACAGCACCCCGCCCCGGTTCCGCGCCCG
>DDKN01000107.1 GCA_002339725.1 Thiobacillus sp. UBA2597
CCTCCCCCACTGGTGGGGGAGGCCGGGAGGGGGAGGCACGGGCTATGAAGGGGAGGCGGCCCTCCCCGCAAGCGGGGAAAGAATGCCCCTCTGGAGAGGAAACGATGCCCTCTCCCCTTTGGGGAGAGGGTTAGGGTGAGGGGGGGCAAGGGCGAGCCTACACCGCCCCTTGCCTCAAATGAACCAGCGCGGCTTTTTAGTGTTCTCTCGAATGCCCTTCCTGGGCATTCAGCAGCAGGATCTTGTCGGCATTGATATTGGCCAGGGCGGCCGGCCGGCTGTGCCACTGCTCCCAGGCCAAACCCGCCACCAGCACCAACAGGTTGAGCAGCAACAACCCGAGGATCAGGCGGCTTCGGCGCTGATTTCCCTTGCGACCCATAGCAATCCCTCCAGGATCAAATCTTCCACCAGTGTCACCGGCGCGCGCAGGTGCGGCTTGATCAAGGCGGCATCGCCGCCGGTAAGCAACACGGCCACCTCGGCGCCCATCCGCGCCGCGAGCCGGTCGCGCTGGGCCTCCACCGCGCCGACCAGGGCGGACACGATGCCGGTCTCGACCGCATCCTGGGTGTTGGTCGGAAAGGCCTGCCACTGGCCCAGGCCGACCCGCACGCCCCGGGTGCTTTGTTCGATGCTGCGCAACATGGCGCGATAGCCCGGCAGGATCATGCCGCCCAGGAACTCGCCCTCGGCCGTGAGGGCGTCGACGGTGAGCGCCGTGCCCAGGCTGGCCACCACCACATGGCCGAAACCATGCTGGCGGGCGGCGATCATGGCGGCATAACGGTCGGCGCCCAGGCTGTCGGGCGCGCTGTAGTTGTTGCGGATGCCGTGCGCCTCGCTGCGGGGGGTGAGCCAGAGCCGCCGGGTGTCTGGCGCGAACGCTTGCTCGATCGCCAGCATCACCGCCTCGCCCGCCACGTTGCTGATGACGACCAAAGCCGGCTTGAGCGCGCGCCAACGCTCGACCAGGGTTGCCGCCTCGCCCGTGGGCACCGCCTCCTTGCCCTGCCACTGGCCGGCCGCATAGCACCCCCACTTGACCCGGCTGTTGCCGGCATCGATCAACAGGATCATGCCGGCACCGCGCGCAAGCTCAGTTCGCCGGAATAGAAGCGGCGCTGGCCGGTCTCGGTATCGAGCAAGAGGGCGCCCGTCTCATCGATGCCCGCGACCCGGCCACGCCAGGCTTCGCCCTGGCTCGAGATCATGCACGCCTCGCGCCCCTGGAAGGCGTGGTGCGCCTCCCATTCCTGACGCAGACCGGCGAAACCGTCCTGTTCGAAATGGCCGAGCACCTGATCCATTTGGCGCAGACATTCGAGCAACAGCTGATTGCGATCCACCGTCGCGCCCAGGCCTTCCATCAGGTCGGTCACCGGCTGATCGATCGCGCCGCGCAGGGCTTCCGGCAGGCGCACGTTCACGCCGACACCGATCACCGCCAGACTCGGGCCCAGCGCCTCGCCCTGCAGTTCGATCAGGATGCCAGCCAGCTTGCGCCCCTCGTGCAGCACGTCGTTGGGCCACTTCAATTGCGCACCGCTCAAACCAAACTGGCGCAGGGCGCGCACCAGACCCAGCCCCACGGCCAGGCTCAGGCAGGAAAGATCACTGGCACTCCTGCTGAAGCGCCAGAGCAGGGAGAACGCCAACCCGCCTCCCAGCGGCGACAGCCAGCTGCGCCCGCGCCGCCCCTTGCCGCCGGTCTGCCACTCGGCCGCCAGCACGGTCTTGTGCGCGGCGCCGACCTGGCCCAGGGCCATGAGCCGGCTGTTGGTGGAATCGACCTGGTCATGCACATGCAGGCGATAGCCCAGGTCTTTGGCCGCCGCCGCGGCCCACTCGGCATCCAGCCAGCTGTGCGGATGTGCCAGACGATAGCCCCGGCCACGCACGGAATAGATCTCGACCCCGAGCGCCTGAGCCTGGCGTACCGCGTTGTGCACGCTGGCGCGGGAGAGGTTCAGACGCGAGGCGATCGTCTGGCCCGAGCGGAATTCCTCGCCGGACAAGTGGCGCAGGACGCGGAACAGGCTGGGGCTGGCTGTATTCACCGGCGCGGGTCTGGTCGGGCCGCCGGCATGAGCGGCGCGCTTTGTCGATACATAGCGAGCAGACGAGTTGGCACCGGCATCGCCTGGCTCACCGCTGCCAGCAGAAGGCCACGTCCTGGGTGCCGCTTTCACCCTGCTGGCCCAGACTGTTCAGAGTGAGCACATCGCACTCACTGTCGGTAAAACTGGTGCTGCCGCCCGGGCAATTGGCGCCGGGATTGCCGCAGGGTGTTGCCGACAGGGTGTATTGCTGGCCATTGCTGGCATAAGCGACGGTGATGCTGTAATCGGCCGCCCCGGACTTGGGCGCCACGGTGAACGGCAAGGTCACAGCCGTGCCCGATTGCGCCTGACAGTCGGTCACGCTGCCGTAGTTGTAGCAGCCGTTGGCCGTGTAGTTCCGCTCCAGCCAATTGGCGTTCTCGGACAGGATCGCCTTGGCATCTGCGCGTTTGCCCCTGATGACATGCTGCTGGTAGGAAGGCAGGGCGATCGCCGCCAAAATCCCGATGATCACCACGACGATCAGCAACTCGATCAAGGTGACACCCAGCTGCCGCGGGGTCGGCCTTGCCCCATGATGTTTCGGTTCAGGCACACGCATGTTCATTCCCCTTGCTTATCACTCCAGCAGCTCGCGCCAGGACACCCGGCCGGTACCCCGGGCCGAACTTTTTTCCTTGGTCGAGCTGATTTCACCCGTGGTGCCGCTCGCCAGCTTGTACTCGACCGTGCCTGCCGTCACCACGGTCGGCGTCTTGATGATGCCCACGTTCGATTTCAGCGCGGACACCGGCACGGTCATTGCAGTGCCGCCAATGGTCACTGTCACGTAATCCACGGCATTGAAATTGGAGTCACTGTTCAAATCGAACACCGACTCGCTCAGCCGGCCGCCGGTCAGCGCATCCATCTCCATGATCCAACTGGTGCCGCCGAACTGGCAAGGGTCGGTCGACGGCACCAGGGTGGTGAAGATCACCCGGCCGTGCCGCAGCAAGGGGATGCTGACGACCCGTTCGCCCTGGGCGGTGCTGCTTGGCGGCTGGACCAGATCGAGATACCAACCCTTTTGGGTCGTCCAGTTGACCGCCGTGTTCGACAGCACCCGGATCTGGCTGGTCGTGGCCGCGCGCCCCGTGGTGCCGGTATCGGTACCCTCGTACAGGATGGACTGCTGCTGCAGCTCGCTGCGGTCTGTCGTAGTGATGCGCGACCCCGAGTCGAGCACACCATACAGGCTTTGGACCTGCAGATTGGTATTGTCACCGCTGGCGAAGAAACGCCCGGTGCCGAAGTAGATCATGACACCGGACTTGCCGGGCGGCGGCGCCCCGATTTCCACCGGCGCGGTGATCGGCTGCACCTGATTGCTGGCATTGCGTGCGGTAAACAGGGGCTTCGGCGTCGAGCCCTGCTTGTACGCCACGCCCCAGGCATTGGTGTTGGTGCCCGAGATGTCGAACTTCCAGACATTGCCCTGCATGTCACCGGCATAGACGGCGTCGACCACCCGGTCGCCGTTGCTGTCATAGAGGGTGGGCGTGGCCAGGCCGTTGTCGGTGGTGCTGTCGGTGTCAAACACCATGTAATCGGCGTCCTTGCCGGCCTGCCAGCCGTCGGCCGGGTTGGCGTCCAGAAACACCATAAACAGCTTGGCCGTATCGCTCGCGCTGTTGTAGCCGTTGCCAAAAATCGCCGCCCAGCGGTTGTTGTAAGCCAGGCGGGCGATGATAGGCTGGCCGATGGTGTTGCCCAGCTCGGGATGCGTGAACTCCCACAGCACCTTGGAGGTGGTGAACGCCGTCGGGTCAGTCACATCCAAAGCGAACACCGCCTTGCCGCCGGCGCCCGTCGTGCCGAGCAGGATGGTTTTCCAGGCGCCACCGACAAAGGCATCGCCCACGAAGGGCGAGCCGTCGACATAATATTTGTGCGTGTACGCGGTGTTCTTGAGCAAGGCCAGGTTGCCGATGACCGCATTCGGCACATAGGCGAATTTCTCCTCGCCCGTGGTGGCATCGAAGCCGTGCAGCATGCCATCGTTGGCGCCGACATAGATCATCTTGGTCCGGGATTTATTGGTAGTCACAAAATTTGCATAGGGGGTCGTCCCGCTGGCGAGGCCTTCCGTCAATACGCCATAACCGAAGTCCGGGGCGTGCACGAAAACCGGATCGGAGTTGATGATGTCGCCGAGGCGCTTGCTGCGATTGCGATAGGTGCCGCCATTTTTCACCTCGTTGCTTTGATCCCCCCGCAAATAATCCAGCACCGGCGAACTGGTAAGCGCGGCACTGGCGCTGTCTATGGCGTTTTTCTGAGTGCTGCTCAGGCTCGCCCACAGAAAGTCGATGCCTGCCGTGCCGCTCCAGGTCTTGATATTGCGGGAGGCCGCCGTCGGAATCTTGCCGGATGCCGACGCATCCCAGACCTCGGCACCCAGGGCCCCGCTCGCGGTCAGGCTATAGGCCACCAACTGCCCGGTCCAATCGCCGCTGTTGAATTTGGCTTGGTAAATCACGGTATCGGTGCCCAGACGGGTCGAGTTGGTGGCCAGCGCTGCAGCCGAACTACTGCGTTCGATGACGTCCTCCAACGCAGCTTCCAAGGCCGTGAGGAGTGCGCTCGAATTCGCAGCGGTCAGAAACTGCCCGCCGCCTTGGGTAGCGGTCTCCTGAATCAGGGGATCACTCATGACCTGCTCATCGGCAAAACCAATGGTGTAGGTCACCAGGTTGTTCTTGGCACCGCCCGTCTTGGCGAGATCTGGCCGCAAATCCATCTCGTACAGGGCCTGAGCCACATCGTCGAGATAGTCGCTTGGGCTAAGAGAGCTAGCCTCATAACTGCGATCCGACTTCATGTCATAGCCAACACTACAAAGTGGGTTGCTGACGCAGTCCCCATCGTAATCGGCCAAGTAGGTGCTAATCCCTCTATCCGATGTCGGCCGGCCATCCGTCACTAGCACAGCAAAGCTTTTCTGGCAGGAATACTGGATAGGCGCAACGATAGTGGCGCCGGTATTGTTGGCAATGCTGTGATTGTTGAAGATATTGCTGACAGTCGCGCTCACCTCGTTCGCCTGGCCAGGGTGGAGCTTCAGATTGCTGGTGCTGGGATAGCCAGTCGTAAAATAGCGACCAATATCGGCCAGGGTTTCTGCAAGTGGAGTGTACGTATCCGCTGACAATGCGTCGATCTTAGCCTTGACTGCGGTCTTTTTTGTCGTAGTTAGGTCTTCGACCAACTCCAGCAATGACCCGCCATTACCAAGTGAGCCGTAGGTGGCCAAACCGAGCCTGATGCCGGCAAGGTTGTCGACCAGGCTCTTGGCCGCCGATTTGGCGACTTCCATGCGTGTAGACGTACCCGGTTTTCTACGGGCGTTTGCCCCGAAATTGGCGGCACTGCTGTAGGCCGTCGGGCTGCCAAGATACCAATTCAGGTAATTTCCGGTATAGACCGAATCGGTCAGCGTACCGCCCGGGTAATAACATGACGAGCCAAGCCCAAATGCCGCAGTACATGTTGTTGATGTGCTGCCGCCTGTATTTGCATGCAGCCTTGCGTTGTACCGCAGGGCTGGGTCAAAGCACTTCTGACCGGCGGCCGTGCCATATGTGTAGTAGCTGGTACCTTTTTTGATCTTGACCGTGCCATCCGTCTTGATAACGACATCGAAGGTATCGCCATCGGCTGGCAGCGCCGGGGCAGCGACACCACCGGCCAAGATATTGGTACCCGGGCAGCTGGCCAAATAGGTGGTGGCGGCATCATAAGGGCTGTCCGGCACGATGTTGTCCATCGAGCCGGAGTTGTCCACCATCAGCATGACGTTGGGATTGACCGGGGTCGTCAAGAACAGCGGCACATCCGACAGGGTGACGGCATGGGCGGACCAGACAGAAGTCACAAGACCTATGGCAACGCCCAAACAGCCGCGCAGGAAATATTTTGAAGCTCGTCGCATATTCACCTCCTCAGCGGATGTACATGGTCTGCAGCATGACCACGGTGTCGCCCGTCACGCCGGTACCGCGCGCGGTGATGCGATACACCCCCAACTCCGGCTGGGGTGTTCCCGCCTTCAGACTGCCGCCCGAGGTGGCCATCTGCATGGCGGGCATCTCTTCGATGATGCAGCGCGGCTTGCTGCCCACCCCGCTGAATGTGCCGCTGTATTCGCGGCTGGCCGTCGAGGATGACCAGTTGATGCTCTTCCAACGCGGTGTCGCGCCGACCGCTGCCGGCTGGTAATAGCCATTGGTGTTGTTGAAGGCCGGCAGCGAGGCCTGCTGCAAAACGCTCTCGCAATCGCGCAGGGCCGCCTCGGCCGCCTGAAAGGCCCGGTAGCGGTCGCTGGTGTTGCCGGCCATGCGTTCTTCCAGGGTGCTCACCCGCACCGAGGTCACCCCGATCATGGTCAGCAGGACCAAAAAGATCAGGGTCATGATCAGGGCGGCGCCCTGCTGCTGCGAACCACTGGGATTGAGGATCTGTCGCCGCATGCTCACTTGCCTCATTGCAGCCGGTTACGCACGCCGATGGTGCTGGTGAAGACGTAACGCAGCCGGCGATCGCTCGGCGTCACGGTGCTGCCGTTGTAGACATATCTCTGCGGCGCATCGGTCACGTTGTCTTCCCGGCTGACCAGCAGCAGGCTGATGCGCACGCTGCGCACATTCTTCCATTCGTCCGCCGAATCCAGGCTCGCGTGCCCGGCCACGACATATGCATCGATCGAGCCGTTGCCGTCGGTATCGACGCCATACTCGATTTGCATATCCTGGATACCGTCGACCAATTCCTCGACGGTGCTGGGCCCGGTTTTCCGGTACAAGGCGGGGACGCCGGCCGGGTTGTTGCGGATGTAATAACTCTTGGCCGAGATACCGACGATCTCCCCGCCCACGAAACACGCCCCCATATCCTTGGTGGCATTGCCCGGGGTGCCGGTGCCCGTGTTGTGCACCACGTTCTGACTGGAGTTGAAATTGGTGATCTGGAACACCGCGGCGTGGCTGCAGTTGGTGGCCATGACGATCATGCCGTCCGACAACCGGTCATTCGGGGTCACCTTCAAATCGGCGGTGGTGCCGCTGCAGTTGTTGTCGGTCGGCTGCCCCACGATGCCGATATTCATGCTGTCGGTGGTACGCAGCGTGATGACATCCGTGCCGCTCACCACCTGGGTGTCGATATTGCTCACGCTCACCGCCGTGGCCGGATTACCCGAGGTCACGGAAGACCAGGTACCGGAACCCGTTGCCTCGTAACCCTCGATCGCGCTGCGGCTGAAATCCCAGGCGTAGTTATTCGCCGCAGTGGTTTGCGGATTGATGGTATTGGTAAAGGTGGCGGTCGAACAGCCTTGATAGCCGGCCATCCGAATCTCCCGGCCCAGGATCTCCATGGCATAGCGACCGTTCTCCTGGATACGCGCCATGTTCTCCTGCATCTTGTAGCTCTGGCGCGAACCCAGATAGATGTAGACGATGCCGGCCACCACGATGAGACCCAAGGCCATGCCGATCATCAGCTCGACCAGGCTCAGGCCGCGCTGGCCGGTTTTGAGGCTTGGCGGTCGTTGCACGCGCGTTTTCATATCTGGGATACCACCTGCAAGGTCGCGCTCGAGCTGCCGGCCGTGGCCCGGCTGTCGTTCCACTGCACGATGATGGTCACCACGCCGGCCGTGGTGACGTCGATCGAGCCGTCGCCACCCGGCAGGCCGGCCAGTTGCGCCAGCCAGTTGGCGCGCTCGGTGTCCGCCAGCGAGTTGCCGGTCGGCGCCGAGGCGGCCAGGGTAAGGTTGTAGCTGCCGGCCAGGGCGGCCTGCCGATCGGCGCGCAGACGGTCGATCATGTCATAGGCATAGAGCGCGGCCTGCGAGCGGGTATAGGCGCTGTGGTTGTTCTTCAGGCCGGTGGCCTGCAGCGCCGCCAGGCCGAGCAGGCCGAGCGACAGGATGACGAGGGCGACCAGCACCTCCAGCAGGCTGAAGCCGGCCTGGCGCGAGGCTGTTCCTGGTGGACGATGTGACATTGATTTCATATCCGGTACTGGCTATGGATTGGTGCAGCTGGCCACATTGTTGCCATCGTCTTTGTTGGGGATGCCATCGCCGTTGCTGTCCTGTGCCACCCGTACCCGCCCGGTCGCATTGACGATGATGGCACGGGAACGCGCATCGCCCCCCTGCTGCAGCAGGCCGTCGTGGCAGATGACGAAGGTGCCAAAATTGTTGCTCTGACCGGAAGGCAGAAAACGGATGAAATTCACGAAATTGGCATTGGCATAGAGCGTCAGCGGGCTCGGCAGGGCGTTTTCGATCTTCAGCGTGGTTTCACCGCTATCCAGGGTGCCATCGGCATCGCTGTCGACGAACATGGTCCAGCCGGCACTGCCCCAGTCGCCGCTGGTGGTCGAATTCCGTCTGAGCGATACGCTCGCCCCGCGCCGGATCGCCTCGCTGCGCGCCGTGTTGAGCGAGGCCACGAAACTGTTGGACGCGGTCACCAGGCGGTTGTTGATGAAGAGGTTTTGCAGGTTGGGCACGGCTATCGCGAGCAGAATGGCCGCAATGGCAATGGTGACCATGAGCTCGATGAGGGTGAGCCCGGCACATGTGCCATGATCCGGATGGCGGTTTGCTCGCATTGACGGTCGATCCAATCAAGTTTGCGCACAGCCCGCCCTCTTTCTCTCCGCCTGCGCGAGAAGCACGGGGCTACTATTTATCGGCATTCTAGGCCGAAGCCTTATGATTTCCAGTCAAGACTGCCACAGATACCCCGGCCAGGCAATACGAAGCGCCCGCAAGACCCGGTAGAATCGGGGCCTCGGTGCGAATCCATCCATGCCCTTTCACATCCTCATCATCGGTGCCGGCGCCATCGGCCTGACCAGCGCCTACGCCCTGGCCCAGGCCGGGCACCGGGTAAGCCTCATCGACCAGGGCCCGGCCGGAGGCGAGTCGACCTGGGCCGGGGCCGGCATTCTCTCCCCCCTGCTGCCCTGGGATTATGGTCGTGCCGTGAACGATCTGTCCCGGCGCGGCGCCCAGCTCTGGCCCGACTGGGCCGCCCGGCTGAAACAAGCCTCCGGCATCGACCCGGAATACCTGACGAGCGGCCTGCTGGCCCTCGACCTGCCGCAGCCCGCGGCCGCCCGGCAATGGTGCGCGCAGCATGACTACCCCAGCTCAACCCCGACCGGCAGCCTGGCCGCGCTTGCCAGCCGACCCGACCAGGCCCTGTGGCTGCCCGGGGTGGCTCAGCTGCGCAATCCACGCCTGGCCCAGGCCCTGGTGCAGAGCCTGAAGGCCTTGGGGGTGACGATCCATGAGCATCGGCCGGGTCTGGAATTGTTGAGCGCCGGCGACCGGATTGCCGGGGTGCGCACGGCAGGGGAGCTCCTGCAGGCCGATGTCTATGTCCTGGCGGCCGGGGCCTGGAGCCAGGCCTTGCTGGGGGAGCGGGCGGCCGGGCTCAAGATCACCCCGGTGCGCGGCCAGATCCTCTTGTTCAAGGCCGAGCCCGGCCAGCTGGCCTGCATCGTCTATCGCAACGGACACTATCTGGTGCCCCGGGCCGACGGGCATATCCTGGCCGGCAGCACCCTGGAGCACGCCGGTTTCGACAAGCACACCACGCCCGCGGCACGCGCGGAATTGCTCGCCTTTGCCCGGGAGCTGCTGCCGACGCTCGATGCCTCCCGTATCGTGCGTCAGTGGGCCGGCCTGCGCCCGGGCTCGCCGGACAACGTACCCACCATTGGCCGCCATCCCGAACTGACCAACCTCTATGTCAACACCGGCCATTTCCGTTACGGGGTGACCATGGCCCCCGCCAGCGCCGAATTGCTGACCAGCCTGATCGGCGGCCATCCGCCGCCCTTCGAGGCGGCCCCCTATGCCTGGCGCGGCAATGCCCCGAAGCGGTAATTAGACAAAGTACAAATTCCCGCCTAGAATGGCGTAACATCTTGAACCTGCGTGGAATTATGCTCAAACACGCCAACCCCGATCTGAACCGCGAGGACATGGCCCTGCTGCTGCGCCAGCATGGCATCACCCCGACGCATCAGCGCATCGAGATCGCCTATGCCCTGTTCTCGCGTTGTGAACACCTGTCGGCCGACCAGATCCTGGCCAGCGTCAATCTGCGCCACAGCGAAACCTCCAAGGCGACGGTGTACAACACGCTCAAGCTGTTCCTGGAAAAGGGCTTGATCCGCGAGGTCATCGTCGATCCGAGCAAGGTCTTCTACGACCCCAATACCACGCCGCACCATCACTTCTTCAATGTCGAAAGCGGCGAGCTGATCGACATCGAGGCCGATGCCATGCAGCTCTCCCACCTGCCCGAGCTGCCCCAGGGCATGGTCGCCGAGAGCGTCGACATCATCGTTCGCATCCGACCGTCTCAGACCGCTGCCCAGCCCGCCTAAGCCGGAGCGGCTTTGTTATAATCCGCCGCCAGTGCTGATGTAGCTCAGTTGGTAGAGCAACTGATTCGTAATCAGTAGGTCGGAGGTTCGACTCCTCTCATCAGCACCACCCCAATCACTTCCAGCCAGGCCCACTCTGTGTCGACTCCGCCTTTGACCCCGCTATTGGCCTCGGACATGGCCGAGATCGACAAGGTCATCCGTGCGCGTCTGCACTCCGATGTCGTGCTGGTGCGCCAGGTCGCCGAATACATCATCAACAGCGGCGGCAAGCGCCTGCGCCCGGCCCTGGTCGCGCTCAGCGCCAGGGCCCTGGGCTATCAGGGGCGGCATCACCACGAACTCGCGGCCGTGGTCGAATTCATCCACACCGCCACCCTGCTGCACGACGACGTGGTCGATGCCTCATCCCTGCGCCGCGGGCGCGATACCGCCAATGCCCTGTTCGGCAACGCGGCGAGCGTTCTGGTCGGCGATTTCCTTTATTCGCGCGCCTTCCAGATGATGGTCTCGGTGCAGAACATGCGGGTGATGGAGATTTTGTCCGACGCCACCAACGTCATCGCCGAGGGCGAGGTGTTGCAGCTGATGAACTGCAACGACCCGGACATCTCGGTCGAGGATTATTTGCGGGTGATTCGCTACAAGACCGCCAAGCTGTTCGAGGCGGCGAGCCAGCTGGGCGCCGTCATCGCCCAGGCCAGCCCCGAGGTGGAGCAGGCCCTGGCCACCTATGGCATGCATCTGGGTACCGCCTTCCAGTTGATCGACGATGTGCTCGATTATTCCGGCGACAGCAGCCAGACCGGCAAGAACGTCGGCGACGACCTGGCCGAGGGCAAGCCCACCCTGCCCCTGCTCTACGCCATGAGCCACGGCAGCGCGGACCAGGCGCAACTCATCCGCATGGCGATCGAGAACGGCAACGCCGACAATTTCCAGGCGATCCATGACGTCATCCTGCAAACCGGCGCCCTGGCGCACACCCGCCGGCAGGCCGAGATCGAGGCGCAAATCGCCCGGGACGCGATTTCCCAACTGCCGGATGGCGAATACAAACAGGCTCTGATAGAATTGGCGGCCTTCGCGGTCAGCCGCGATCACTAGATCTGCAAAGATCGTCGGGGTGTAGCTTAGCCTGGTAGAGCGCTACGTTCGGGACGTAGAGGCCGGAGGTTCGAATCCTCTCACCCCGACCAAACAATTCCATATTCAAATCAAGAAATTATCGGAAAGCCGCCGCAGCCGCGGCTCAGGCCCCTGCCGGGCAGGGCCGACAGGCTCCCGTCTGCCGGTGAGCCAACCGGCGACCCACTTGCCCGCATCCGCCCAGGCCAGCCCCAGCGCGAATCGTGGCAATTTCGCACACCCTGCGACTTGGCGGCCGATTCAGTCGCAAAAGCCTCTGGCCTATCGGCTCGCATTCGCGTAGATTTGAGCCTGCCGGAAAGGCCCAGGGGGGCTGATCACAGGGCAACTGAACACATGCAGCAACCAACCTGTACTTACACCTTAGGAGCATTCAATGAACAAATCCGAAATGATTGAAATCGCCGCCAAGGAAGCCGACATCAGCAAAGCCGCGGCCGGCAAGGCTCTCGACGCCATGATCAACGCCGTGGTGAAGGCCGTGGCCAAGGGCGACACCGTCACCCTGGTCGGCTTCGGCACCTTCAAGTCCGCCAAGCGCGCCGCCCGCACCGGCCGCAACCCGCAGACCGGCAAAGAGATCAAGATCGCTGCCACCACCGTGCCGCGCTTCACCGCGGGCGCTGGCTTCAAGGCCGCCGTCGCCGGCAAGAAGGCCGCGAAGAAGAAGTAATTTCTTCTCTCCAGAAAAAAGGCGTGGTGATTGCACCACGCCTTTTTTGTTGCCCATCCTGCTCACTCCCGGCGCAAACCTCGGCTGCCTTTCGGTCAGGTGGCCCTTGCATCCAGGCTGCGCAAGAACTCGTTCCGGTATTGGGCGTCCTGCTTGAAGCAGCCGGTGTAGGCCTGGGTCACCACCCGTTCGTCGCCGCGCCGGTCCTCGCCCAACAGTAAACAAAGCTGTTCCGCCTCGATCACGCAGGCGGCCCCCTTGGCCTTGCCGTGACGCATCAGGGCCTCGGCGATGTCGCGCGTCATCCATTCCTGGTAGGTGAAACGGTGGCCGATGGCATCGACCATGCGGGCGATGCGGCCAAAGCCGTGCAGGCGGCCGCCTGGCACATAGGCAACGTGAGCGACGCCGCGAAAGGGCACCAGGTGATGCGGGCACACCCCGTGCACGGCGATGCCGCGCACCACCACCATGTCGTCGCGCGCGTCCTGAAAACCTTCGCCCAGGGCCTCGCCCGGGTCCATCTCGTAACCGCCGAGCAGCCGGCGCTGCCAGAGTTCGCGCACGCGCTGGGCGGTGCGGCCGGTGTGCACCTTGTCCGGCTCGACCCCGCAGGCACGCAGAAGGTCGGTGATGGCGCGCTCGAAGGCCACTGGATCGAATTGGCCGCTGCGGGGGATGCCCACGCTGCCAGGCGTGGGGGCGGGGGTGCAGGCGTGATCGGAACAGTCGGACATGGTCACCTCAGAGAAAACCGCGTTGGCGCAGTTGCCGGTCGTGTACCCCGGACAATAGCAACAGGGCGGCCATGGCGCCAAGCCAGGCCAGCAGCATGTCCCACTGGGTATCCCAGACATCGCCCTGGGTGGCAAGGAAGGCCACGGCCTCGTCGCCCGAGGCGAGCGCCACCCACCATTCGAGAAACTCATAGAACGCGCTGATCGACAAAGCGACGCACAACACCAGAAAGGCCAGCCACTTGCCCGGCCTGAGCGGTGAGGTGCGCAGCAGGATCTCGCGCGCCAGGATGGCCGGCACGAAGCCCTGGGCGACATGGCCGAGCCGGTCGTAATGGTTGCGCGCCCAGCCGAACTCGGCCTGCAGCCATTCGAACAAGGGCATCTCCGAATAGGTGTAGTGGCCGCCGATCATGAGGATCACGGCATGCAGCGTCATGAGGCCGTAGGCCAGGCGGGTGAAGGGGAAACGGCGGTAGGTCAGGAGCAGCAGGGGCAGCCCGAGCAGCACCGGCAACACCTCGAGAAACCAGGTGAACCGGTCCTTCGGCTCGTGGCCAGACCAGAGCAGCACCGACAGCACGATGAGCAGCAACAGCCCGAGCCAAAGGCGATCACGGGCGGCCAGGCGGGACAGGCCGGGGTTGGCGCTGGGCATAAGCGCTCCTGCTGTGACAATGCCCATCATGTTGGCACAAAAAGGCCCGCCTGCAGCGGGCCTGACGCATGCGCGCTGAGACTCAGGCCACCAGCATGCCGACGGGATAACCCAGCTCACGCATCTGCTGCGCCACGGCATCGAGTTCGCGGCTGGGTTTGCGGTTTGCGCCGATCAGCACCATCCGGATCTGGCGGTGCTTCTGGACATAACGCACGGCTTCCTGCAACAGCTCGCCTTCGGCGCTGCTCAGCCGGTAGTCGATACCGGCACCTTCCAGCAGTTGCAGGAACGGGCCCAGGAGATGCAAAGGCTCCTTGGGCGGCGCCGCCATCAGGATATCCAGCCGGTGCCCGGCCTGGCGGCAGATCGGCACTGCCGAGGGCAGCACCGCCTTCTCCAGCCGTTTGCCATCCAACAGCAGCAGGGCCACGCCCGGCTTTTCCCTGGCAGGCGCCGGCGTCGCTGGCGAGATGGGTCGCTCCAGCCGCGCCGGCCCGGGCATCGGCAGGGGCGCTGGCAACCTCACCATGCCAGTGCCATCCCCTGCCCATCGTTGCGGATGACCCGTGCCGGGCGGCGTGCCCCGGCATCGGCGGCAAGGGGTTCGACCGGCTCGATCACCAGCTCGGTACCGACCGGGAACGAAATGCCGCCATGGCGCAGCAGCAGGCTGTCGCGGCTGACATCGCGCACCCGGTAAAGGCCGATCCGGTAGCCGGCATAATGCACGGCAACGAGCGTTCGCGGGATAGGCTGGGCATGCGGGGTGCCGCCCTGAAGTTGGGGCTGAGCCATGTGGTTGACCTCCTGTCGATTGGGCCGCTAGGGGCGCGCTGCCTGCGACCTTGCTGTTGGATGCACCTGCAGCAAACCTGAACGCCGCAGACACATAAACTCAACTTAGTAGAACCATACCACGCGTCAATGAAATTATTTTGACAGGACGCGGCTATGAGGCGCTGCGCTCAGGGCAAAAACAGCTGCAACAGCTCGTTCAGGAAGCGCTGGCCCGCCAGGGTGGGCCGGATGTGGGCAGGGGTACGCTCGATCAGCCCGCGCGCCTCGGCGGCGGCCAGCTCCGGCTCGATCCGGCTCAGGGAAAGGCCGGTCCGTTCCTGGAACAGGCAGGAATCGAAGCCCTCGGTCAGACGCAATGCATTCATCATGAATTCGAAGGGCAACTCGTGTCGGCGCAAGGTCCGCTCCTCCGAAATCACGTCGGGGCTGCCGGCCTTGCGCAGATAGTCCTGCGGATGCCTGACCCGGGCCTGGCGCAGGATTTTGTCGTGCAACGACAGCTTGGCATGGGCGCCGGCCCCGATGCCCAGATAGTCGCCGAACAGCCAGTAATTCAGGTTGTGCCGGCAGTGGCGGCCCGGCTGGGCGAAGGCCGAGGTCTCGTAATGGCGGTAGCCCGCCTCGAGCAAGCGCGCCTCGATCCGCTCCTGCATGTCGGCCGCCGCTTCCTCGTCGGGCAGCACTGGCGGCTGGACGGCAAAAGCCGTGTTCGGCTCCAGGGTGAGGTGATAGGCCGACAGATGCGGCGGCGCCAGGGCCAGGGCCTGCTTGAGGTCGGCCTCGGCCTGTTCCAGGGTTTGACCCGGCAGGGCATACATGAGGTCAAGGTTGACGCTGTCGAACAGGGCCAGCGCCGTCTCGGCCGCCCGTATGGCCTCGGCGGCCGAGTGGATGCGACCCAGGGCGTGCAGGTGCTCGTCGTTGAAGCTCTGGATGCCGAGTGACAGCCGGTTCACCCCGGCCGCGCGATAGCCCTGGAAGCGTTCGCGCTCGAAGGTGCCCGGGTTGGCCTCCAGGGTGATCTCGGCCAGGGGGTTGAGTCGGGTCAGGGTGCGCACCCGGGTGAGGATGGCGTCGATGCCTTCCGGCGAGAACAGGCTGGGCGTGCCGCCGCCGAAGAACACCGCCTCGATGGACCGGCCCCAGATCATGGGCAGGGCCGATTCCAGATCGCGGCTCAGGGCCTCGACGTAGGCCGCCTCAGGCAAGGCACCGCGCTGGGCGTGCGAATTGAAATCGCAATACGGGCACTTGCGCACGCACCACGGGATGTGGATGTAGAGGGTGAGCGGCGGCGGGGCGACGAGCGCGCCGGGCAACTGGACGACCGATTCAGCCAAGCTGCTGCAACTTCTCCACCAGGGCGCGCAGGGCCTGCCCGCGATGACTGATGGCGTTCTTCGCGTCGGCCGGCAACTCGGCGCCCGTCTTGCCCAGCTCGGGCACCAGGAAATAGGGATCGTAACCGAAGCCGCCCGTCCCGCGCGGGCTGTCGATGATCTCGCCGTGCCATACCCCCTCGGCGATGATCGGCTGCGGGTCGTCGGCGTAGCGGAGATAGACCATCACGCAGTAGTAATGCGCCTTGCGGTTGGCCTGCCCGCGCAGGGCCTCGATCAGTTTCTGGTTGTTGCGCTCATCGCTCTTGGGGTCGCCGGCATAGCGGGCGGAATAAACCCCCGGCGCGCCGTTCAGGGCATCGACGCAGATACCGGAATCGTCCGCCAGCGCCGGCAGACCGGTGTGGGCCGAGGCATGGCGCGCCTTGGCGATGCAGTTTTCAATGAAGGTGACATGCGGCTCGGGGCACTCGGGCACGCCGAAGGCGCCCTGAGGCTGGGCCTCGATGCCGAGCGGCTCGAGGATGCGGCCGATCTCGCGCAGCTTGCCGGGGTTGTTGGAAGCGATGACGACTTTTTTCATGGAATCAACCGCAAAGGCGCAAAGCACGCCGCGTGTTCAAGAAGTGGACAGAATAACGCGATGGATACCGGAACGCATTACTTCGACATTGAAATTCATTAACAGGCCCAATGGCAGCTTGAGTGCGCGCAGATAAGAGATCACCTGAGCCTTGTGGATGGGAGCAATGCCATCCACAGCCTTGAGTTCGAGCACCAGTTGATCCGCCACCAGGAAATCCAGCTTGGCGTTTCCCACCTCATGGCTTTTGTATTGAATCGGCACCAGAAATTGGCGTTTGAATTCAATGCCACGCGCTTTCATCTCGGTAGCCAGGGCTTCTTCGTAGACGCTTTCCAGGTAGCCCGGGCCAAGAATTCGATGCACCTCGATCGCCGCTCCAATCACCTGGCGGCTCAAATCGTTGATGGCGCCATCGATTTCCCTCATCCGGTTTTCTCTCTGTCCTCTGCGCCTTTGCGGTTCAATCCTTCAATACCGCCTGCTGCTTGGCCACCAGCTGGGCGATGCCGGCCTGGGCCAGGTCGAGCAGGGCCTCCAGCTCGGCCCGGCTGAAGGGGGTGCCCTCGGCCGTGCCCTGCACTTCGATGATGCCGCCGGAGCCGGTCATCACCACGTTCATGTCGGTGTCGCAATCCGAGTCTTCGGCATAGTCGAGGTCGAGCACCGGCACGCCCTGATAGATGCCGACCGACACCGCCGCCACCGGCTCGCGGATCACCGAGGCCGGCAGCTTGCCCTCCCGCACCAGCCACTCCACCGCGTCGTGCACGGCGACATAGGCGCCGGTGATGCTGGCGGTGCGGGTGCCGCCGTCGGCCTGGATCACGTCGCAGTCGATGTGCAGGGTGCGCTCGCCCAGCTGGGCCAGATCGACCACCGCGCGCAGGCTGCGCCCGATCAGGCGCTGGATCTCCTGGGTGCGGCCGCTCTGCTTGCCACGCGCCGCCTCGCGTTCGCCCCGGGTGTGGGTGGCGCGCGGCAGCATGCCGTATTCGGCGGTAAGCCAGCCGCCGCCGCTGCCCTTGACGTGGGCCGGCACCTTCTCCAGCACGCTGGCGGTGCAGATCACCTTGGTGTCGCCGCATTCGATCAGCACCGAACCTTCGGCGTGTTTGGTATAGCGTCGGGTGATGCGGATCGGGCGCAGGGCATCGGGCGCCCGGCCGGAAGGACGGGAAAAGCTGGCAGTCATCAAAGCACTCTCGCCGGGAAAAGCCGCGATTTTACCCCGCCTCCGGCTCCGGACCATATCGGAGCGCGAGGACCGACAGGTTGTCGCAACGCGGTCCCCCCCGCTGCTCGGCCGTGTCCATCAGCCGATGAATCGCCTCACGCAGGGCATGCCCCCTCAGCTCAGCCAGCATCGCCTCCGGCGTGAGCGCGTCCCAGAAGCCATCGCTGCACAGCAACAGCACGTCGCCCGTTTGCAGCGCGACCGGATCGGCCAGCTCGATGTCCGGCAACATGAAGCCGCCCACGGCGTTGTAGAGCATATTGCGCTCCGGCAGCTGTTCGGCCTGGGCGGCGTCGAGCAGATCGCGCTCCACCAGTTGCTGCACCATGGAGTGATCCCGCGTGTGGCTCAGAAAACGATCGCGCGCGAAGTGATACAGGCGCGAATCACCGACATGGGCCCACACCGCCTGCCCCTGCTGGACCACGCAGGCCACGCAGGTGGTGCGGGGCGGCTCGGGCAGGGCATGCTCGACCGCATAGGCATTCACCGCCTCGTGCGCCCCGTAGATGGCATCGAGCAGAAAACCGGGGGCATCGGCCAGGGACGGCCGGGCCTGGGCGGCAAAGCGCTGGCAGAGGCTGTCCACCGTGAGTTGGGCGGCCACCTCGCCGTGACCATGTCCTCCCATGCCGTCGGCCAGCACGAGCAGCAGGCTGCTGTTGCTCTGCCGGGCGGCCAGACGATCCTCGTTGTAGGGCCGCCCGCCCTTGCGGCTGGCCTGGTACAGGGTGAACTTCATCGCCAGCCCAGCCGGCTGCGCAGGATGCCGAGCAGATTCGGCCTGGCATCGGCCGACTCGCGCGCCAGCTCGGCCAGCTGTTTCTGCACGGCGAACACGCTCTGCGGCCGTTCCATGTCGGACAATTGCAGGGCCGCGTCGATCAGCCGCAACAGACCCTCGGAATAGAGGCCGGCAAAGGTCTTGCTGGCCGGGCTCAGGGTATCGCCCTGCAGGCGTTGATCGGCCGGCGGCGGGGCGGCCTTGGCCAGGCAGGCATAGAGGCTGGCGCCGACCGCATAGATGTCGGTCCACGGGCCCAGGCGGTCGCGCTCCTGGTACAACTCGGGCGCGGCGAAGCCCGGGGTGTACATCGGCGCAAGGGCGGCGGGGCCGTGGACCAGGGCCTGACGCGCCGAACCGAAGTCGATCAGTACCGGCATGCCGTCCGGCCGGATCAGGATGTTGGCCGGTTTGATATCCAGATGCAGCAGCTTGCGCGCATGCACCTCGCGCAGGCCATTGAGCAGCTGGATGAAGACGGCGATGATGAAAGGCTCGAGCAGGACCGCCGGCTCGGCGTGAATCAGCTGGTGCAGGGTGTCGCCCTGCTCATGACGCATGGCGAGGTAGACCGTGTTGTTGGCCCGGAAGAAATTGAGCACCCGCACCAGATTGGGGTGGCTGAGCTGGGCCAGCGCCCGCCCCTCTTCGAAGAAACAGCGCATGCCGTAACGGAACACGCCGTGGTCCGCCTCGGACATGGGCTGCACGCTGCCATCGGCCTGGCGCGCCACCACACCGGCCGGGGCGTATTCCTTGAGCGCGACCGCCTGGCCCTGTTCGTCGTGCGCCAGGTAGACCAGGCCGAAGCCGCCGCCGGCGATCTTGCTCTGGATGGTATAGGTGTCGAGCCGGAATCCGGCAGGGAGCGGGTCGGTCGATTTGTCCGTCGATTGAGCGGCCATGGATACCCGGCTAAGATGCCAGCCCTGTATTGGTGTTTGCAACGAAGGATAACCAAAGGTGGCGGCATTGCACAGCATGACCGGCTACGCCCAGGCCGTGGCGGAATTGCCGGTGGGCAACCTCTCGCTGGAACTGCGCGCGGTCAACTCGCGCTTTTTCGAACTCAGCTTCCGCATGGGCGAGGAATTCCGCAGTCTGGAGCCGGTGCTGCGCGAGCGTATCGGCGACCAGGTCAAGCGCGGCAAGCTGGAATGCCGCATCAACTTCAACGCCAATGAAGGGGCAGTCCTGCCGAGCGAGCTCGACGCCGGCTTGCTGGCCAAACTCGCCCGGCTGGCCGAACAGGTGGGCCAGGCCCTGCCCGGGGTACGCCCCCTGACCGTGGCCGAGGTCCTGCGCTGGCCGGGCATGCTCGGCCAGCAGGTCCTCGACCTGGAGCAGCTGCAGGCCGTGCTGCTCAAGCTGCTCGATCAGGCCCTGGGCGAGTTCAATGCCAGCCGGGCGCGCGAGGGTGACAAGCTCAAGGCCATCCTGCTCGACCGGGTCAATGGCATCCGCGGCCAGGTTGCCGTGCTGCGCCCCAAGGCACCGGCCATCGTCGCCGCCTTCCGGGACAAATTGACCCGCCGCCTGGAGGAATTGCTGGCCAACCCCGACCCCGAGCGCATCACCCAGGAGGTCGCGCTCTACGCCCAGAAGATCGATGTCGACGAGGAACTCGACCGGCTGGAGACCCACCTGGCGGAAGTGGAACGGGTGCTGGCCGCCGGCGGCGCCGCCGGCAAGCGGCTCGACTTTCTGATGCAGGAACTCAACCGCGAGGCCAACACCCTGGGCTCCAAGGCCGCCGCCAACGACCTGTCGCAGACCGCGGTCGAGCTCAAGGTGCTGATCGAGCAGATGCGCGAGCAGATCCAGAACATCGAATGAGCGAGAACCCCATGAGCCAAGGCAACCTGTTCATCATTTCCGCCCCCTCGGGTGCCGGCAAGTCGAGCCTGGTCAAGGCCATGCTCGAGGCCGACCCGCAGCTGCGGCTGTCGATCTCCTACACCACGCGCGCCCCGCGGCCGGGCGAGGTGAACGGGCGGGAATACCATTTCGTCAGCCGCGAGCAGTTCCAGGCCATGCTCGAACGCAACGAGTTTCTGGAGAGCGCCGAGGTCTATGGCAACTGGTACGGCACCTCCCAGGTCTGGATTCAGTCCGAGATGCAGGCCGGCCGCGACATCATTCTGGAGATCGACTGGCAGGGCGCCGCCCAGGTGCGCGCCTTATTTCCCGAAGCGGTGAGCATCTTCATCCTGCCGCCCTCGATCGAGGAATTGCGCCGGCGCCTGAGCAACCGCAACCAGGACAGCGCGGAGGTGATCGAGCGCCGGCTGGCCGCCGCCCGGGAAGACATCTCGCATGCCCTGGAATTCGACTATCTGGTGGTCAACGACCGGTTCGAGGTGGCCCTGCAGGACCTGCTGGCGATCGGCCGCTGTCACCGCCTGCGCGTGGCGAAACAATGCCAGCGCCAGGCCGGTCTGCTCGCCTCTTTGGGCATTGCCCGGTAAAATCGGGCGCATCCCCGATTGTTTCCAGGAGCAAGTCATGGCCCGCATCACCGTAGACGACTGCATCGAGCGCATCCCCAACCGCTTCGAGATGACCCTGGCCGCGGCCCATCGCGCACGCCAGATCTCGATCGGTGCCACGCCCAAGGTGGAGCCCCAGCGCGACAAGCCGGCCGTCATCGCCCTGCGCGAGATCGCCGCAGGCCTGACCGGTTTGGAAGTGCTGCACAAGACTTCCGCCTGATCGTGCGGGTGGCGGCCGCCACCCGTTCCCTATGCCCAAAGGCACCATTGCCGAAGTCGCCCCTTATCTAAAGCCGGCCGACGCCGAAGCCCTCGCCCGCGCCTACGCCTTTTCCGAGCAGGCCCACGCCGGCCAGCTGCGCAAGGACGGCAACCCCTACATCACCCATCCCCTGGCCGTCTGCGAGATCCTCGCCGAGTGGCACATGGATGCCCAGACCCTGATGGCCGCCCTGCTGCACGACGTGGTGGAGGACACCGGCATCACCCTGGAGGAGATCGCCGAACGCTTCGGCCAGCCGGTGGCCAACCTGGTCGAGGGCGTGACCAAGCTGGACAAGATCGAGTTCGAAAGCAAGGCCCACGCCCAGGCCGAGAACTTCCGCAAGATGTTGCTGGCCATGGCCCAGGACGTGCGGGTGATCCTGATCAAGCTGGCCGACCGCCTGCACAACATGCGCACCCTGGACGTGATGCGCCCGGAAAAGCGCAACCGCATCGCCCAGGAAACCCTGGACATCTACGCCCCCATCGCCAACCGCCTGGGTCTGAACAACCTGTACCGGGAACTGGAAGACCTGGCGTTCATGTACCTGCATCCCACCCGTTACCGGGTGCTGGAAAAGGCGGTGCAGGCCGCGCGCGGCAACCGCGACGAGACCCTGCACAAAATCGCCCGCAGCATCGAGGACAAGCTCAAGGAGGCCGGCCTCAAGGCCGAGGTCTACGGCCGGGAGAAACACCTCTACAGCATCTACCGCAAGATGCAGGAGAAGAACCTCACCTTCTCCGAGGTCTTCGATATCTACGGTTTCCGCGTCATCGTCGAGCAGCCGTCGGACTGCTATCTCGCGCTGGGCGCGCTGCACAGCCTGTACAAGCCGATCCCGGGCAAGTTCAAGGACTACATCGCCATCCCCAAGGCCAACGGCTACCAGTCGCTGCACACCACCCTGTTCGGGCCCTTCGGTGCCCCGGTCGAGGTGCAGATCCGCACCCAGGAGATGCACCGCATCGCCGAGGCCGGCGTCGCCTCGCACTGGCTGTACAAGGCGGACGACATCGCCCTGTCCGAGGTGCAAAAGCGCACGCACCAGTGGCTGCAGAGCCTGCTCGACATCCAGGCCGACAGCCGCGATTCGGTGGAATTCCTCGAGCACATCAAGGTCGACCTGTTCCCGGACGAGGTCTACGTGTTCACCCCCAAGGGCGAGATCATGGCCCTGCCGCGCGGCGCCACCGTGGTCGACTTCGCCTACAACGTGCATACCGACATCGGCAACCGCTGCATCGCCGCCCGCATCAACGGCGAGTTCATGCCGCTGTCCACCCCGCTCCGGAACGGCGACCGGGTCGAGATCGTCACCTCCGACAGCGCCCGGCCCAACCCGAGCTGGATCCACTTCGTGGTCACCGGCAAGGCGCGCGCCCATATTCGCAGCGCCTTGAAGAAGACCCATCAATACGAATCCGAGGGCCTGGGCCTGCAACTCCTGAATCAGGCCCTGCGTGGCCTGGGCGTGGAGCCCTCGGAGATCACCGAGGCCCAGTGGGAGCGGCTGACCCGGGAATCCGGCCGCAGCAAGAATGACATCCTGGCCGAGATCGGCCTGGGCAAGATGCTCGGCGTCGTGGTGGCCCTGCAACTGCTGGCGCGGGAATCGGAGGAGCCGGGCGAGCGGCGCCAGCCCAGCCCCATGCTGATCCACGGCGCCGAAGGGGTGGCCGTGCGCCTGGGCAAATGCTGCCGGCCCATCCCGGGCGACCCCATCATCGGCCAGATCAAGAAGGACCAGGGCCTGGTCATCCACACCCACGACTGCCAGCAGGTGCGCCATTACCGCGAGGACCCGGACAAATGGGTCAACGTCGAATGGGCCCCCGACATCGACAAGACCTTCGAGGTCGGCATCAAGGTCATCGTGGCCAACAAGCGCGGCGTGCTCGCCACCGTGGCCGCCACCATCGCGGGCGAGGGCTCCGACATCGACAACGTCGACATGGCCGAGCAGGATGGGGGCGCCTACACCACCCTGTTCTTCACGGTGCAGGTGCAAAACCGGGTGCACCTGTCGCGCCTGATGCGCAGCCTGCGCAGCCTGCCCGAGGTGGTACGAATATACCGGATCAAAAGCCGGGAAGCGCGCCACGCCTGACCTTCCCGCCGGCCGGGCTGGATTTGACGCGAACCGACGGCTCGAGGGATCGGCTATGATTCGCATCCCGCATTAAAGAGCCGTTTATCCGGAATGCCGTTCCATCTGCCGGACCCGATCAATCCCGCCACCAGCTTCCGCGCCCGCCTGGTCATCGTGGTCGGCCTGGTCTCGCTCTTTACCATCCTGCTGCTGAGCTGGCTGGTGTCCACCATCGCCGCCAACCAGGTCAGGCAGGACAAGGGCACCCTGATGGCCGAGGTGGCGCACCAGATGATCGAAACCCTGGATCGCGGCATTTACGAGCGTCAACGTGAAATCACCATCGTCGCCGCGATGGATGTCATCCGCGATCCCCAGGCGCCGCTGGCGCAAAAGCGCAAGCTGCTGGAGCAGCTGCAGGCCTCCTACCACAACTACGCCTGGATCGGCATCGCCGATGCCAAGGGCAATATCCTGGTCGGCACCGGCGGCCTGCTGGAGGGGATGAGCGTCGCCCGGCGTTCGTGGTTTCTGAATGGCGCCAAGGGCCCCGCCGTGGGCGACGTGCACGATGCCTTCCTCCTGGCCAAGCTGCTGCCCAAGCCGATCTACGATCCCCTGCCCCTGCGCCTGCTTGACATCTCGGCCCCCATCCTCGATGAGCAGGGCCGCCTGATCGGCGTCATCTGCGGCCATCTGTCCTGGGACTGGTCGTTCCAGGTGCGCAACGAAATCCTGGAACCGCTGGGGCAGGACTTCCAGGCGGACATCCTGGTCCTCAGCCGGGACAACCAGCTGCTCATGGGCACGCCCAAGCTGCACCAACTGGCGCGCGCATTCGCCCTGCCCAGCCTTGACGCCGCGGCCGTCAGCCACCGGGGCTTCGTGGTCGAGACCTGGCCCGACGGCGTGGACTATCTGACCGGCTATGCCGCCAGCCGTGGCCACGACCAATACCGGGGCTTAGGCTGGAAGGTGCTGGTGCGCCAGGAGGCGGACCAGGCCTTCGATGCCGCCACCAGCCTGGGCCTGGCCACCTTCATGGTCGGCATCTTCATCGGCGCTCTGTTTCTGCCCGTGCTCTGGATCGTGACGGGCCATCTCACCCGGCCCATGCGCCGCATTGCCGGCGTGGCCGACCGCATTCGCACCGGTCATGAAGAGGAGCACATCCCGGTCTATCCCGGCAACGACGAGATCGCCGTGCTCTCGCAGTCGCTGGCGCAACTGGTCGACAACCTGGAGACGCAAAAACACCAGCTGATCGCCAACAACCAGGAACTGCAACTCGCCGCCCAGGTGTTCGCCTCCAGCACCGAAGGCATCCTGATCGCCGACGCCGACCTGCGCATCCTCTCGGTCAACCAGGCCTTCAGCAGCATCACCGGCTACAGCGCGGAGGAGGTCATCGGCCAGACCCCCAGCATCCTCGCCTCGGGCAAACACAACGCCGCCTTCTACCAGGCGATGTGGAGCGCCATTCACAAAACCGGGCGCTGGCAGGGTGAGATCTACAACCGGCGCAAGAACGGCAGCGTCTATCCCGAGTGGCTGATCATCACCTGCGTCAAGGACGCAGCGGGCCGGATCAGCAACTACATCGGCATCTTCACCGACATCAGCGAGCGCAAGACCACGGAGGAGCGCATCCTCTACCTGGCCAAGCACGACGTGCTGACCGATCTGCCCAACCGCGTCTTCTTCCTGGAGGAGGTCGAGCAGGCCATCGCCGGGGCCGGGGCCAACGGCGGCCGGGCGGCGCTGTTGTTCGTCGACCTCGACCGCTTCAAAAACATCAACGACTCGCTCGGCCACCATCTGGGCGATCTGCTGCTCAAGGAGGCGGCGCGCCGCTTCGATGCCGTGGTCGGCAAGGCCGGCTTTCTCGCCCGCTGGGGCGGCGACGAATTCGTCGTGCTCGTGCGCGACCTGGTTACCACGGAACAGGTCATGGCGCTGGGCTATCGGATCAGCCAGGCCCTGGACGAGCCGTTCGACATCGCCGGCCATCATCTGAGCATCACCTCGAGCATCGGCATCGCCATCTATCCGGACCACGGCAGCGACCTGATCAGCCTGGCGCGCAATGCCGACACCGCGATGTTCCACGCCAAGGCCAATGGCCGCGACAACATCGCCCTCTTCAGCCAGGACATGAACGAGCGGGCCAACGAGCGCCTGCGCCTGGAAAACGATCTGCGCCGCGCCATCGGCCGGGACCAGCTCTATCTGGTCTATCAGCCCCAGGTCGAGTTGGCGAGCGGACGCCTGGTCGGCGTCGAGGCCCTGATGCGCTGGCAGCACCCGGAACTCGGCCCGATCCCGCCGGACAAGTTCATCCCGGTGGCCGAGGACACCGGTCTGATCGAGGAGATCGGCGCATGGGCCCTGCGCACCGCCTGCCAACAACAGCGGCAATGGGAGCTGCACTATGACCTGCCGCTGCGCATGGCGGTCAACCTCTCGCCGGTCCAGTTCCAGCAAAGGAACATCGTTCCGCTGGTCCACAGGATCGTGGCCGAGACCGGCATGAACCCCGGACAGCTGGAACTGGAGATCACCGAAGGCGTGCTGGTCGGCTCCGACGCGCAGATCAAGATCGACCTGTATAACCTCAGCCTGTCCGGCATCCAGATCGCGCTCGACGACTTCGGCACCGGTTATTCCAGCCTGCGCTACCTCAGCCAGCTCGACATCCACAAGCTCAAGATCGACCGCACCTTCATCCACAACCTGAACGAAGGCAGCCAGAACGCCAGCATCGTCGCCGCCATCATCGCCATGGCCCAGAGCCTGGGCATCACCCTGCTGGCCGAAGGCATCGAGACCGAGGAGGTCGCCGAACTGCTGACGCGCATGGGCTGCCAGGAAGGCCAGGGCTACCTCTACCAACGGCCTCTGCCGGCGGCCGAGATCGAGCGGCTGCTGGCCGAGGAAATCACCCGGCGCACCCTGTCCAAGCTGATGCAGTAAGCCGCCGGGCGCGCCGCAGCCACGCCGAGCCCTTACAATAGCGGGCGATCCGGCTATCCCCAGCCAAGCATCGGAAGGAACGCCCATGAGCAAGACCATCGTCAAGACCGACCAGGCCCCCGCCGCCATCGGCACCTATTCCCAGGCGGTGAAGGTCGGCAACACCGTCTATCTCTCCGGCCAGATCGGCCTCGACCCGGCCACCATGCAGCTGGTCGACGGCATCGAGGCGCAGATCCATCGCGTGTTCCAGAACCTCAAGGCCGTGGCCGAGGCGGCCGGCGGCAGCCTGGCCGACGTGGTCAAGCTCAACGTCTTCCTCACCGACCTCTCCCACTTCGCCAAGGTCAACGCGATCATGGCGCAGTACTTCAGCGAGCCTTATCCGGCGCGCGCCGCGGTCGGCGTCAAAGAACTGCCGCGCGGCGCCCTGGTCGAGGCCGACGCCGTCATGGTGTTGTAAGCCACGCATGCCGGCTAAAGCGGCCGAGGTGCACGCGAAGCTCGGCTACGCCACGGCGGCCGAGCTGATCCTGCACCTGCCGCTGCGCTACGAGGACGAGACCCGGCTCACCCCGATCCGCGACCTGCGCCCGGGCCTGCCCGCCCTGGTCGAGGGCGAGGTCGCCCAGGTCGATATCCAATACCGGCCGCGCCGGCAATTGGTGGTCGAGGTGCGCGAGCATGCCGACGAAGACGACGCCCTGGCGCCCACCCTGTTCTTCCGCCTGCTCCACTTCTACCCCAACCAGCTGGCCCAGCTGAAACCGGGCAACCGCATCCGCCTGTTCGGCGAACCGCGCCAGGGCTTTCATGGCCTGGAGATGGTGCATCCACGCTATCGCCTGGTGCAGCCAGGCACCCCGCTCAGCGAGAGCCTGACCCCGGTCTATCCCACCGTCGCCGGCCTGGCGCAGACGGCGATCCGCAAGGCCATCGCCGCCGCGCTGCGCGAGGCGGACCTCAGCGAGCTGCTGCCGGCTGCCCTGCTGAAAAAACTGCAACTGTCGGAGTTCGAGCCCGCGCTGCGCCGTCTGCACTCCCCCCCGCCCGAGGCCGATCTTGCCGCGCTCGACAGCAAGACCGACCCGGCCTGGCAGCGGCTCAAATTCGACGAGCTGCTGGCCCAGCAGCTGGCGCTCAAGCGCTATGCCCAGGCCCGGCATCGCCTGAGTGCGGCACCACTGGCCGACAGGCGCGGGTTGATCGAGCGCTATCTCGCCGGCCTGCCCTTCGCCCCGACCGGCGCCCAGTGGCGCGCGATCGAGGAAATCCTGCGCGACCTCACCGGCCGCCATCCGATGAACCGCCTGCTGCAAGGCGACGTCGGCAGCGGCAAGACCCTGGTGGCCTGTGTGGCCTGCCTGGCCGCGGTGGGCAGCGGCCGCCAGGCGGCGCTGATGGCGCCGACCGAGATCCTGGCCGAGCAGCATTACCTCAAGTTCCGCGACTGGCTGGAACCACTCGGCCTCAAGGTGGTCTGGCTGGCCGCCGCGCTCAAGGGCCGCGCCAAGCGCGAGGCGCTGGAACAGATCGCCGACGGCAGCGCGCAAATCGTGGTCGGCACCCACGCCCTGTTCCAGGAAGGCGTCGAGTTCCACGCGCTCGCCCTGGCCGTGGTCGACGAGCAGCACCGCTTCGGCGTCGCCCAGCGCCTGGCCCTGCGCCATAAAGGGCAGCAGCATACCGTGCAGCCGCACTTGCTCATGCTGTCGGCCACCCCCATCCCGCGCAGCCTGGCCATGAGCTACCTGGCCGACCTCGATGTCTCGGTGATCGACGAACTGCCGCCCGGCCGCACCCCGGTGACCACCAAGTTGATCACCATGGCCCGGCGCGACGAGGTGGTCGAACGCCTGCGCCATTACTGCGCCGACGGCGCCCAGGCCTACTGGGTCTGCCCCCTGGTCGAGGAATCGCAGAAGCTGGAACTCAAGGCCGCGCTCGACACCTTCGAGGCGATGCAGGCCGCCCTGCCGGAACTCAAGGTCGGTCTGGTGCACGGCCGGATGAAGGCCGAGGAGAAGGCCGCGGTGATGGCCGCGTTCAAGGCCGGCGCGATCCAACTGCTGGTCGCCACCACGGTGATCGAGGTCGGCGTCGACGTGCCCAACGCCTCGCTCATGGTGATCGACCATGCCGAGCGCATGGGCCTGGCCCAGCTGCACCAGCTGCGCGGCCGGGTCGGCCGCGGCAGCCGGGAATCGACCTGCCTGCTCTTGTACGCCGAACCGCTGTCGGACCTGGCCAAGCAACGCTTGAAGATCATCCGCGACAGCCAGGACGGCTTCGCCATCGCGCGCGAAGACCTGCGCCTGCGCGGCCCCGGCGAATTCCTCGGCGCGCGCCAGTCCGGCCTGCCGCTGTTGCGCTTCGCCGATCTGGAAAACGATGTCGAGCTCCT
This sequence comes from Thiobacillus sp. UBA2597, assembly GCA_002339725.1. Taxonomy (GTDB): domain Bacteria; phylum Pseudomonadota; class Gammaproteobacteria; order Burkholderiales; family Thiobacillaceae; genus Sulfuritortus. The sequence goes on from DDKN01000107.1 coordinate 28,706, forward strand.
GGAAGCGGCGCGCAATGCCGCCGACGAACTGCTCCGGCACGCGCCGGAAGTCGTCCAGCGCCACCTCGCCCGCTGGCTGCCGCAGGGCGCGGCCTTCCTGCTGGCATAATGCGAAAAACAAGGGAGACGACACATGCCAAGACCACCGAGCGCATTGCCGGCCGGGCACATCCCCAATCCATCGTTTTCGTTCGAGGCGAACGGGCGATGATCGATGCCGATCTGGCCGAGCTTTATGGCGTGGAAACGCGGGTCCTGGTTCAGGCGGTCAAACGCAATCGGGATCGCTTCCCGCCAGACTTCATGTTTCAACTGACGAATCAAGAGTTTGCCCACTTGAAATCACGCTTTGTGATCTCAAGTTGGGGCGGCCGTCGCACCGCACCCTATGCCTTCACCGAGCAGGGCGTGGCCATGCTCTCCTCGGTGCTGCGCAGCCCACAAGCCATCGCCGTCAATATCGAGATCATGCGGGCCTTCGTGCGCCTGCGGGAATGGCTGACTTCGAACAAGGAATTGGCCATCAAGCTCGAGGAGCTTGAGCGCAAGCTTTCCAGCCATGACCAAGCCATCGCGGGTATCCTCAATGCCATCCGCGAACTCATGAAGCCGCCGGAGTCAAAACAGCGCCCCATCGGCTTCGTCACGCCGAAGGAAAAATAATCCGCACCTTCCGCCGCCATCAGGCAAAGCCGCCAATGGCATAATCATGGCCTGTCCTGTGCTGCCCGCATGAATTCCTGGCACTCCCCCCTTTGGCATGCCGGCCCCTATCGTCCCTGGCTGGCCGACCACGGCTCGCTCACGCGCCGGCTGCAGGCGCGCTGCCCGCGCTTTGCCGTGGAGCGGCTCAAACAGGGCATCGCCCGACCGAATGCCGACGAATGCGGCCAACTCGGCCTCGCCCGCCACCGGCTGGCGCTGGTGCGCGAGGTGCTGCTGCTCTGCGCCGGCCAGCCCGTGGTGTTCGCCCACAGCGCGGTCGCCCTGGCCGGCCTGCGCGGGCCCTGGGTCGGCCTGTCCCGGCTGGGCAACAGGCCGCTCGGCGCCGCCCTGTTCGCCGACCCGCTGGTGGTGCGCCATCCGCTGGAATTTCGCCGGCTCGATGCGCGCCACCCGCTCTATCGGGCGGCAGCCGCCCACCTGTCCGGGGTGCCGCGTTTTCTCTGGGCCCGCCGCTCGCGTTTCGAAAAAGCGGGCTCGCCTATACTGGTCACCGAAGTCTTCCTGCCGGAGGTGCTATGCCTGCCCTGAGCCTTGCCGAACGCCTGACCCTGTATGAAAAGCTGATGCGCCTGGACAAGCCGATCGGCATCCTGCTCTTGGCCTGGCCCACGCTCTGGGGCCTGTGGTTCGCCAGCGGCGGCCGGCCCAGCCTGGTCATTCTCTGGATCTTCGTCCTCGGCATCGTGCTCATGCGCAGCGCCGGCTGCGTCATCAACGACTACGCCGACCGCGAGTTCGACCGCCATGTCGCGCGCACCCGCGAGCGGCCGCTGGCGGCCGGCAAGCTGCACCCGAAGGAGGCCCTGGGCCTGGCGGCGGCGCTCGCCTTGCTGGCCTTCCTCCTGATCCTGCCCTTACAGAACTGGCTCTTGATCCAGCTGGCGGTGGTGGCGGCCCTGCTCGCCGCCACTTACCCTTTCACCAAGCGTTTCTTCGCCATTCCCCAGGCCTATCTCGGCATCGCCTTCGGCTTCGGCATCCCCATGGCCTTCGCCGCCGAGCTTGACGCCGTGCCGCCCGTGGCCTGGCTGCTGCTTGTCGCCAACATGTTCTGGAGCATCGCCTACGACACCGAATACGCCATGGTCGACCGCGCGGACGACCTGAAGATCGGCATCAAGACCTCGGCCATCACCTTCGGCCGTTTCGATGTGGCGGCGGTGATGGCGAGCTACGGCGCGAGCCTGCTGCTCCTGGCCCTGGCGGGCCAACAGCTCAACATGGGCCTGTTCTATTACCTGGGATTGCTGCTTGCCGCGGCCATCGCGGCCTATCACTACACGCTGATCCGCGCGCGCGACCCGGCCAAATGCTTCAGGGCCTTCCTGCACAACAACTGGTTCGGCGCGGCGGTGTTCGCCGGCATCGTGCTCGATTATCTGGCCAGTGCCTAAGCGCCGGCCGGCTTGATTGCCGACTTGGGCCGGAAGGCCTTGACCACCTCGTCCCGCGTCTCAAGATACGGCCCGCCGATCAGGTCCACGCAATAGGGCACGGCGGCAAACACGCCGTCCAGGGTCTCTGCAATCGCCTTGGGCTGGCCCGGCAGGTTGAGGATGAGGCAGGCGCCGCGGGTGACGCCGACCTGGCGCGAGAGGATGGCGGTCGGCACGTATTTCAAGGACACCGCCCGCATCTGCTCGCCGAAGCCGGGCAGCACCTTGTCGGCCACGGCCAGGGTGGCCTCGGGCGTGACGTCGCGCGGGGCCGGGCCGGTGCCGCCGGTGGTGAGCACCAAGCAGCAGCCCTGATGGTCGGCCAGGTCTTTCAGGGTGTCCTCGATCACCGCCTGCTCGTCCGGAATCAGGCGCTCGACAAAGCGGATAGGGTTGGTAAGGGCGCTGTTCAACCATTCCTTCAGGGCCGGCAGGCCCTTGTCCTGGTAGACCCCCTGGCTGGCCCGGTCACTGATGGAGACCAGCCCGATCACGGCTTGCTGAGTCATGGCGTGTCGTTTCCTCATCATTGAGGGCGGCGGCCCGGCTTCACAAAAAACCGCCTGCCCGCGAAAAATTCTCAATAGAATAGCCCTAATACCAATCAACCGCCGATGGCCGGGATGACACGCACAGGGCTTGCACCATGAAACGCGTCAAACAAAGCGACATCGTCATCGGCCAGCCGCTGCCTTTCGACTGCTACGATGAATCCAACAATCTGCTGCTGAAAAAAGGCCTGGTCATCGTCAACGCCAAGCAGCTGGCGGTGCTGATCGAGCGCGGACTATACAGCGACGGCCTGCCCGGCGTCACCGCCAAGGTTGCTGTGCCGCAGGAAAAACCCTCGGTGTTCACCCAGATCGCCCTGGTCGAGATGCGGCTGGAAAGGCTGTTCCAGGGCGTGATCGAGAACAGGCCGGAACCCGATTTCGCCGAGGCGGTGCTCAAGTGTGCCGGCGATATCCAGACCGCCTGCACGCTCGATGCCGACGCCGCGCTGGGCGCCCTGCATCTGAACCAGAAACGCCGCTACACCACGGCGCACCCGATCGACGTCGCCATCCTGGCCGAGCTGATCGGTCTGCGCAAGGCCCTGCCGGAGGCGGAGCGCCGCGTCATGCTGGCGGCCGCGCTGACCGCCAACATCTCCATCCTGGAACTGCAGGAAGCGATGCAGCGCCAGATCTCACCGCTGAACGAAGACCAGCGCAATGCCTTGCGCATCCATCCCGTGCTCTCGGTCGAGCGCCTGCTCGACCTCGGGGTCAAGGACGAGGCCTGGTTCGCCGCCGTGCTGCACCATCACGAAAAGCAGGACGGCAGCGGCTATCCCGGCGCCAAGCGCGGCGACGACATCCCGCTCGCCGCCCGCATCATCGGCCTGGCCGACACCTACAGCGCCATGGTCACGCCCCGCTGCTACCGGCCGAACCAGCTGGCGAAGGATGCCCTGCGCGAAGTGTTCCTGAAACGCGGCGCCGAGATCGATGCCGAACTGGCCGGCCTGTTCATCAAGGAGATGGGCATCTACCCGCCCGGCGCCTTCGTCAAAATCGCCAACGGCGATATCGCCGTGGTCTTGCGCCGCGGCCAGAATGGCACCAACCCGAGGGTCAAATCCCTCATCGGCCCGCGCGGGGCGCCTCTGCCCTTCCTGGTCGAGCACGACACCAGCCAGGCCGGCTTCGAAATCCGCGAGATGGTGCCGCGCAACGTCGAGCTCAAGCTGGATCTGCGTCAGCTCTGGTCCTGACCGCCTGGCGCATCGCCGAGCGGTGCCCAGGCTGGTATAGTTCAGGCCTCACTGAAACCGCCGATTCCCGCCATGGAACCCGCCCCGCTCGACGTCTCCATCGTCATCCCCATCTACAACGAATATGACAACCTGCCCGACCTGGTCGAGCAGGTGGAAAAGGCCATGGTCCCGGCCAACGTGACGTGGGAACTGATCTGCGTCGACGATGGCTCGCGCGACGGCTCGGACCGCCGCCTGGCGGAGTTGGCCGAAACCCGGCCCTGGTTGAAACCGCTCTACCTCAACCGCAACTACGGCCAGTCGACCGCGATGCAGGCCGGCTTCGACGCGGCCCAGGGCGCCACCCTGATCACCCTGGACGGCGACCTGCAGAACGACCCGGCCGACATCCCGCGCCTGCTCAGGGAGCTTAACGCCCATCCCGAAATCGACATCCTGTCCGGCTGGCGCAAGGACCGCCAGGACCGCACCCTGTCGCGCAAGATCCCCTCGCGCATCGCCAACGCCCTGATCTCCAAGGTCACCGGGGTCAAGCTGCACGACTACGGCTGCTCGCTCAAGCTCTATCGGCGCGAGGCGCTGCAGCATGTGAAGATCTATGGCGAGCTGCACCGCTTCATCCCGGCCCTGGCCGGCCAGTTCGGCGCCCGGGTGATGGAGCTGCCGGTCAACCACCGCGCCCGCACCCGCGGCGTGTCGAAGTACGGCATCGACCGCACCGTGCGCGTGCTGCTCGATCTGCTGTGGGTGAAGTTCCTGCTGCGCTTCATCCACCGCCCCATGCACGCCTTCGGCGGCGCCGGCGCGGTGATGCTGGTGCCCGGCCTCGCGATCCTGTTGTATCTGGCTGGCCTCAAGCTGTTCGCCGGTGCCGACATCGGCCACCGGCCGCTCCTGCTGCTGGGCGGCCTGCTCACCCTGATGGGCGCCCAGTTCATCGGCATGGGCCTGTTGGGCGAGATGCTCACCCGCATCTATCACGAACCGGCCGGCCAGAAGCAGTACATCCTGCGCGACGCCCCGCGCCGCACCGGGAGCCGCTGAGGCCGTGGATTTGCGGCTTGCCTGGACGCTGCTCTTGGCGGCCGTCGCCAGCTTCTTCGCCGGCCTGGCCGCCACGCCCCTGTTCGACCTCGACGAGGGGGCCTTCACCGCCGCCACCCTGGAGATGTTCGCGCGGGGCGATTTCCTCGCCACCTATCTCAACGGCGTGCCCCGCTACGACAAGCCGATCCTGAGCTACTGGCTGCAGGCGCTCTCGGCCGCGGCCTTCGGCTTCAACGAGCTGGCCCTGCGCCTGCCCTCGGCCCTGGCCGGCCTGGTCTGGACCGCACTGGCCTATCGCTTCGCGCGCCGGCTGTACGACCCGGAGACCGCCTTGATCGCCGCGGTGCTGACCGCCACCACGGTGGGTGTCAACTTCATCGCCCGCGCCGCCACCGCCGATGCCCTGCTCAACGCCTGCCTCGCCGGCGCCCTGTTCGCCCAGTTCCTCTGGCTCAGGCAGGGCCAGCCGCGTCATCTGTATTGGGCCTGGGCGGCCATGGCCTTGGGTTTTTTGACCAAGGGGCCGGTCGCCCTCGCCCTGCCCCTGCTCACCGCTTTCCTGTATCTGGCCAGCCACAAAGATTGGCGCCGCCTGGTCGACCTCATCGCCAACAAGCGGGCCTGGCTCATCTTCGGCGCCATCGCCCTGCCCTGGTATGTCGCGGTCACCCTGGTCAAGGGGCCCGGCTTCATCGAGGGCTTCTTCCTCAAGCACAACGTCGGACGCTTCGCCGGTGCCATGGAAGGCCATCGCGGCAGCGTGTTCTATTACCTGCCGGTGCTGCTGCTGCTCACCCTGCCCTACACCGGCCTGTTGCTGCTGATCGGCAAACGCTGGCGCGAGCACTGGCGTGACGACTTCGGCCGCTACGCCCTGATCCTGTTCTTTTTGGTCTTCGTGCTGATCTCGGCCGCGGCGACCAAGCTGCCGCACTACCTGCTCTATGGCCTGTCGCCGCTCTTGATCCTGCTGGCGCTGGAATTGAAGAATGCGCGCAGCCGCTGGTTGCTGCTGCCGGCGCTCGTCCTGTTCGTTGCCCTGTACTTTTTGCCCGACCTGCTGGCGAGCCAGCAGGATCGGCTCAACCCGTATTACCTCTCGCTGTTGGACGACATCGCCAATCATTTCGGCGTTTACTATCGCGGCTATTTCGCTGCGGTGGCCGGCATCACCCTGGTGTTCATGCTCTGGACCCGTGCCGCGCTGGTGCTGCGCCTCTTGGTGGTCGGCCTGGCGGCGAGCTACGGCCTCGGCCTGGTGCTGCTGCCGGCGGTCGGCCATCTGCTGCAGGACCCCATCAAAGAAGCGGGTCTGCTCGCGCGCCACCTGGAAGTGCCGGTGGTCATGAGCGGCATCAACAACCCCAGCTTCAGCGTCTATGCCGGCCGCGTGGTGGAACGGCGCGCGCCGCTGCCGGGCGAGGCGGTGTTCACCGATACCCGTCACCTGGCCCAGTTGCCGCCCTACGAGTTGATCTACATCCGCAAGGACATCGCCCTGGTGAGGCTGCTCAAGTGACCCATTGGGAACTGTCGCAGCAGCCCGTCGCTGGCGCCTTTGAGCGCGGCCGGGTCTGGGGCCTGCCCGTGCTCGCCCTGCTGGGCATGACGTTGCTGCTGGCCAGCGGCGCCAACCAGGCCCTGTTTCTCGCCTTGAACCAGGCCGCCGCCGGGTTGCCGGCGGGTTTCTGGGCCAGCTTGACCGTGCTGGGCGACACCCTGGTCGCCTTTGCCCTGCTCTTGCCCTTCGTCCGGCGCCGGCCAGAGCTGGCGGCTGGCGTCGTGCTCGCCACCCTGTTCGCCCTGGTCTACGTGCACAGCCTGAAGCTCGGTCTCAACCTGCCGCGGCCGCCGGCCGTGTTCGATGCCGGCACGTTCAACCTCATCGGCCCCGCGCTGCGGGCCGGCGCCTTTCCCTCCGGCCACACCGCCACCGCCTTCGCCGTCGTGGCGCTGCTGGGCGCCTATCTCGCCGGTTGGGGCTGGCTGCTGCCGCTGCTCGCCCTGGCCACGCTGGTCGGACTGTCGCGCATCGCGCTTGGCGTGCACTGGCCGCTGGATGTGCTGGCCGGCGCCGCCGGCGGCTGGCTGGCCGGGCTGGCCGGCATCGCCCTGGCGCGCCGCTGGCAGGCCCTGCACCATCCTTGGCTGCATGCCGCCGTGCAGGCCCTGCTGATCGCCGGCGCCGCCTGGCTCATGATCGGCCATGACAGCGGCTACCCGCAGGCACGGCGCGTCGAGCAGGCCATCGCCTTTGCCGGCCTGGCCCTGTTTTTCCGGCCGCTGTCGAACGGTCACGGTGCAACGCCACACGGCTCATGAAGCGGCGTTTCGGCCTGGCTTTTCCCCTCACCCCTGCCCTCTCCCCGGAGGGGAGAGGGCTTCGCCGGTTCGGCGTCGGGCTGGCTGTTTCCCCTCACCCTGCCCCCTCCCCGGAGGGGAGAGGGCGACGCGGTAACGCTGCGCGTTGCTTTTTTGAATGAAAATCGGGCATGACTGAACGCGACCTGCGCCATTACGGCACCCGGCTGCTGCTGATCCTCTTCGCCCTCACGCTCTACCGCGTGCTGGCGGCGCAGTGGATTCAACTCGAACTCTATGGCGACGAGGCCTATTACTTCGGCTGGGCCCAGTCGCTGGAATGGGGTTATTACTCCAAGCCGCCCATGGTCGGCTGGCTGATCTGGCTGACCACGAATCTGTGCGGCGATAGCGAGCCCTGTGTGCGCCTGGCCGCCTACCTGCTCTACCCGGCCACCGCCTTCGTCCTGTTCCTGCTCGGCAGCCGCCTGTTCGCGCCGCGCGTCGGCTTCTGGGCGGCGCTGGCCTACATCACCCTGCCCATGGTCTCGCTCGGCAGCTGGTTCATCACCACCGACGCCGCACTGCTCTTCTTCTGGACCCTCGCCCTCTACTTCCTCGCCCGTGCCCTGGACCACAACCGCTGGCACGACTGGCTCGGCCTGGCCGTGGCCTTGGGTCTGGGCGGCCTGTCGAAATACAGCATGGTGTTCTTCGGTCTGGGCGGCCTCGCCCTGCTGGCCATGAACACCGAGGCGCGCCGGCAGCTGCGCAATCCCAGGCTCTATGCCGCCATCGGCCTCGCCTTTCTGATCTTCCTGCCCAACCTGATCTGGAACGCCCAGCACCAGTTCGTCAGCGTCGAGCACACGGCGGAGATATCCCGCCTGGGCCGGCAATGGTTCCGGCCGGAGAAGCTGGCCGAGTTCCTGGGTGGCCAGTTCATCGTCATGGGCCCGCTCTTGTTCGCCGCCTTCGGCCACCTGGCCCTGCGCCACGGCTTCAATCTGGTGACCGACCGGCGCTATCAGTTCCTGTTCGCCTTCAGCGTGCCGGCCCTGGCCGTGTTCATCCTGCTCGCCTTCCTCACCCGTGCCTTCGCCAACTGGGGCGCCATGGCCTATGTCGCCGGGGTGCTGCTGGTCACCGCCTGGTGGCTGGCGCGCAACCGGCTGCGCTGGCTGCAGGCGGCGATCGCCCTCAATGTGGTGATCATGCTCGGCCTCTACCACTATCACGCCCTGGCCCAATGGGCCGGCATCGAACTCACGCGCAAGACCGATCCCTATTCGCGTGTATCCGGCTGGCGCGCCCTGGGCGGCGAAGTGCAAAAACTGCTTGAGGCCCATCCCAACGCCCGCCTGCTGTCGAACGACCGCAAGCTGCTGGCCGAGCTGGTCTATTACGTGCGGCCGCACCCCTTCGATGCCATGAGCTACAACCCGAGCGGCAACATCGGCGACCACTACGCGCTGATGCACGATCTCAAACGGACGCCGCAGGGTGAATTTCTGCTGATCGGCGACCAGATCGATCCGGCACGGCTGGCCCAGGAGTTCGAACAGGTCGTGGATCTGGGCGAGATCCGCATTCCGCTCTACCGCGACTTCGACCGCACGGCCCGGGTCTGGTGGCTGCGCAACTTCAAAGGCTACGCCCGTTGAGGCAACACGCCCTTTATTACTCCTTCGTCGGCTTTGGCCTGCTGTTCCTGTTGCTGCCCGAGCGCGACCTCTGGGCCAGCGCCTGGTTCTATCGACCGGGCTGGGGCTTTGTCCTGAGCCCCATGCTGGAACCCGTCCACCGGGCGGTGCCGCTGCTGGCCCAGCTGATCGTCGGTGCCCTGGTCGCCGGGCTTCTGATCGCTTCATTGGTCGGTGCCGCCTGGCCGCTGCGCAAGGGCCTGATCTATCTATTGCTGGTGGCGGCGCTCGGGCCCGGCCTGTTGGTCAACACCCTGTTCAAGGACCACTGGGGCCGCGCCCGCCCGGCGCAGGTGGAGCCCTTCGGCGGCGACAAGGCCTTCGCGCCGGCCTGGGTGCCGGGCCGGCAGTGCGCCAGTAACTGCGCCTTTCCCTGCGGCGATGCCTCGGTCGGTTTCTTTCTGCTGGCGCCGGGTTTTCTGCTGGCCCGGCAACGCCGCGCCTGGTTCGCCACCGGCATCATCGCCGGCGGGCTGCTCGGCCTGGTGCGCCTGGCACAGGGCGGCCACTTTCTGAGCGACGTGATCTTCGCCTTCTATCTGGTGTACTTTAGCGCCTGGCTCTTGCATCGCTGGCTCTATGCCGGCGCGACCCGCCAAACGGAGGATGCACCATGAAGACCCTTGGACTCGTGTTTGTCGCTCTGCTGGCCCTGGCCGGCTGCGAGACCCTGCAGCCGCGCCAGGTCGATGTCGGGGTCAGAAGCAAGGATCAAACCCTGCGCGTCATTTTCAGCGAGCGCGACCGCGCCCTCATCCACGAATACTACGCCGCCCGCGCCAAGCCCCTGCCGCCGGGCCTGGCCAAGAAGAACAAGATTCCACCCGGCCATGCCATGCAGATGGAACGATGGGGCCGCCTGCCGCCGGGCATCGCCTATCGCGCACTGCCGGGCGACCTGGAACGGCGGCTGTCTGCCCTGCCCGAAGGCTATGCCCGCATCGTGGTCGGGGCCGACATCGGCATCCTCGACACCCGGACCCGGGTGGTGGTCGACGTGATCAAGGATATCGCCGACGACGACTGATCACAGCCCGGCCTGGATCGCGGCCAGGTCGTAGGGCAAGGGCTGGGCCGGATAGGCCCCCTGCGCGGCGATCGCCGCGCGGAGCGCCGCCAGCCGCTCTTCCGGGGCCGGGTGGCTGGACAGCAGGGCGATCCGGCCGCCGTCGTGTCTGGCCATGCGCTCGAAAAAGCCCGCCATGCCCTCGGGCGCGATACCGGCCCGCTGCAGTGCCTGTAGGCCCGCACGGTCGGCCTCGCGTTCCAGATCGCGGCCGAATTTCAGGCTGCCCAACTGATCGGCCAGATTGGCCCAGACGCCGCCGGCGAAGTCGCCCAGGGCCAGCGACAGCAGGGCGCGCCAACCCAGGCCATGCAACAGGCTCTTCAGGCTGTGACGCTGCTCGACATGCTGCACCTCGTGCGCGAGCACCCCGGCGATCTCCTCCGGGCTTTGCGCCTGCTCGATCAGGCCGCTGAACACCACGACATAGCCGCCGGGCAGCGCGAAGGCATTGACTTGTTGGTCTTGCGCGACGAACCACTGATAGCGATAGCGCGAACCGGCGGTCAGCCGCTCGCCCACTTCACGCACCATGTCCAGGGCCGGGCCCTGCTCGATCAGCTTCAACTGCGGCCGCAGCTGGGCGAAGGCCATGTCACCCAGATATTGCTCCTGACTCAGGCTGACCCGGTCGGCCGCCCAGCCGGCGATGCGCTCGGCATTGAGCCAGAAGGCGAGCAGGGCGAGAAAAGGCAGGGCCAGTACCAGGGCCGCCGCCAGCAGGGCCAGGTGCCAGCGGCGGCGCCGGCTTTCTGCGCGGCGGCCCGCCGCCTGCAACTGCCGAGCCAGGGGGGCCGGCGCGCTGGCGCGCAGGGCCTGGATGCCGGCCTCGCTCTGCACCAGGGCGGAACACAAGCCGTCGGCCGAGTCCCATTCCAGCAGCCACTGGTGCCCGTCGAATCCGGCCGCCTTGACCCGGAGCGCGGACAGCGGCACGGTCAGACTCAGTCCCGCCGCCTCCAAGTGCAAATACGGGCCGGCCACGCGGCCCCGGGCGCTCAGCCCCGCCCCGGCCCGGCCCGGCGCGAACACGCGCAGTGCGAACGTCGCCATCGATACCCCTGCCGCGAGTCTGGTTTTGTCCGTTCGTTCAAATGCTTAAGGTTACAATGCGCGCCTGTCCCATCCAGGCCCCATTATGAAGCAGCAACTCGCCGAGCTTTTCCATCGCCGCTACGCCTGCCATGTGTTCGAGCCGGGCCGGTCGATCGCGTCTCAGGACCTCGAATTCGTGCTGGAGGCGGGCCGCCTGTCCCCCTCGTCCTTCGGATTGGAACACTGGAAATTCATCGTGGTGCAATCGCCCGAGCTCAAGCAGGCCTTGCAGGGGGCCTGTTTTCAACAGGCTCAGGTCGGCGGCGCCGCGGCAGTCATCGTCATCCTGGCCAAGCTGGCCGAGCTCGATCCCGATTCGCCCTACCTGCGCCGTTTGCTGGAACGGGAATATCCGGACGAGCAACTGGCACAGGCGCTCAACAACTATCGCAGTTTTCATGCGGCCACCGATGTGCGCGCCTGGAGCGTGAGCCAGTGCCACATCGCGGCCGCCAACATGATGCTCGCGGCCACGGCGGCCGGCCTCGATTCCTGCGCCATCGGCGGCTTCCTGCCGGACCAGGTGAAAGCGATTCTGCAGATCGACCCGGCACAGTACGAGGTCGCGCTGATCCTGCCGATCGGCTATTGCGCCGAGAAACCGCACGAGAAGCGCCGGTTGCCCCTGACCGAACTGGTCGAATACCGCTGATGCCCGACGCGCGCGACGTCCATGCCGCGGCGCGTGCCGTGCTGGCCGAGCGCGATGTCGAAGCCAAGCTGGCCGGCGCGGCCCGGCTCCAGGCCGAGTGGAACACGGGCCGACTGCAGGCCGCCGACAGTATCGAGCCGGTCGCGCCCGATCTCGCCGGCCGGCCCGAGCGGCCGCCCCTGGTGCCGCCTGACCAGGTGGCCAGGCGCACCCTGCGCGACCGCACGGGGCATGCCGCGCTGATCCATGCCCTGGCCCATATCGAATTCAACGCCATCAACCTGGCGCTCGATGCCGTCTGCCGCTACCCCGGCCTGCCCGACGGCTTCTATCGCGACTGGCTGCAGGTGGCGGCGGAAGAGGCGCATCACTTCAGCCTGCTGCGCGCTCACCTGCGCAGCCTGGGCCATGACTACGGCGACTTTCCCGCCCACGACGGCCTGATGCAGATGGCGCGCGCCACCGCGCACGACCCCCTGGCGCGCATGGCCCTGGTGCCGCGCCTGCTGGAGGCACGCGGGTTGGATGCCACGCCCGAAATCCAGCAGAAGCTGCGCGGCTATGGCGATGCCGCCGGGGTGGCCATCCTCGACATCATCCTGCGTGATGAAGTCGCGCACGTGGCGACCGGCGACCGCTGGTTCCGCCATTTGTGCAGGCAGCGCGGCCTGGAGCCGGAAAGCGCCTATCGCGATTTGCTCGACCGCTACCGGGCGCCCAGACCGCGCCGGCCGGTGAATACCGCGGCGCGCCTGCAGGCCGGCTTCACCGGGGCCGAGCTGGAGGCCCTGTTAGACCATTGCTGAGGCGGGGTCGAGCAGCACATCGACCCCGCAGGCCGGCCGGATGGCCGCCGCCGGCAGCGCCACCCCGCCGCGCCAGGCCTTCACGGCCTCGCGCTTGCCCGCCCCGGCGACCAGGAACAGGACGACACAGGCGCAGTTGAGCCGACGCGCCGACAGGCTCACCCGCTCGGCCGGCGGCTTGGGCGCATCGAACACGGCCAGCACCGGCGGCGCATCGATGGCCTCGCCCCAGTCGTGGCCGGGAAACAGGCTGGCGGTATGGCCATCCTCGCCCAGACCGAGCAGCACCAGATCGAAGGCATGCACCCCCGCCAATTCCCGGGCATAACGCTCGGCCGCGACCGCGGCGCCGAGCTCGGCCGGAATGACATGGATCTGCGCCGGCGGGATCGGCACCTTGGACAGCCAGGCCTCGAAAGCCATCCGGCTGTTGCGCTCCGGGTCATTGGCCGGCAGGCAGCGCTCGTCGCCGAACCAGACATGCCAGCGGGCCCAGTCGTGCGGCTCCCGGGCCAGCTGTTCGTAGACCTTGCGTGGCGTGCCGCCCCCCGCCAGCACGATGTGGAAGGCGCCGCGCCCGGCCAGGGCGCGGGCCTCGGCGCTCCGCACATGATCCAGGGCCTGGCGCAGCCAGTCCGCCTCGTCTGTTGCCACATGCCAGCGTGTGTCCATGGCTCCTCCTCGCCTTGAGCAGGTAAAATTACACCCTTTTTGCAGCAGGGTCAGCCATGACGCCCGTTCTCGTCTTCGACATCGAAACCATCCCCGACATCGAGGGCCTGCGCCGCCTCTACGACGTGGGCCCGGACACCACGGACCACGACGTCGGCGAAATGGCCCTGCTGTTCCGTCGGCAGAAGACCGGCTCCGATTTCCTGCCCCTGCATCTGCAGCGCGTGGTCACCATCTCCTGCGCCCTGCGCGCCAGGGATGGCTTCAAGGTGTTTTCCCTGTCCGAACCCGAGGCCGCTGAGGCGGAGATCATCCAGCGCTTCTTCGACGGCATCGAGAAATACACGCCGCAGATCGTGTCCTGGAACGGGGCCGGCTTCGATCTGCCGGTGCTGCACTACCGCGCCATGCGGCACAAGGTCACCGCGCCGCGCTATTGGGATATGGGCGAGGACGACAAGGACTTCAAGTGGAACAACTACATCAGCCGCTACCACACCCGGCACCTGGACCTGATGGACCTCCTGGCCCTGTACCAGCCCCGGGCCAACGCGCCGCTGGATGAACTGGCCAAGCTGTTCGGCTTTCCCGGCAAGCTGGGCATGGACGGCAGCCGCGTGTGGGAGGCCTACCAGGCCGGCCAGATCGCGGCGATCCGCGACTACTGCGAGACCGACGTGGCCAACACCTATCTGGTCTACCTGCGCTTCCAATTGATGCGCGGCATGCTGACCCACGAGCAGTACGAACGCGAGCTGCAGGTGGTGCGCGACACGCTGTCCGGCATCGGCGCTGCGCACTGGAAAGAATTCCTGGCGGCCTGGCAGGACTGATCCGTAGGGTGCGTTCCACGCACCGTTTGTTTGTGGTGCGTGGAACGCACCCTACGCAAAACATCAAGCAATGAGCACCACACCCACCCCACCGCTCTACATCGAATCGCTCGACCACGAGGGCCGCGGCGTCGCGCACTTGGACGGCAAGGCCATCTTCGTCGAGGGCGGCCTGCCGGGCGAGCTGGTCATCCACGCCAGCTACCGCAAGAAGCCGGCCTACGAGCAGGCCCAGGCCACCCGGATCGTCAAGGCCAGTGCCAACCGGGTGGTCCCCCGCTGCCCCTGGTTCGGCCTCTGCGGCGGCTGCTCGCACCAGCACCTGCACGAATCGGCCCAGGTCGCCGCCAAGCAGCGGGTGCTGGAAGACTGTTTCAAACACATCGGCAAGGTCACGCCGGAAATCATGCTCTCGCCCATCCACGGCCCGGCCTGGGGCTACCGCACCCGCGCCCGGCTGTCGGTGCGCTTTGTTCCCAAGAAGGGCGGCGTGCTGGTCGGCTTCCACGAAAGACGCAGCAGTTTCGTCGCCGACATGACGAGCTGCGAGGTGCTGCCGCCCCACGTCTCCGCCCTGCTGCCGCGGCTGCGCGAACTGGTCGCCGAGCTGTCGATCCGCGACCGGCTGCCCCAGATCGAACTGGCCCAGGGCGACACCGTCACGGTGCTGGTGCTGCGCATCCTGGAACCCCTGTCGGCCCAGGACGAAGTGAAGGTGCGCGCCTTCGCCGAGCAACACGGCGTGCAGTTCTGGTTGCAGCCCAAGGGGCCGGACACCGCCTATCCCTTTCATCCACTCGATGCGCCGGAACTAAGCTACAGCCTGCCGGAATTCGATCTCGTCATGCCCTTCCGGCCGACCGAGTTCACCCAGGTCAACCACGGCATCAACCGCATGCTGGTGCGGCGCGCCATGCGCATGCTGGATGCCCGGCCGGGCGAACGCATCGCCGACTTCTTCTGCGGCCTGGGCAACTTCACCCTGCCCATTGCCCGCTCGGGTGCCCAGGTGCTGGGCATCGAGGGCAGCGCCGGCCTGGTCGAGCGCGCCGTGGAGAACGCCAAGCGCAACGGCCTGGCCGGCAACACCGAATTCCGCGTCGCCGACCTGTTCCAGATGACGCCGGAGGGCTACGCCGCCCTGGGCCACTTCGACAAGCTTTTGATCGACCCGCCGCGCGACGGCGCCATCGAACTGGTGAAGTCGCTGCCCGAGCAGGGCGGCCCGCGCCGCATCGTCTACGTCTCCTGCAGCCCGGCCACCCTGGCCAGGGACGCCGCGGTGCTGGTGCATCAGAAGGGCTATGCGCTCAAGGCGGCCGGCGTGGCCAACATGTTCCCGCACACGGCGCACGTCGAATCCATCGCCCTGTTCGAGCGGTAAGAGGCAACCGCGAAGCGGCTGCGTCCCTTTTCTGCCCTTCAGGGTGCTCCCCCGCAAGCGGGGTACCGAAGGGTAGGGTCTTCACCAGAGAGTTAGGATAGAGGGCAATCCCCGGAGTTGTAGGACGCATTAGGCTGCGCTATCCCGCCCTAGCGCAAAACCAACAAAAAAGGCGGCCGAAGCCGCCTTTTTCAAGGTCCTGCGCCGTTATTCCCGCTCGCCCATGAAGGCCATGAGCAGCTGCAGCAGGTTGACGAACAGGTTGTAGATGTCGAGGTAGATCGCCAGGGTGGCCATGACGTAGTTGGTCTCGCCGCCGTTCACGATGCGGGAGACGTCGTACAGGATGAAGGCCGAGAACAGCAGCACCGCCACGGCGGACAGGGTCAGGGCCAGGGCCGGGATCTGGAAGAACAGGTTGGCCAGGCTGGCGACGATCAGCAGCACGATGCCGACCAGCAGGAACTTGCCCATGAAGCTGAAGTCCTTCTTGGTCACGGTGGCGATGCCGGCCAGGGTGAAGAAGATGGCGCCGGTGCCGGCCGCGGCCAGGCCGACGATCTCGCCGCCGTTCTTCAGGCTCAGGGCCACCTGCAGCACCGGGCCCAGCATCAGGCCCATGAAGCCGGTGAGGGCCAGCAGCAGGACCACGCCCATGGCGCTGTTGCGGGTGGCGTTGATGGCGAAGAACAGGCCAAACATCACCGCCAGCATGAGGATGGTGGACAGGATCGGGCTGCCCGCCATGAAGCTGAAGTCCATGGACAGGCCGACCAGGGCGCCGAGCAGGGTCGGGATCATGGTCAGGCCCAGCATCATGTAGGTGTTGCGCAGGACCTTGTTGCGGGAAACGTCGAGGGTGGTCGAGGCGTTATAGCCGGTCAGGTCGTATTGCGGTTGCATGCGGGTTGGCTCCGTGCAGTGAGGAAAACAGCCCTAAGACTAGCGGCAGCGCGCGAAAGTTTCAATCTTCGGCCGCTGGCTGGCGGCGCCCGCGATCGGGTAGAATTGCAGTTTTTTCAAGCGCTTGTTTCCACCATCATGGCATTGATTGTCCAAAAATACGGCGGCACGTCGGTCGGCTCCATCGAGCGCATCCGCAACGTGGCCGAGCGGGTCGCCAAATTCAAGATGCTGGGGCACCAGGTGGTCGTCGTGGTCTCCGCCATGTCCGGCGAGACCAACCGCCTGATCAGCCTGGCCAAGGAGATCCAGAAAGAGCCGGACCCGCGCGAATTGGACGTGCTGCTCTCCACCGGCGAGCAGGTCACCATCGCCCTCCTGGCCATGGCGCTGAAAGACCTGGGCCTCAAGGCCAAGAGCTACACCGGCGCCCAGGTCCGCATCCTGACCGACGACGCCCACACCAAGGCCCGCATCCTCGCCATCGATGAGGAAAACATGCGGCGCGACCTGGACAGCGGCCATGTCGTGGTGGTCGCCGGCTTCCAGGGCGTCGACGAGAAGGGCAACATCACCACCCTGGGCCGCGGCGGCTCGGACACCACCGGCGTGGCCCTGGCCGCGGCGCTCAAAGCCGACGAGTGCCAGATCTACACCGACGTCGACGGCGTCTACACCACCGACCCGCGCATCGTGCCCGAGGCGCGCAAACTCGACACCATCACCTTCGAGGAAATGCTGGAACTGGCCAGTCTCGGCTCCAAGGTGCTGCAGATCCGCTCGGTCGAATTCGCCGGCAAGTACAAGGTTAAACTGCGCGTGCTCTCGAGCTTCCAGGAGGAAGGCGAAGGCACGCTGATCACGTTCGAGGAAGACACCATGGAACAGCCCATCATCTCCGGCATCGCCTTCAACCGCGACGAGGCCAAGCTCACCATCCTGGGCGTGCCCGACAAGCCCGGCGTGGCCGGCCACATCCTGGCCCCGATCGCCGATGCCAATATCGACGTCGACATGATCGTGCAGAACGTCGGCCATGACGGCACCACCGACTTCTCCTTCACCGTGCACCGCAACGAGTTCAAGAAGGCCATGGAAGTGCTCAATGGCGTCAAGGACGAGATCGGCGCGCGCGAGGTGATCGGCGACGACAAGATCGCCAAGGTCTCCATCGTCGGCGTCGGCATGCGCACCCATGCCGGCATCGCCAGCAAGATGTTCAAGGCCCTGGCCGCCGAGAACATCAACATCCAGATGATCTCCACCTCGGAAATCAAGATCTCCGTCGTGGTCGAGGACAAGTACATGGAACTGGCCGTACGCGCGCTGCATCAGGCCTTCGAATTGGAAAAAGAAGTTTCGGCGAAGGCTTAACATCGGCTCAGCCGATGTTAAGCCCGCGCCAGCGGGCGGCCGGAGCCACAAGGCCCCGGCCGTTTAATTGCTTTTTAAGGGCCGCGCGGGTATCCTTGCGCGGCCTTATCCCGCCTGAATGCGGGACGTTTCGGTTCCGGCCTGCACCGAAACTGCGTTTTTGGAGACGTGACCGAGAGGCCGAAGGTGCTCCCCTGCTAAGGGAGTATGCGGGCAAAACCTGCATCGTGGGTTCGAATCCCACCGTCTCCGCCAAATAAAAATGGACCCATTCGGGTCCATTTTTATTTGGCGTA